>JAAZYQ010000058.1 GCA_014239575.1 Gammaproteobacteria bacterium
TCTAAGCAAAGGGAGAATTACCTACCGCGCCCGCTGACGTCAGCCAAAAAAAACCCTCGCGTCGCGAGGGTTCTGTGCATGTATTTCGGGCGTTTAGCCCGACAAGCTTCCAGACTTACTTAATCTTGGCTTCCTTGTAGGCTACATGCTTACGTACCACTGGGTCGAATTTGCGAATTTCCATCTTCTCAGGCTGGTTGCGCTTATTCTTGGTCGTCGTGTAGTAATGGCCTGTCCCTGCAGACGATACCAGTTTGATCTTGTCTCTCATTATTCGATTCCCTCTGGCTTATTAAACTTTCTCGCCTCGACCACGAAGCTCTTCAAGCACGGTATCGATACCCTTTTTATCTATAATCCGCAAACCCTGATGAGATACGCGTAGGCGAACCCAGCGATTCTCGCTTGGGACCCAAAAACGTCTATCATGAATGTTCGGCTTGAAGACCCGTTTGGTCTTGTTATGTGCGTGTGATACGTTGTTTCCCGTCATCACTCGCTTACCGGTTACCTGGCAAACTCTAGCCATGGCTTAAATACCTGCGCTGTGTCCTGTAAAGGCCGCGTTTTATACCAGATTTTGATCCTTTTTCCTAGGGGAGCGGGCCAATCTTTACACTTTTGGTGCCAAATACCGATCAATACTCTGCGATTTCCCCGACGCACCATCAACCGTTAGACTCTCAAACCATGTCCCGTCTCGCTGATCAGCACTTCATTGTAGGCATTACTGGCGGCATCGCCGCCTATAAATCTGCCGAACTTGTTCGCCAACTAGTTAAGCAAGGCGCCCAGGTGCAGGTCATTATGACCCAGGCCGCCAAAGCCTTTATTGCGCCGCTCACACTGCAAGCGCTCAGCGGCCGACCGGTTCGCGACACCCTGCTGGATCCAGAAGCTGAATCTGGAATGGGTCATATTGAACTTGGACGCTGGGCCGACACTATTGTGGTCGCTCCTGCAAGCGCTGACTTTATCGCACGCCTTGCTGCCGGCCTGGCTTCGGATCTGCTGAGTACCGTTTGCCTGGCGACTTCGGCGCCGGTAATTCTGGCGCCAGCCATGAACCAGGCGATGTGGCGCAAACCAACCACCCAGCGCAATTTGGCAACCCTTAGGGCAGACGGCATTGTGCTACTGGGCCCCGCCGAAGGACTGCAAGCCTGCGGGGACACAGGCCCCGGACGAATGCTCGAGCCGAACGAGATTCTTGAATGCTTGACCCATTCCCAAAACCCGGGACCTCTGGCCAACGTTCGAGTCATGGTTACGGCCGGCCCCACTTGGGAGGCGCTCGACCCCGTTCGCGGTTTATCCAATCACAGCTCTGGAAAAATGGGCTACGCAGTCGCTAGCGCAGCAAAACAGGCTGGTGCAAGCGTGTCTCTGATCAGCGGCCCTGTCACGATAACGCCTCCCACTGGGATTGAATTGAAGAACGTAACCACGGCGAAAGAGATGCTTAACGCGGTCGAATCGGATGTATCCGGGTTCGATATCTTTATTGGAGTCGCAGCGGTTGTTGACTACCGACCTGCACAGGTCGCGCCCACAAAAATGAAAAAGGACGCGCAAACGCTGACTGTTGAGTTTGTGCGAAACCCCGATATTCTGGCGACGGTGACACAACAACCAGATCCACCGTTTACCGTCGGCTTTGCGGCTGAGACTGACCAGCCTCTTGAGCATGCCCGCCAGAAGTTAAAAAACAAGCGTCTCGACCTGATTGCGGTAAATCAGGTGGGTGGTGATGGCAATCCATTTGGCAGCGACCATAACACTCTGACACTGATCAGCCAGCACGATCAAGTCGATCTTGGCCACGATAGCAAGACTGAACTTGCCAGGCGATTGGTCGAAGAGATCGCCGGACGATATCATGCAAAAAATTCAGCTTAAAGTTATCGACAAACGCCTGGGCGAGGAATTTGCCTTTCCGGCATATGCCACACAAGGTTCGGCAGGTATTGATCTCGTTGCCTGCCTTGACGCCCCACTGACAATCACACCCGGCCAATGCGAATTGATTCCCAGTGGCATAGCCATTCATATTGATGATCCATCTCATGCTGCGGTACTGCTGCCCCGCTCGGGACTGGGCCATAAACATGGCATTGTCCTGGGTAACCTGGTGGGACTCATCGATAGCGACTATCAAGGAGAAGTCAAAATATCTTGCTGGAACCGCGGTGGTGAAACCTATCAGATTAATCCCGGTGACCGTATTGCCCAGATGGTGATCGTACCTGTGGTGCAGGCAGTCTTTGAGGTCGTAGAGGCCTTTGACGAGAGCGCGCGGTCAACCGGCGGCTTCGGTCATACCGGGACCCGTTAAGCTACAAAACTATAATTTGATTTCACACTGAACCGATATAGCGTATAATTTTTATTGATCCTTTTTTACCCTGACGACGGACCCGCAACACCCATTTTGAGCTGCGAGCAAGTAACGCCTGCCGGATGAGCACAAAGACTGGCCGGGGATCGGCAGCCAACGCAGATTTTCTCTCCGGAGGGAATCGCGCCTACCTCGAAGACCTTCATAACCGCTACCGCAATGACCCGGACAGTGTCGATTCACGCTGGCAGCAGGTTTTTCACGCCCTGTCGAATCAGCCCACTGCAAACTCTGCGATAACGGCCAGCGAACTTCACGCAACGGATCATGCCGAATACGGCCGCAAACAGGCAGCCGTGCTACGCCTCATCAATGCTTACCGTACCCGCGGACATAGTATTGCAAGTACCGATCCGTTGGGCCTGGCACGACCTGAAGTGCCGGAGGATTTCGACTTAAAAGCCCAGGGCTTGGAAAAAGCCGATCTTTCAACCTTTTTCGATACTGGATCTCTTGCGTTTGGGCCGGCGCAGATGCCGCTGAACCGGATCCTTGAATTGTGTGATGCCACCTATTGTGGGCCACTGGGCATCGAGTACATGTACATCACCGATACGGCACAAAAGCGTTGGTTGCAGGAACGGTTGGAATGCGAACCCGTGCGGGCCTCCGCGAGTGCTGATTTTCGCCGACACCTGTTGCAGCGTTTGACGGCGGCTGAAGGCCTTGAGCGCTACCTGCACACCCGTTACGTTGGGCAGAAACGCTTCTCCCTGGAAGGTGGAGAGGCTCTGGTCCCTATGCTCGGCGATTTGATCCAGCGGGCCGGTGGTACTGGTATCAAAGAGATTGTCGTCGGAATGGCTCATCGGGGCCGGCTCAATGTACTGGTCAATATACTGGGGAAATCGCCCGAGGAACTATTCGGTGAATTTGAAGGTAAAACCACCAGTAATGGAAGTCAGATGAATACTGGTGATGTGAAGTACCACCAGGGATTCTCTGCCGATATTGAAACACCCGGTGGTGTACTGCATATGGCCCTGGCATTTAATCCCTCTCATCTGGAGATCATTAACCCGGTAGTCGAGGGCTCGGTACGGGCCCGCCAGGATAGGCGTAAAGACGACGAAAAAAATACGGTGCTCCCCGTGCTTATCCACGGAGATGCGGCCTTTGCCGGCCAGGGTGTGGTGATGGAATCACTCAACATGTCTAACACGCGTGGCTTCTCAACCGGAGGTACGGTCCATATCGTCATCAATAATCAGATCGGCTTCACCACTCGAAATCCACTTGACGCCCGCTCGACGCCTTACTGTACTGAGGTGGCTAAAATGGTTCAGGCACCGATTTTTCACGTTAATGGCGATGATCCGGACGCCATAATATTCGCTAGTCGATTGGCTTACGACTTTCGCATGGCCTTTAACAAAGACGTTGTGGTCGATATGGTCTGTTACCGCCGACTGGGTCACAATGAGGCAGACGAGCCGGCAATTACCCAGCCGAGCATGTACCGCGTAATCCGTAACCTGCCGACCACACGTCAACGGTATGCGGGCCGACTGGCTGACGAAGGCGTGATCACCACCGCACAGAGTGATGCTATGGTTGAGCATTACCGCGACGCATTGGACCAGGGACAGGTAGTTCACCCCCCCGCCACCGACCCAGATAAGTCGCTGTATCTGGTCGACTGGTCACCCTATATAACCGCGCGCTGGACTGATCCGGTGGATACCACGATCAGTGCCGAACGGGTAATTGATCTCAATGACCAACTGGTGACCTTACCTGAAGACTTTGATCTTCATCCGCGGGTACGCCGAATCCTGGACGGCCGCACCCGGATGGCAACGGGTGAAATACCCATGGATTGGGGTTTTGCCGAGACTATGGCCTATGGATCCTTGATCCAGGATGGTTACGCTGTACGTATCTCAGGGCAGGACTCGGGGCGGGGAACCTTTTCGCATCGCCACGCGGTACTTAAGAACCAGGCTCGCCGAAACCCCTATGTACCGCTGCGCACCATCGGTGATGATCCATCGCAATTCCTGGTAATCGATTCACTCCTATCTGAAGAAGCCGTTCTGGGTTTTGAATACGGCTATGCGACCACGGAACCTCGAACACTCACGATCTGGGAAGCGCAGTTCGGGGATTTCGCCAATGGCGCACAGGTTGTTATTGATCAGTTCATCAGCAGCGGTGAAACCAAGTGGCAACGATTGTGCGGACTCACGCTTTTTCTGCCACACGGCATGGAAGGCCAGGGCCCCGAACATTCCTCTGCCCGCCTCGAACGCTTTTTGCAACTTTGTGGCGACAACAACATGCAGGTTTGTATGCCGACTACCCCGGCTCAGTTTTTTCACATGCTCCGCCGGCAAATGATCCGACAACTGCGGCGGCCGCTGATTGTTATGACGCCCAAGAGTTTGCTGCGCCACCGTGCCTCTATCTCGCCGGTTTCTGATCTGTCTCAAGGCGCTTTTCACCCAGTGCTTGATGAAATCGATGCCTTGGATCGCACGGCAGTTAAACGGATCATTCTGTGTTCAGGGAAGGTCTACTTTGATCTGCTTGAGGAGCGCAGCCGACGGCAACAGATCGATACCGCGATCATACGCGTCGAGCAGTTGTACCCGTTTCCACAGGATCATCTTGAAACCATACTGAATCACTACCCCAACCGGAGCCAGGTGGTATGGTGTCAAGAAGAACCGCGCAACCAGGGCTCCTGGCATCGCATTCAAAACCACCTCAGTCGAGCTGTGGTGCGGGATCAGTCCCTCGAATATGTCAGCC
The DNA here is from genome assembly GCA_014239575.1 of Gammaproteobacteria bacterium. Taxonomy (GTDB): domain Bacteria; phylum Pseudomonadota; class Gammaproteobacteria; order Arenicellales; family UBA868; genus UBA868. The sequence goes on from JAAZYQ010000058.1 coordinate 5,153, forward strand.
GCCAAGCTTCAGCAGCGCCGGCCGCTGGCTCCTATCAGCAATATCTTACAGAGCAAAAACAGTTGGTCAGCGAGGCACTGGGGGCTGAACAGCTTTCCAAAGCTGCGCGATCCGAAGAGGCGCAATCCAATGCCCGTTGAAATCAGAGTCCCCATGTTGCCCGAGTCGGTTGCAGACGCCACTATGCTCCACTGGCACGCTAAGGTTGGTGATCCAGTTCGCCGGGATGACAACCTGGTGGATATCGAAACCGAGAAGGTCGTACTCGAGGTGCCCGCTCCACGTGACGGGGTTATTACTCAAATATTGCACGCCGAGGGCGAGACGGTATTGGCGAATGACGTAATCGCCCTGTTTGAAGAAGCGACTGGAACTGAAACGACTCATGACACAGTTAGTCCCGTGGCTGGTCCCTCTAACCAAAAACAGTCCACAGATGGCGCCACCTCACCGCCGCCACCCCAGGAGAAACAACCACCCGCATCCACAACCACTGAGCGTACAGCACCCGCCGGGCCAGCAACACGCCACCAGGCGGCTGTTGAAGATATTGACCTGAATCAAATATCCGGTAGCGGGCGGGGTGGGCGCATACTCAAAGAAGATCTAAGCGCCCCTCAAAAGGCCGATGCGGACTCCACAACACCGACCGGGCTGCGCGAAAGTCGCCGTGAGCCGATGAGTCGGCTACGCCGCACTATCGCCTCTCGACTGGTTCAGGCCCAGCATAATGCCGCGATCCTGACTACTTTTAACGAGGTGGACCTGCACCAGATAAAGGCACTGCGTGCTCGCTATCGTGAGACCTTCGAAAACACTCACGGCGTGCGTCTGGGTTTCATGTCATTCTTTGTCAAAGCCTGTGTTGAAGCGCTCAAGCGTTTCCCGATCCTTAACGCCGCAGTAGATGGTGATGACATCATCCACCATGACTTTTACGATATTGGCATCGCGGTATCCTCTTCACGAGGACTTGTCGTTCCGGTCCTGCGCGATGCAGATCAGCGCGGGCTTGCCGATATTGAATCCAGGATCGCGGAATTCGGGCAACAGGCCCAAGCTAGCACCTTACGCCTGGAAGACCTGACTGGCGGAACCTTTACGATCACCAACGGGGGGGTTTTTGGGTCAATGCTGTCTACCCCTATTCTCAACCCACCGCAGAGTGCGATCCTGGGCATGCACAAAATCCAGGATCGACCCATGGCGTTTGATGGCGCCGTAGTCATCCGACCGATGATGTACCTCGCGTTATCCTATGATCACCGTATTATTGATGGTTCCGATGCTGTGTCGTTCCTGATTGCCATCAAGGCAGCGCTGGAAGATCCCGCCAGACTGCTACTGGAGGTCTAGTGTCTCAAGTTTTCGTCTTGACATTGCAGTCCCCCATTGCCTGATCGCGCGAGTTACTAATGAGTTCATCCGATTTTGATGTTGTTGTTATCGGCGCCGGACCAGGCGGTTATGTCGCGGCCATCCGCTGTGCTCAATTAGGACTCAAGACTGCCTGTATTGACCGCTGGATCGACAACGACAACAAGCCCTCGCTAGGGGGTACCTGCCTTAATGTCGGCTGCATTCCATCTAAGGCCCTGCTGGATAGTTCTGAACGCTTCGAGCAGATCCGAAAACATTCGACCGAACACGGTATTAACACTGGGCCTGTCGAGATCAATATTGAGGAGATGCAGCAACGTAAACGGCGCATTGTCAGCGAATTGACTGACGGCATTGGAGCCTTGTTCAAAGCCAACAAGGTGACTTCAATCAATGGACACGGATGCCTCCTTGCCCCGGGCCAGGTCCGCGTCAGGGCATCAGACGGCCATGGCGAGGACCAGGTGATCAGCGCTCAGCATGTCATCCTTGCCAGTGGCTCCGCGCCAACAGTGCTGCCGGGTATCGAGCCCAACGGCAAAACCATTTTTGACTCATCCGGTGCGCTCGATTTCGATACAGTGCCATCGACACTGGGCGTCATCGGCGCCGGTGTTATTGGCCTAGAGCTCGGCAGCGTCTGGCGACGCCTGGGGTCGAAGGTCGTCATACTGGAAGCGCTCGATAAATTTCTACCCGGTGCTGATCCCATGATCGCACGCGAGGCGCAAAAACAATTTAGCCGACAAGGGCTGGACATACGACTGGGCTGCCAGGTAACTCAGGTGGACTCAAGCTCCGAGGACTGCATCATCAATTATCGCCATGGCGCAGATGACCTGTCGGTTCCGGTCGAGCGTCTAATCGTTGCTGTCGGCCGCCGCCCCGCTAGCGATGATCTGCTGGATCCCGCTTGCGGCCTTCAAGTTAACGAGCGGGGATTCGTCGAAGTAGACCCGAACTGCGCTACTGCGATCAACGGCGTCTGGGCGGTTGGCGACCTGGTCCGCGGACCTATGCTGGCCCACAAGGCATCTGAAGAAGGTGTCGCGGTCGCTGAACGCATCGCTTCGGGTGCGGGCCATGTCGATTTTTCGACTATCCCCTGGGTTATCTACACGGATCCAGAGATAGCCTGGGTTGGCGCTACCGAGCCGCAACTCAAAACCAACACTATTGAATATCGGGCCGGAGTCTTCCCTTTTGCGGCTACCGGCCGGGCTAAGGCGGTTGGGATGACAGGTGGGTTTGTCAAAATTCTGTCTCACGCTGAGACCGACCGCATCCTGGGGGTACATATGATTGGCCCACAGGTATCAGAACTCATCTGCGAGGCGGTATTTGCCATGGCGATGGAAGCCAGTACAGAAGACCTTGCGCGGACCGTGCATGCCCACCCGACCCTCGCCGAAGCAACCCATGAAGCGGCGCTGGCTGTGGCGGGACGGGCAATTCACAAAATAAACCGCTAAACCCGGAAAACCAGTTGTTGGCCAGAACAACAACCGGCACGGTTATGCCTGCCGTGCCCGGTTTTGGGGCTATCTTCTAAATTGGAACAGGAGTCCCATCATCTTTGCCAGTACTCGAATTTGAGATTTTATTTTGGTCAAGCGATGACCTGGGCTTAGCACGACTAGCGGCCTGCCCGAAGGGCGAGGCAAATCTGGGCCGGCTGACATAACCAAAAAAGGCTGGATAATTCTAAAACGATTGATTGATATGCTACAATCGAAGGCTGTTCGAATATTTCCAGGTTTTTCGCGTGCTGCGCTGACTAGCCGTCCTCGAATCAACCGATCGCGCGGTAGTCAACCGCTACAAACGGAGTCCCCCCCTATGGCTCACTCCAGGGCTTCATCAAAAAAACCCGAACCAGTCCTGAACTTCGAAGATTTCCCGCATCTATCCTACAACGTAGTAGAAATAGAAAAGGCCGAACTACCCAGCGGCGGCTCCAATGGCAACTGCTACCGGTACGTAGTAGCTAACTCAGTCTCTTCGGTCACGGGCTATCGCCAAGGTACCAAACGTGAAGTAGCACAATATTGTACCGTTCTGATCGAAGACCTCAATCTGCGCACTGTGCCCAAGAAGAAAGTCTGACCGTAGATTCAATCGATCTGAGGCAACGGCCGCTTGGACTTAGGCCGCCGAGCCCGATCTTCAACTAGCTGATCAGCGGGAATTCGCCGCTTTATCTATGGGCCCTTCGGTAGAATCGATCCCGCTGGCGCGACTGCTGCTGATCTTCATTCCGGTACTGGTTGTGGTACTGATCCAATGGCGTTGGTCGTTATCGGCTGGGACCACGATCTATGCTGTTATCCGCATGTTGTCCCAGTTGCTAGTGATTGGTTACGTACTGGTTTTTCTTTTTCGTTCAGATAATCCACTTGTCGTATCGGTGGTAATCCTTATCATGGTCACCGTCGCCAGTTGGATTGCATTGCGACCGCTGGGGAGCGAGCGGCCACGCCTTTACTGGGCGTCAGTAGCGGCCATTACCGTTGGTGGTTTGCCGGTCCTTATTCTTGCCACCCAGGTCGTGATTAACATCAACCCCTGGTATGAACCTCGTTACCTGATTCCACTGGCGGGTATGATTTTTGCCAACACCATGAACTCGGTAAGCATCTCAGCCGAACGCTATCACGCTGAACTGGGTGCCGGACACGAGCCTGTCCAAGCCCGTCAACAGGCATTTCAGGCGGCAATGAACCCGCTGATTAACTCCCTCTTAGCGGTTGGACTGGTGTCTTTACCTGGCATGATGACCGGCCAGGTTCTTTCAGGTGTATCGCCATTAATTGCCGCCCGTTACCAGATTCTGGTGATGTGTATGTTATTTGGTGCTTCGGGAATTGGCACTGCCTTCTTTCTTTACTGGGCCCAGCGGCTTGCTCTGCTTTTGCCAAAGCCTGCGGATTAGGAGTGTTTTGCCGAGACCTGAAACCCGAGTGCACTGAAAAGTACCCCACCGCCAATCATGGTTGCTACGGACGGGACTTCGCCAATGCCCACCCACGCCCATAACGGAGCCAGCAACGGCTCGCCCAGCGCGAATATCGTCAATTGAACCGCAGGGACCGTTTGTGCGGCCAATGCAAATAGTACGCTGCCAATCCCCAATTGAACAATACCGAGTAAGCTGCACCAAAATATCTCGACCAGAGGAATAGCCAGTCCCACTCCAGTAACAAAGCTCATTGACATCCCGATCAACGCGCCGATCACACCACCATAGAAGACGGCCGGTGTCATATCAAGCATCTTACCTACCCTCAGGGTAACGGTATAAGCACCAAAAAACATAATACCCAAAATGGCGACCGCCACTCCTAAGGTGTCACCTAACTGGAGCCTTCCACCCACCATAATCGCGAGACCGACAACGCCTAACGCAACACTGATCCAGCCACGGATCCCAACAGCCTCACTCAGAAACACGCGTCCAAGCAGCGCCGCAAATATCGGTGCAGCCGCCATCACCAACACCGCCACCGCCACCGTGGTGTATTTGAGAGCAACGATGTTGCAGATCATCGCTCCACTCAGCAGGGCCCCAGCCAGTAATGCCTTCGCTCCCCCAGAACGAATAACAACGAGCGTCGAATGGCGATAACGAAACAAGATAAACAGCGCCACAAAAATGGCCAATGATCCACAACGGTAGAAATTAATCTGCCATTCTGTTGCCTGTTCCAGGGACTTCACAATCACCCCTGCAAGGCTCCAAAAAATCGGCGCCGCAATTGCGAAAACGTAATGACGATCCATTCGGAGTATTGTCCTGGCCTTAGCCCGCAGGGGAAGTTTCGAAGACGCTGCCTACCGTAAGCCGGCGACACCAATCGAGCCATCCGCAACCAGTCTTAAAATTCAGCGCCAGGAAAGTCCAATGACGCGCCGATCCGGCGTTACGTCTGTCAGCCGAGCTAGCCTCTAGAGTCAACTTGGTCGCCTCGCGCGAAATTGGCAACCAGCCAGACGACTGACGGTCAGTTAACGGCAACGAATCTTGTTCCAATCAACTTGACTTAAGGCTTGCGGTGACAATTCCATTCACTAAATCGGCTATCCCTGTGACGATCCTTTGCTCAAACCCAAGCCTCAGGCAACTGAAAACTCGATCTCGCTTCTCCCGCCCAGCCAATTATCTGCCCTTGAAGTTGGGTGCACGTTTGGCCAAAAACGCAGCTACGCCTTCGGCGTAGTCCTCACCCCACCCGGCCTCTCGTTGCAGGTCTCGCTCCAGGTCGAGTTGCTGATCAAGCTCATTAGTTAATGCGGCATGAATGGCTTTTTTAGTCATCGCCAGACTCGCCGTCGGCCCGGTTGCAAACTGCTGGGCGAGTTTACGCGCCTCTGCTAAAAGGTGCTCGTCATCAAATACCTGCCAGATCAAGCCCCAACTTGCGGCTTGCTCGGCGGAGATTGGCATGCCGGTGAGCATGATGGCTTTTGCCCGCGCTTCCCCAATCAGATGGGTCACAGTCCAGGTTCCACCGCAGTCCGGAATTAATCCTATTTTACAAAAGGCTTGAATAAACTTTGCGGCTCGGGAGGCAACAACCAGGTCACAAGCCAAAGCAATATTGGCACCCGCGCCGGCAGCAACGCCATTCACGGCACAGACAACTGGTTTTTCCAAAGACCGAATTAAGCGGATCAGCGGGTTATAGAATTGCTCAATCGACGCACCCAGATCCCGCGGTTTGTCACCCAAAGTAGGATCAGACCCACCCAGATCTTGTCCAGCGCAAAACCCGCGGCCAGCGCCCGTTAACAATACCACCCGGCAAGCCTGGGTATCTGCCGCTTTTTCGAGTGCGGACCGCAATGCTTTGTGTAACTCCGGTGTAAAAGCATTAAGTCTTTCAGGTCGGTTCAGGGTCAGTTCCAGACACCCATCAATGAACTCTTCTTTCAAAACACTTTGTTGCATTTGACTGAACCATTAATAGTTGTAATTTCCAACCTATCGTAGTCTTTGGAAGGTTCTGAGGCAACCGAATAAAGGCCCACCTTTCGTGGCCACCAGGAGCTTCGTTCAATCAGAAAAAACATGGACGTTTCCACTGGCGATGGCCGTTTTACCCGCCGCCAAAGAAGATCATTGCCTTTGGCGCTCTGAAACACTAACGGCCCGTGGCGACGCGACCACTGAGACCGGTTGAGCCGCGAGCGCTTACCGTTCAAAGTGACACAGGTTATTCGTTTTAATATAATATTCTGTAACAGATTGTATTAAACCGTATCACGAAGGTGGTGTTGATGGTTAGTCGCGAGTTACCAAACTCTCAATCGGAAATTGATAACAAGGAACTGGAGCAGCAGTTTCTGGATAAAATCACCGAAGAAATCAAGATTGAGCCCAAGGACTGGATGCCCGACGGTTATCGCAAGACATTGATCCGTCAGATAGCTCAGCATGCCCACTCTGAAATCATTGGCATGCAGCCTGAAGGAAACTGGATTACCCGGGCTCCGACACTTGAGCGCAAAATTGGTCTGCTGGCGAAGGTGCAAGACGAATGTGGTCATGGAATGTATCTTTACTGTGCTGCCGAAACGCTGGGGATTACCCGCGAAGAACTGCTTAACAGACTTCATGAAGGGCGCATGAAGTACTCGAACATCTTCAACTACCCCACACTCACCTGGGCTGATATCGGGGCCATCGGCTGGCTGGTAGACGGGGCGGCGATTGTCAACCAGATTAGTTTGTGCCGCACCTCCTATGGCCCGTATGCACGTGCCATGGTCCGAATCTGCAAGGAGGAGAGTTTTCACCAACGGCAAGGCTACGCAATGATGGTCACTCTGGCAAAGGGGACCGCTAATCAGGTGGCCATGGCCCAGGATGCCTTAAATCGATGGTGGTGGCCGTCGTTGATGATGTTTGGTCCGCATGACAGCGAGTCATCCCATAGTAGCCAATCCATGGCCTGGAAAGTCAAACGCCAGAGCAACGATGAACTGCGTCAACGTTTCATCGACATAACGGTCCCCCAGGCAGACCATCTAGAACTGACCATTCCGGATCCCAAGCTTAACTGGAACGAAGCTCGCGGCCACTACGATTTTGGCGCCATAGACTGGGACGAGTTTTGGGCAGCCGTGAATGGCCCGGGACTCTGCGGCGACAAGAGAATGAAAACCCGAGTTAACGCCCATGAAAACGGTCAGTGGGTGCGCGAGGCTGCGCGGGCTTATGCCCGTAAACGTTCTGGCGGTCACCGGACTGCCTAATCTAATCTGCCCGCTCTAAATCGCAGGAGATCTGACAACTATGAAAGCGGAATCAGGCCAGTGGCCACTGTGGGAAGTCTTCGTAAGGAGTAAACAGGGCCTCACCCACCAACACATCGGCAGTCTCTATGCGGCTGATGCCCCGATGGCGCTCGGAAACGCCCGGGATCTTTACACGCGCCGCCAGGAAGGGGTGAGTATCTGGGTCGTGCCTTCTGGCGAAATCACAGCCTCATCGCCCGAGGATCAAGGTCCATTTTTTGAACCAGCGAACGACAAGGTCTACCGGCATCCCACCTTTTACCCCGTTCCAGACGGTATTGAGAACCTTTGAGCCAAAACTTGAAAGTCGACCAAGCTCGTTTCGAATTGCTTTTACGATTGGGTGATAACGCCCTGATCCTCGGCCACCGGCTGTCCGAGTGGTCTGCAGACGCTCCGGTTTTGGAAGAAGATATCGCGCTAACGAACGTTGCACTGGATCTGATCGGCCAGGCCCGACTGTGGCTGTCGGCCGCGGGTAAAGCTGAAGGCCAGGGTCGGTCTGAAGATGATCTGGCCTACCTGCGTGATGTTCGAGACTGGCGCAACCTGCACCTGGTGGAGTTGCCCAACGGCTATTTCGCTCGAACCATGGTTCGACAGTTTTTTT
>JAAZYQ010000059.1:0-3593 GCA_014239575.1 Gammaproteobacteria bacterium
GTACACGATGGTGCGTCACAGAGTAAAAAAGGTCGGTAAAGCGGTTCTGGTAAATCTTGACGTTGTCATGGCCGTAAGTTTGTCGTGCCTCGTCTTCTGTCAGGCCAACGGTGCCAATCGGGGGGTGGGAAAACACCACACTCGGGATATTCAAGTAATCCAGTCGCGCCTCATCCTGGCCGCCAAAAAGCCGATCCGACAAGCGCCGGGCGGCAGCAATGGCCACCGGCGTCAGGGCCGGGCGCCCGGTGACATCACCCACAGCGTAAATCCCTGGCACAGTGGTGTTCTGCCATTCATCTGTGCGTACATAGCCCGCACTGTCGGGTTTAATGCCAGTCGATGCCAGGCCCAGGGTGTCAGTGGCCGGATCGCGGCCGATGGCGTAGATAATGCAGTCGAACCCGCTTATCGACTCACCGTCCTGGCGCTGCACCGCCAGCAGCCCATTTTCTTCACGAACAATAGCGGTCATCTGCACGCCGGTCAGAATGTTGATTCCAGCGGATATCATTTCGTCCATGACGCTCTCGCGCAGGGTGATATCGAATCCACGCAGCAGAATGTCTTTGCGCAGCGCCATGGTGACATCGGACCCAAGCGCATTAAGCGCCCCGGCGAGTTCAGTCGCGATATACCCGGCACCGATAATCAGCGGGCGCTGCGGCTGGGTGCCAAGATCAAAAAAGCCATCGCTGGTAATAGCGAGCGCCGCTCCGGGTATCTTGGGTACCATTGGCCGCCCGCCCGTCGCAATCAGGATGTGGTCAGCGCTAAGGTGCTGGTCACCCACGCGAACGGTTGAGCTGGAATCAAACTGAGCCCAACCGGTATACAGTGATACCTTTGAGGATTCCAGATTACGCTGGTAGATACCGTTCAGTCTTAAGATATACGCATCACGCGCATCTTTGAACGATGCCCAGTCGAACGCGGTATCTGGCAGGGCAAAGCCGTAGTCATCAGCGAGTGCCAGAGTGTCGGCAAAGTGTGCCGCATTCCACATCATCTTCTTGGGTACACAGCCTACATTGACGCAGGTCCCGCCCAGTCGATCGCCCTCTACGATCGCCGTGCGGGCACCGTACTCGGCTGCGCGTCGCGCGCCCGCCATACCGCCGCTGCCACCACCAATTACGAGGAAATCAAAATGCTCAGTCATATTTTAAAGATCTGGGAAAGAGGCGCTTTAACTCGCGCCAACCGGCCATAATGATAGAGTAATCGAAGCCACTTTGGCAGTGACGCGGAGTTTCTGTGAACAGGCGGAGCGCTCGCCATGACCGATAGCGATCAATTTATGAGTAACCAAGATAATCCCCTCACTGACAATCCCCTGCTGGATCTGAGCGGTTTACCGCGTTTTCGCGACATCAGGCCGTCGCGGGTAGAGCCGGCACTCGATGCTGTATTGCACCAGCACCGCTTGCAGATACAGGCCCTTGAATCACACGCCGATGATGCGGACTGGGAGTCTTTTGCTGAACCATTACAGGATATGGAAGAGCAACTGGAGCGAGTCTGGTCGCCCGTGTCACATCTTAACGGCGTGTGCGACAGCCAGGAGTTGCGCACGGCAGTTGATGCTTGTTTGCCCAAAATCAGCGCCTTCCAGAGCGAGGTCGGGCAGAACCGGGCGCTTTATCGCGGTTACCACCGTATAGCCGACAGTCGTGGGTTTGCCGGGCTCTCTGGAGCACGGCGCAAGGTGGTGCAAAATGCGTTGCGCGATTTTCGACTGGCCGGCGCGGAGCTCAACGGGCCGCCCCGCGAGCGTTTTCGTGAGATCGTGACCGAACTGGCAAGCCTCACCAACCGTTTCGAACAGAACCTTCTGGACGCTACCGATCATTGGGTTCTTGATCTTGATGAGACGACAGATCTTGCCGGGTTGCCGGACAGCGTGGTCGAGCTGGCCCGTGAAGCGGCGAGCGCTGCCGGTGGTGCGGGTTGGCGGTTCTCGTTGCAGGCACCGTTCTATCTGCCATTCATGATGTTCAGTGAGCACCGCAGGCTGAGGCAGCAGATGTACGAAGCTTACGTCACCCGGGCAAGCGAGGTCGGCCCTGATGCCAAGCGTTTCGACAGTGGTGATCTGATGGTCGAGATTCTCACCCGGCGTAACGAGATGGCCCGGCTGCTCGGCTTTGCCAGTTACGCCGAGTATGCACTGCAAGATCGCATGGCTGGGTCGCCACAGGAGGTCAGTGACTTTCTTGAGCGGTTGACCGCCTGCACGCGTCTTGTGGCGCAAGCCGAGTTTGACGAGTTGTGTGAGTTTGCCAGTTCAGCACATGGACACGACGATTTGCAGGCCTGGGATATTCCTTATTACTCGGAGAAACTCAAACAGTCGCGATTTGCTTTTTCCGATGAGCAGGTCCGGCCCTACTTTCCATTGCCGCGCGTACTCCAGGGCCTCTTTGCGGTGACCGAAAAACTTTTTGGCATACGTGTCATTAAGGCGCAATGTGACCACGTCTGGCACGAAGACGTGCAGTTTTTTGAACTACAGGATCATACTGGCGTGGTGCGCGGATGCTTTTTTCTTGATTTGTATGCCCGTGCTCATAAGCGCGGTGGCGCCTGGATGGCCGACTGTATTGGTCGGCGACGTTTGGCCGATGGCACGGTCCAGTTACCGGCGGCTTTTCTGACCTGTAATTTCATGCCACCCGTAGGCGACAAGCCGTCGTTGTTGACCCACGATGATGTGGTTACGCTGTTTCACGAATTTGGCCACGGCCTGCATCACCTCCTGACGCAAGTCGACGAGCCCGCTGTCGCGGGTATCAGCGGTGTTCCCTGGGATGCGGTGGAACTACCGAGTCAATTTCTGGAGAACTGGTGCTGGGCACCCGAGGCCTTAGTGGCGATCTCCGGCCATTACCAGACCGGGAAGCCGCTGCCGGATGATTTACTCGATAAGTTGCGCGGTGCTCGCAATTTCCAGTGTGCGTTACAGATGTTGCGCCAGCTGGAATTCTCGATTTTTGACATGGTGGTACATGGTGCCGAACCACTGCCCACGGCACAGGCAATTCAACAGACACTGGATACGGTGCGGGAAAAAATAGCGGTTGTTCCCACACCTGCGTGGAATCGTTTCCAAAACAGCTTCTCGCATATCTTTGCGGGGGGTTATGCGGCGGGATACTACAGTTACAAGTGGGCTGAGGTGCTCTCAGCAGACGCCTTCAGTCGTTTTGAGGAAGATGGAATTTTTGATCCCAGGTGTGGTCGTGATTTTTTGCAATTGATACTGGAGAGCGGTGGTGTCAACGATCCGTTGGATAATTTCATCGCGTTTCGGGGTCGCGAGCCCTCGGTTGAGGCTTTACTGCGCCATAACGGCCTGGAGACGTGAGAACGCTGGGTGCTCTTTGCTTGTGGCTGGCCCTGACCAGCCCGGCACTGGCGCTAACCAACCAACTGGTCTCGCACCCTGCGCCTTATCTTGCATTGCACGGCGATGATCCGGTGGCATGGCAGGTCTGGAGTGAGTCGGTATTTGAAAAAGCCCGCCAAGAAAACAAACTGGTCTATGTCTCGGTGGGTTACTTCTCATGCCACTGGTGTCACGTGATGCAGCG
>JAAZYQ010000059.1:3692-13240 GCA_014239575.1 Gammaproteobacteria bacterium
GTTGATGGAGGGTTCTTCCGTTATACCGTAGACCCGGGGTGGAGTCAGCCACACTTCGAGAAAATGCTTTATGACAATGCGCAGCTTGCTTCGCTCTACCTGAGAGCCGGGCAGGTATTGCAGCGTGAAGATTATATTGAGGTCGGGCTCTCTACCCTGGACTTCATGGCGGATCACATGCTCAGCGATGGCGGGGCCATGGTCGCCTCACTTTCGGCAATTGATGCCCAGGGTCGTGAAGGGGCGTATTACCTGTTTGATCTTGAGACTTTGCAGCGAACCCTACCTAAAGACCAGCTTGAAGTCCTGCGCGCAACATGGTCGCTCGATGGCCCGGCGCCTTTCGAGGAGGGGCATCTTCTGGTAAGCCAGTTACCCCTGGACGAGGTTGCAAACACTCTTGGGCGACCACTGGCCGATGTGCGCAAGCTGCTGGCCAGTGCGATGGCAGAATTGCGCACCCTGCGCCGTACCCGGAGCCTTGCGGTTGACGACAAGCAGTTGGCGGGCTGGAACGCGCTGGCTCTGCGGGCTTTCGTCGCGGCATCGGTCCAGACCAGCACTGCGCGATATGCCAATATCGCCAGGGGGATCAAAGCTTACCTAGAGCAGACGCTGTGGCACGATGGCACGCTCTACCGCGCTATAGCCAATGACGAACCGTTGGGAGTGATCGCGCTCGCGGATTATGCTTATCTGGCCCGCGCTTTACTGGATTTTTCCCACTGGTCGCAAGATTCAGCCGATTTCAGGCTTGCGACCGAGGTGGCCAAGGCAGGCTGGCGTGATTTTAGGGTAGCTAATGGTTGGCGCCGCGAGCCAGGTGGAACGCTGACCGAATCGGGGCTGCACGAGATTTTCTCCGATGATTCTTTACCAGCACCTGATGCGGTGCTGGCAAAAGTCAGTCTGGAACTGGCACGTGCTGGGGCAGATCCCGCACTTTCCCATTGGGCCCGAGCGATGCTTGACCGCGCCTATGATGCCATGGCGCAGAGCCCTTTTTCTCACGCCTCACGCCTGGCCGCACTGGCGTTGGCCGTGAGTAACGGCAGATAACCCGAAAAGGCAATTCCAGGAGCCAGGCAAACAAGCTGATTTGCTATAATCGCGCCTCTTTTTTATTTGGCGCCTGAGATGTTTCCAGGGCGCCTTTTGTGATTAACACAAGAGAGCCTCATGGTTGACAATATAAATAACGATAGGCGTCGCGTGCTGACCACGGTGACCACAGGCGTTGGCCTTGCCGGTGCCGCTGCGTTGGCTGTACCACTAGTGGCCAGCATGAAGCCCAGTGCCCGTGCACGCGCGGGCGGAGCGCCAGTCGAGGTTGATATAACTGATCTGGCCCCGGGCCAAATGAAGGTTGTGGAATGGCGCGGCAAGCCAGTTTGGATACTGCGCCGTGACGAGGCCATGCTGTTGGAACTTGCCAGCATCGTAGATGATCTGTCCGATCCGAATTCCGCCGTGGTTGAACAGCAGCCGGATTATGCCCGTAACGCACACCGGTCCATCCGTTCCGATGTTTTGGTCGTGCTCGGAGTCTGCACCCACCTTGGCTGCGCGCCGAGCAAGAATTTTGACAAGGGGGCCGCCTCGGGTCTTGGCGATGACTGGGTTGGTGGGTTCTTCTGCCCCTGTCACGGCTCCAAGTTTGATCTTTCCGGGCGGGTCTATAAGAACGTACCTGCTCCTACTAACCTCGAGGTGCCGCCGCATACTTATGTGTCGGATAACCGTATCGTCATAGGGGTAGATGAAAAGGAGACGGCCGCATGAGCCTTCTCAACTGGATAGACGATCGCTTCCCTTTGACCAAAGTCTGGCAAGAACATATGGCGCAATATTACGCGCCGAAAAACTTCAATATTTGGTACTACTTCGGGTCGCTGTCGCTGCTTATGCTGGTACTGCAAATTGTCACCGGCATTGTCCTGACGATGCATTACAAGCCTGATGCCGACCTGGCGTTTGCCTCGGTCGAATACATCATGCGTGATGTACCCGCAGGCTGGTTCGTACGTTATCTGCATGGCGTCGGGGCATCGATGTTTTTCCTCACCGTATACCTGCACATGTTCCGCGCCCTACTGTATGGCTCGCACCGTCATCCGCGTGAGCTCATCTGGTTACTGGGCATGGTGATCTACGTGGCACTGATGGCCGAAGCCTTTTTTGGCTACCTGTTACCTTGGGGCAATATGTCCTACTGGGGCGCCCAGGTCATCATCTCGTTGTTTGGTGCGATCCCCGGTATCGGGGAGCCATTGGCCGAGTGGATCCGTGGCGATTTTGTGATCTCTGATGCTACGCTAAACCGCTTTTTCGCCTTCCATGTCATTTTGTTGCCCTTGTTGCTGGCGTTGTTGGTCTATTTACACATTGTCGCCTTGCACAAGGTGGGCTCAAACAATCCTGATGGGATTGAGATCAAGAAAAACAAGGACAAGGATGGTATCCCGGTAGACGGGATTCCGTTCCACCCCTACTACACTGTGAAAGACACCTTTGGCGTGGCGGTCTTTATGGCCGTATTTTTGGCCATTGTCTTTTTTGTGCCCGAACTGGGCGGCTGGTTTTTGGAGAAGGACAATTTTGCCCCAGCCGATATCTTGCAGACACCGCCGGATATCGTGCCGTTGTGGTATCTCACGCCGTATTATTCAATTCTACGGGCTGTCACCTTTGAATGGTTGCCCGGGGGAGCGAAGTTGTGGGGTGTGATCGCGATGGGTGCTGCGATCGTGATGTTCTTTTTCTTGCCGTGGCTGGATCGTGCCAAGGTTCGCTCGATTCGCTACCGTGGCTGGCTATACAAGACCTTTCTCATGCTTTTTGTGGTGACTTTTCTTATGCTCGGCTACCTGGGAACGAAGAATCCCGGACACGTCGATATTTTCTGGTTCAAAAACGTCATATGGGCTCAGATTGGCTTGGTGATTTACTTCGCGTTTTTTCTGCTCATGCCAATTTATACCCGGCTTGACCGAACCAAGCCTGAACCGGACCGGGTGAGGTAGACATTCATGATGAGCATGATAACAAAGCTATTACTGATCGTATCCCTACTCATATCGCCCGCACTGTTGGCGGCTGGAGGAGGAGAAAATCTGGATTCGGTGTACATCAACCTGGCCGATAAAGGCTCGCTGCGCCGTGGAGCGCATACTTTTGTTAACTATTGCCTATCCTGCCATGAGGCCTCTTTTATGCGATATGAGCGGATGGCTACTGACCTCGAGATCGATACCCCGACGCTGGTTGAGAACTTAATGTTTGTGGCAGATAAGCCGGGGGAGCTGATGACGATAAATATGGCACCTGAGGATGCCAAGGCATGGTTCGGGGTTGTGCCACCCGACCTCAGCCTGACCGCGCGCTCTCGTGGGCCAGACTGGATTTATACCTACCTGCGAAGTTTTTACCGTGATGAGACTACCCCGACCGGATGGAACAACACGCTCTTTCCAAGCGTTGCGATGCCTCATGTGCTGTACGAATGGCAAGGGTTGCGTGAAGCCCTTTTTGACGAGTCACACGGTGTGAGTGAGTTCAGCGGTTTCGAGCAGATCGCATCGGGCAAGATGAGCGAGGTCGTCTATGACGAGGCGATCAGTGATCTGACCAACTTTATGGTCTACCTCGCTGAGCCAGCCAAACTGGTGCGTTACCGTATCGGTTTCTGGGTGATGGGCTTCATGCTTCTTTTTATCGGACTGACCTACGCTTTAAAAAAGGAATACTGGCGAGACATCCATTGACGGCACTCTGCTAGAGCAGCTGTTGCACTGCGCTGGTAAACAGGATAAATGCTTTGGTTAATCAACTATGAAACTCTACTCCGGACCACTTTGCCTCTACAGTCACGTTTGCCGATTCGTCTTGAGCGAGAAAGAGATTGGCCATGAAGTCATTTACTTGACCGATGGGCGTACAGACCAGGAGATTGCCGAACTGAATCCTTACGGGGAAACGCCGACATTGGTGGACCGTGATTTGGTTCTATACGACAGTATGGTCGTCAGCGAATACCTCGATGAAAGGTTTCCGCACCCACCGCTACTACCCAGCGACCCGACTGCCCGGGCTCAGGCTCGGGTAATGGTGACCCGATTACGTCGTGACTGGTTGGATGCGCTACAGTTTTGTAGCACTACCGGTACGCGGGTTGACAAGAAATTGAGTAAAAGTCTGTGGGATGGTTTGATGGCAATGTCGAGCCATTTCGGCCAGCAAAAGCATGCGCTTGGCAATGAATTAAGCCTGGTTGATTGCTACCTGGCAGTACTATTGTGGCGATTGCCTGCGTTGAAATTAGATCTGCCTCGCCAGGCTTCGAAGATTCTTGACTACGGCGACCGGATGTTTGATAAACCGGGGTTCCAGGCAAGCCTGAGCGAAGCCGAGCGAGAGATTCGCGCCGCTTAAGGCGCGCTACGGTTTGCCGGGTCTGATGGAATCTGATGACACAGAGGCCAGTTCAAACCGCCCTTATCTGATACGGGCGATCCGCGATTGGGCTATTGATAATCATCTGACGCCACAGTTGCTGGTTAACGCCACGTTCAGCGGCGTCGAGGTGCCCAGTGAGTTTATTGAGAACGGGCAGATTGTGCTGAATGTTAGCCCTCAGGCAGCCGATAATCTGGACATGGGAAACGACTTTATCTCTTTCTCAGCCCGCTTTCAGGGTGTTTCGAGGTCGGTGATTGTGCCGGTCCCCGCAGTTATCGCGGTATTTGGTCGCGAGAGCCGTCAGGGCATGTCTTTTGAAGGCCTGCCCGAGGAGTTCGAAACCGATGAGGCGCTGAACGAACCGCCTGTGCGCGGTAAGCCTCACCTTAAACTGGTGGACTAGTGGTTGAAAGATGTTGGGCCAGGCCCGATATTGTCTTTAGGACACACTGAGCACCGTTCAATGAGCACAACGCAAATGCGGGGCACTACCATTCTCTCGGTTCGCCGAGGCAATCAGGTGGTGATTGGTGGGGATGGCCAGGTCACACTGGGCGATACCCGTATGAAAGGCAATGCGCGCAAGGTTCGGCGACTGCATGATGATACGGTGATCGCGGGGTTCGCTGGCGGTACTTCGGACGCGTTCACACTGTTTGAACGTTTTGAGGGCAAACTGCAAAAACATCAGGGTAATCTCACTCGCGCTGCGGTTGAGTTGTCCAAGGACTGGCGCACAGATCGTATGCTGCGCCGACTGGAAGCCCTGCTTGCAGTTGCCGATGCATCGGTATCACTGATCCTTTCAGGTACGGGGGATGTCATAGAGCCTGAGGGTGGGATCATGGCGATAGGCTCTGGCGGTGCCTACGCTAAGGCCGCCGCCCAGGCGCTGGTGACGGAGACCGATCTTGATGCCCGCCAGATCGTTGAGAAATCACTGAACATTGCCGCCGGTATTTGCATCTACACCAACTGCGAACTTACCATTGAAGAACTGGAGATTGCACCGAAGTGAGTTGGCATAAGCCAACCTGGACTGATGGTGTCGGGCCCTTTATCTTCCTGCGTTCGTAGACCCAAGCACTTTTCCAACAGAACGAACCTATGTCCGAGATGACACCCCGGGAGATTGTCGAGGAACTCGACAAGCACATTATTGGTCAGGCACAGGCGAAGCGGGCTGTCGCGATCGCTCTTAGAAATCGCTGGCGGCGGGCTCAGGTACCGGACCCATTTCTCCGCAGTGAGATCACGCCAAAGAACATATTGATGATAGGCCCGACTGGGGTGGGCAAGACCGAGATCGCTAGACGTCTGGCACGCCTGGCCCGCGCGCCGTTTATCAAGGTCGAGGCAACCAAGTTCACCGAGGTGGGGTATGTGGGGCGTGAGGTCGATTCAATCATTCGTGATCTTGTCGATATGGCGATCAAGATGAGCCGCGAGGAAGCACTGGAGCGTGTACGTCCGCGCGCTGAAGATGCTGCCGAGGAGCAGTTGTTGGACCTGCTGTTGCCGCAGGCCCGCGGTGTTGACTCCGCTGATGACGCTGCAGCCATTGATCAAGAAGAGGGAGCCGGCCGCCAGCGCCTTCGAAAATTGTTGCGTGAAGGCAAGTTGAACGATAAGGAGGTCGAAGTTGAAGTTGCAGCTCCAACCGTGGGGGTGGAGATTATGGGTCCGCCAGGAATGGAGCAGATGACTGATCAGTTGCAGGGCATGTTTCAGAATCTGGGCGGCCAGCGCAAGACGGCGCGCAAGGTCAAGGTGTGCGAAGCATTGCGATTGCTCACCGAAGAAGAGGCCAACGCACTTGTCAATGATGACGAACTCAAGCACGAAGCCCTTGAGCGCGTAGAGCAGCATGGCATCGTTTTTCTTGACGAGATCGATAAGATTGTCGGCCGCAGCGAGGCCCAGGGCGCCGACGTGTCGCGCGAGGGCGTCCAGCGCGACCTGCTACCGCTGATTGAGGGCTGCACCGTCAGTACCCGCAACGGCATGATCAAGACCGATCATATTTTGTTTATCGCCTCGGGCGCTTTTCAGATGAATAAACCCTCGGATTTGATACCGGAACTGCAGGGTCGATTGCCAATACGGGTTGAACTCGATGCGCTGGATGCTGGTGATTTTGTTCGCATCCTGACTGAACCGGATGCTTCGTTGACCGAGCAGTACGCTGGGTTGATGGCGACCGAAGGGGTTAGCCTGGAGTTTGCGCCGGAGGGTATCGAGCGAATAGCCGAAGTAGCGTGGCAGGTTAATGAGCGGATCGAGAATATTGGCGCACGGCGACTGCATACCGTTATGGAACGCTTGCTGGAGACGATTTCGTTTGCAGCGGCTGATCGCTCAGGGCACGTGGAGTTGGTCGATCGGGACTATGTGGATCAACACCTGGTTGATCTCGCCGAGGATGAGGATCTTTCGCGCTACATTCTCTAGATTCCCCAGCGCAATAATCTGGCAGTAGCCGTATACTGGGTCGTCCACCCTCACCGGGGAGGATACGGATGGCGGTACTGCTGATTGATGGACTCAACCTGATACGCCGGATTCATGCTGGCGTGCCGGATACGGCAGAGGATCGTGACGATGGAGTGCTGAAGGCCTGTGTGGCATCGGTGCGCCGGGCGTTGCGGCGGCATCATCCCAGTCACGTCATTCTGGTAATGGAAGGCGAAGAGCTGAGTTGGCGTTCGCTGGAGTATCCGGATTACAAAAAGAATCGGGTCGCAATGCCGGCTGACCTGCGAGCCAGCCTACCCGCCATTCTTGCAGCGTTTGCTGGGATCGGCGTCAACGCCTTGTCTGCAGAAGGCTTTGAGGCCGATGATCTCATCGGCTCGATTGCTGCCCGTGCCGCCGCGAAGGGTGTTTCCGTGGTCATTCTATCCACGGACAAAAGTTTCTGCCAACTGGTCTGCGACCATATTGGGGTTCACGACCACTTCAATGATTTGGCGCACGACAGCTTCTGGATACGTAATCGTTTTGGGGTTGAGCCCGTGCAACTGGTTGACTTATTCAGCCTGGCGGGTGACCCCTCTTTAGGCCTGCCAGGCATTCGCTCGGTCGGGGTGCATACGGCGTCCCGACTGTTACATGACTACGGTGGCCTCGATGGTGTGATCAAAGCAGCCCCGCAGATTGCGGGAAAACTCGGTGAGAAGCTGCGTGCCGGGCTGGACGGTATCGCGCTGACCCGTCGTCTCGTGACGTTGCGCCAAGACGTGGACGTTGGAGCCAACCTGCATGACTTTCGTTGGCCGCTGCCTGCCGCACGGGATACAGCAGAAAGTACTTCCTAGAGTCCGGCGGCTTTCAATCCAGTTAATTTCCAACCGGCCGCTCCGGCTGGGTCCATCAGTCAGCCTGTCGGTGTAACTCCCCTTGAATGACACGCTGTTCTCCGGTCTCGTCAAGGCGCAGGTAGCGCAGAGACATGGTCTGCCCATCATCATGCAATGTACGTGTATAGAAAAAAAGCTCGAACTCTCCTTAGTTCGTTGATCAGCAGGCCGAGAACTTCCATGCTCTTGCCTGTGAAACGGGCCGACATATAGGGGTCGCCCTGCAACGGGTCGAGTGGTTTCTTGCCGCCGAACACGTTAACCTTTTGCGCGGCTGCATAGATATGGTCGCGCTCGGTCGGTACAAAATCGATCGTAAATTCCTTGCTTTTGCCTGACTTCGCTTTGGTAGTAGACCAGTTGATGCGAAACCCCTTTTTGTGTTTGCTGATATCGACTGTGATCTCGCGGCCACTGGCCGTGCCTTCAGTATTGCCGACGACGGTGGCGCTGCCAGCATAGCGTCCAACAAAGGCGTCGAAGTCAGCAGCCAGGGCGCTTAAACTGAAGGCCAGTATCACGACCCCAGCGAGCCATCGCCAAGGGTTGGAAAGTGTGAGGTCCAGTGTTTTCATGATGTTCAGTTTCCTTTTTCCAGAATTTCGATGCGGTCACTGTCAGCGAGATCAACTGCCAGACCATCAATGGTGGTAAAGCGCCGACCGGCAACTGCCTTTTTGTAGGCCTGGTAGTTTAAGGTTGTGCCCTGGCTGTCTATCACACGGATATTAATGATGCGATGCTGTTCTTGCCAGTGCAGGACAAAAACCAGGGCCGATATCGCGATCACCAATCCCAGCAAAGAGTAAGCGACCATGGGGGCTGAAATCCCCCCTTTGTCAGGGGCAGGAGCCGCTGACGCCCCGGCAGGCTGACTCTTGGTTCGAAAGACCAGCGCAACTACCAGTATCACGGCAAGCGTAAATAGGATCTTGGTCAGCACGTGGTGGTCTGGGTCCCCGGGGGCAGCTGCAGATAGAATCCTTGTGATTCTATGCTGTTCATCACAGCAGCGGGGTCTGCCGCTGCCAGGTTGACCTGCGGCGTCAGATCCAGATCCATCACCTGCTGTAACTCCCCGAGCTGGCCCAGCAGCGCCTGGGGGAGCTTCGTGAGTGTTTCAGACGAAGCAACATACAGGTAGGCACCCTGCTTGCGCATACCTTTGTAGACCACACATTTCATTAGCGTTGGCCTCGATCAGGAACGGTTGATCGGCGCTCTGTGTCAGTCGTTCTTACGATTTCCGCCCCATAGCCAGGCCCAGCCCGATCGTTTCTCGGTATGTTCGCGCTGGGAGACTGCCGTAAATGGGCGTTCTTCTTTGCCGACGTAGAGCTGGCGTGGCCGTCCGATCCGACTCTCAGAAGATTCCATCATTTCTTTCCAGTGGGAAATCCAGCCTACGGTGCGGCCAATGGCGAATAGCACTGTAAACATATTGGTCGGGAAACCCAATGCACGCAGGATAATTCCAGAGTAGAAGTCCACGTTTGGATAAAGCTTCTTGTCAACGAAGTAGGAGTCGTTGAGAGCGATCTGCTCAAGCTCTAGAGCCAGGTCCAGAGTCGGATCCTGGATGCCGAGTTCTTTTAGCACCTCGTGACAGGTATCACGCATGACTGTGGCCCGCGGGTCGTAGTTCTTATATACCCGATGGCCGAAACCCATCAGTCGAAACCGGTCATCGGGATCCTGCGCCTTCTTGACGAATTTTTGGATCCGGTCCTT
>JAAZYQ010000005.1 GCA_014239575.1 Gammaproteobacteria bacterium
TCACCCGGCAGAGCTTGAAAAGATTGCCCAGATTGTCCCGCCAGGATCTGACACCTCTCCTGGTTCGTGCGTAAATGCGATTCTGACACAACCTTTCACCTAAAGCCCATTGGCAACACAAAAACATAAAACCGAAAAACCCCTGAGCCTGGCAGCACTGCAAGGCATCTTCGTGTTTGGCCACCTGTCTAACGACTGGTTACCTGCAGCAATCTGGCTGCTGGCGCCTGCCATCGGTCTGGCCTTTGACCTGAAACCCTCCGAGGTCGGACTGCTGCTTGCCATTCATTCGATTGGTGCTTCGCTTGCCTATTTTCCGGCCGGTGTGCTGGCAGACCGAACACGTTTGCAGGGCCGGCTACTGCTCGCTACATTCTGGTGGGTAGCGCTAGGCTATCTACTGGCGTCAACGGCCCCGAGCTTCTGGTCGCTGGCGATCCTGCTCGCCATCGGTGGGATGGGCGATGCCGCCTGGCATCCGATTGCCACCGGAATACTGGTAAGACAGATGCCCAAACAACGCGGTCAGGCATTAGGCGTGCATGCCGTTGGAGGAACGCTGGCCGAAGTGCTCTCGCCCCTGCTGGTCGGTTTTCTGCTGGCTTTCCTGGATTGGCGCGTGGTGCTTCAGATTTCAGTGATACCCGCCGCCTTAATGGGAATTGCCTTTTTGTTTATTGCGCGCCGGATTCCGAGTCGACATGCCAGTAACGTCATATCACGAGCTGATCTTGGCGCTTTCATGACTCAGTGGCGCAGTCGAACCGGCTTGTTTCTAATCGCCGGAATCGCCACCTACAATATGGCTCTTATTGCCTTGATGACCATGTCACCACTCTTTATGCAACGCGAGTTAGGGTTCAACTCAGCGCAAACGGGCATGGCCTTCGCGGCCGCCATGCTGGTGGGTTCTATCGGCCAGCCCATTGTCGGGCGGCTGTCGGACCGGCGAGGGCGCTTTGGAATCTTTGCTGTCGGTTCGGTGGTGGCTGCAGGGTTGGCTGGCACTGTAATCCTGTTTGATACCCCCATGCTGATAGTCAGCCTGCTGACGATGGCAATGGCTGCACTGGTAGCCATTCGATCAGGCGTCCTGGCAATGGCCGTTGATCACGCCAGCAAACATGAGGCCACTGCATTGGGCTTCGTCTTTGTGGTGCTCGACGGCGTGGGCGCCCTGGGTGCCGTGCTCGCAGGCCTGGTTGGGGATTTCAGTCTTGTAGCCAGCTTTGGGCTGGCCGGAGGTTTATCTTTACTTGCAGTGGGTTTTATCGCGACCGCCCGACGCTGATCACCCATGACGCTGGTGTGGCTTAGCGTCATTGATAGAATTCCTATATACTGTATAAATATACAGTATATAGAGAAAACATTGTGTCCGGCTATGCCGAACTGCACTGCCTGTCAAATTTCAGCTTTCTGCGTGGCGCCTCACACCCTGCTGAACTGGTCCGCCGGGCTTCTGAGCTTGGTTATCAGGCTCTGGCACTGACTGACGAGTGCAGTATCGCCGGCACAGTGCGGGCTCATGTTGCTGCACAGGAGCTGGGCTTACAGCTTATCATCGGCAGCGAATTCGCGCTGGAAAACGGCAATAATCTGGTTCTGTTAGTAACCAACAGAGAAGGTTACCGCCATCTGACCCGGCTAATTACCCTGGCGCGCCAGCGTGCCAGCAAGGGCTCGTACTCCCTGAACATTGATGACCTTTGCACAAAGCGCCTGCAGCACTGCCTCGCCCTGCTGCCATGTGACCCGACCCCAGCGCCAGCCAGCACTCTTACGGAGCGCTACCGGGCCTTGTCTTATCACGCCAGACATATCCAATCATTAATGCCGGGACGAGCCTGGCTGACACTCGAGCAATCCAGTAACGGAGGCGATCAGGCTCACCAAAAAGCGCTTAATTTTTTGTCACAGAAAACAGGCGTGCCCCTGGTTGCCACTGGCAACGTACACATGCACGTACGCTCACGCCAGGCGCTACAGGATACTTTAACCGCAGTACGATGCAGACAATCGGTGACTGAAATAAAACATCGCCTTGCGCCCAACGCCGAGCGCCATCTACGAACCCCAGCCGTTCTCGAGCGCATCTACCCGCGCACTTTGCTCGATGAGAGCGTAAAAATCGCCCACCGCTGTGATTTTTCGTTGAATGAGCTGAACTACACCTATCCACGCAAGTTCATACCTGCCGACCTCACGCCAACACAGTACCTGCGCCGGTTAACCAAAGCGGGCATGACAACACGTTGGCCTGACGGTCCATCGCTCAAAGTGGTTCAACAGATTGAACACGAACTGACTTTGATTAAGGATCTCGATTACGAAAGTTACTTTCTAACCGTCTACGACATCGTTCGCTTTGCCCGCTCACAGGGCATCCTCTGTCAGGGCCGGGGCTCGGCAGCTAACTCAGCCGTGTGCTTTGCGCTTGGCATTACCGAGGTGGACCCGGCTCATATGGAGATTCTGTTCGAACGGTTTATCTCTCGTGAGCGTAATGAACCGCCGGACATTGATGTCGATTTTGAACATGAACGCCGTGAAGAGGTGATGCAGTACGTTTACCGGCGCTACGGTCGCGACCGGGCCGCTTTAACCGGCGCAGTCATCACCTATCGCCCGCGCAGTGCAGTGCGGGATATCGGGCGCGCCCTGAATCTATCCAAAGACCAACTTGACCGTCTGGCCGGCAATCTTGCCTGGTGGCAAAACGGGAAGGTTGTACCCCAGCGTGTGCGTGAGATCGGTCTGGATCCTAAGGGTCCAGTCCTGCGAAAGCTGTTGGCATTGGTACAGGAACTGGTTGGCTTCCCGCGCCACCTATCACAGCACTCTGGAGGCTTTGTTATTTCTCATGAGCCATTGTGTGACCTGGTGCCTATCGAAAACGCAGCCATGGCAGAGCGAACGGTAATCCAGTGGGATAAAGACGATATCGATGCACTGGGTCTACTCAAAGTGGACTGCCTGGCGCTGGGCATGCTGAGTGCAATTCATAAAGCATTCGACCTGCTCCAGCAGCATCTCGGCAAAACACTGTCTATGGCTACGCTACCCCAGGAAGACCCCGCGGTATACCGGATGATCAGCCATGCCGACACCGTAGGTGTTTTTCAGATCGAATCTCGCGCACAAATGGCCATGCTGCCACGCCTACGGCCACGCTGTTTTTATGATCTGGTCATCGAGGTTGCCATCGTCCGGCCGGGCCCTATCCAAGGCGACATGGTGCATCCCTACCTGCGGCGACGTAACGGTGAAGAGGAGGTCACTTACCCCAGCGAAGCGGTCCGTGAGGTACTCGAGCGCACACTGGGAGTGCCTATCTTCCAGGAACAGGTCATCAAACTGGCGATGGTCGCTGCAGGCTTTACCCCGGGAGAGGCCGATGGTCTGCGACGTGCGATGGCGGCCTGGAAACGCCATGGCGGGCTTGGGCATTATGAAACCCGATTAATTGATGGCATGCGTGAACGTGGTTACAGTGAGGCTTTTGCACGGCGCATCTACCAGCAAATCCTAGGCTTTGGTGAATATGGTTTTCCCGAGTCCCATGCGGCCAGTTTCGCATTGTTGGTATACGTTTCGGCCTGGCTTAAGTGTCACCAACCAGCTGCATTTACCTGCGCTTTGCTGAACAGTCAGCCAATGGGCTTCTATACGCCTTCACAATTAGTACAGGACGTACGTCGGCATGGCGTTGCCATACGCCCTATTGACGTTATGAAGAGCGCCTGGGATTGCACACTGGAATCAGATGGGGCAGATCTTGTATTGCGCCTGGGGTTAAGAATGGTCAAGCATCTTAGCTATACCGACACCAAGCGGTTACTCGATGCACGACAACATCGAGTCTTTACCAGCGTCGATGATCTTGCCCATCGCGCCTCATTGGGGAAGAGTAACCTGCGCGCGCTGGCTAGCGCCAATGCCTTATCAACCCTGGCGCAACATCACCGCCGTCAAGCTGGATGGCTGGTTAGCGGTATTGAGAAACCCTCCCCGGTATTTCCCAAACCTCATATCCGTGAAGCCACGCCATTGCTGAATACACCGCATGCGGGTGAAGAAGCCTGTGCTGATTACGCCAGCACCGGCCTAACCCTGGGCCCACACCCATTAGCTCTGCTGCGTAACCAACTACGGGCGCTTGGCGTCATTACCAGTGATGATATTGCACAAAAAGAAGATGGTCACTATGTGCACACGGCAGGAATCGTCACCACCCGACAACGACCAGCCAGCGCTAACCATGTCACCTTTGTAACGCTTGAAGATGAGACCGGCAACACTAATCTGGTGATATGGCAGCGCCTGGCTGAAAACCAGCATCAGGTGCTGGTCGGGGCGCGACTACTGGGTGTTCACGGACAAATTCAACGCCACGGCGATGTGATCCATGTCATGGCCGGCAGGCTGAGCGATTACACGGCCCTGCTGGGAAGCCTTACCACGCAAAGTCGGGATTTTCGCTAGGCACCGGCCAAAGGCCGATCGCCATTGTGTTTTTTCGTTTGCCATGGGTCAACAGCCCAGCGTTAGTCGAGACTAAAATGGATCTCATTGGCAGCACAAGCCGCCTGCACTGTATTACGCAAAAGACAGGCGATCGTCATAGGCCCTACTCCGCCCGGTACCGGCGTAATGGCTCCTGCGACCGCTGAGGCCGAATCAAAATCTACATCACCGACAAGGCGGGTCTTACCTTCTTCCCCTTCAATCCGATTGATGCCGACATCGATCACCACTGCGCCAGGCTTAATCCAGTCACCCGGTATCATCTGCGGGCGGCCCACGGCCGCCACCAGAATATCAGCTTCACGACAAACCCCAGCTAAGTCCTGCGTTCGCGAATGTGCAATCGTCACCGTGCAGCTTTGTGCCAGCAACAACGATCCCATCGGCTTGCCCACGATGTTTGAGCGCCCTACCACAACCGCATTTTTACCGGATAAATCACCCAATTGATCCTTGAGCAACATCATGCACCCTAACGGCGTACAGGGCACCAGGCCGGGCGCACCCGTTGCCAGTCGCCCCACATTAACCAGATGAAAACCATCGACGTCCTTGTTTGGATCGATGGCGTTGATGACGGCCTGCGAATCGATCTGATCCGGTAGCGGCAGTTGCACCAGTATGCCGTGAACCTTGGAGTCGTTATTTAACTGTTCGATCAATGCCAGTAATTCTGACTGGCCGGTGGTGTCGGGCAGCTTATGCTCGTAAGAGTTCATGCCGACTTCCAGTGTCTGCTTGCCCTTATTGCGAACATAGACCTCACTCGCCGGGTCTTCCCCTACCAGCACGACTGCCAGACCCGG
Organism: Gammaproteobacteria bacterium; assembly: GCA_014239575.1. Classification (GTDB taxonomy): domain Bacteria; phylum Pseudomonadota; class Gammaproteobacteria; order Arenicellales; family UBA868; genus UBA868. Next base: position 5,334 of record JAAZYQ010000005.1, read on the forward strand.
CACCAAATCATATTCTCTGGTGAGCGTGCTTACTGCCTCGGATACTTTTTCCCGCAAGCCAGCGGCAAATGCCTTGCCATCCATCCGTGTCGCCATGGTTTCTCCTTATGCTTCAGGCGGGGTTAACTTTCACTGCGCAGTACTTAACTTCGGCAATCTTGCCGAACGGATCCAAAGCAGCATTCGTCAGTAAGTTGGCCGCCGCTTCGTGATAACAAAATGGTATGAAGATCTCGCCACGTTGAAGCCCGCTATCGGCCCGTGCGAGCGCAACCAGTTCACCGCGTCGTGATGCGACCCGAAGTGCCCTGCCCTCTTTAATTCCGAGTCGTCCAAGGTCTTCGGGGTGCGCACTGACCACAGCCTCAGGTTCAATAGCGTCGAGCACCCTGGCGCGGCGGGTCATAGACCCGGTGTGCCAGTGCTCAAGCTGACGTCCGGTGATCAATACGAAGGGGTACTCTTCATCTGGCATCTCATCGGCGCTTTCAGGCTTAGCCGGCACAAAGCGTCCTCGGCCATCCGCGGTTGGGAACGTCTCCTGAAATACAACGCCCTGGCCTGGATCCTGATCACCGGCGCACGGATAGGTAATACTGTGTTCTTGCTCTAAACGCTGCCAGGTCATCCCGGCAATGCTGGGCATCGCCCCGCGCATTTCTTCAAACACGTCACTGACATGATCATATTCCCAGATAAGGCCAAGTCGCTCAGCCAATTGCTGAATGATCCAGATATCATGGCGCGCCTCACCGGGTAGTCCCAGTGCCTGGCGGCCCATCTGGACACGACGGTCGGTATTGGAGAATGTACCGGTTTTTTCTGGAAAAGCTGAAGCCGGCAAGACCACGTCAGCGTACGCAGCCGTTTCCGTCAGGAAGATATCCTGCACGACCAAGTGATCCAGTGCCGCGAGACCCGCGCGGGCATGATTAAGGTCTGGATCAGACATCGCAGGATTTTCCCCCATGACATACATGCCCTTAATACGCCCCTCACAGGCCGCATCCATAATCTCAACAACCGTAAGACCTGGGATCTTGTCAAGGGATGCGTTCCAGTATTGGCTAAAAAATTCATTGGCATCGTTATCGTCGACCCGGCGGTAATCCGGAAACATCATCGGTATCAATCCGGCATCTGAAGCACCCTGTACGTTATTTTGACCACGCAAAGGATGCAGTCCGGTTCCGGGACGGCCGATATTGCCAGTCATCAACGAAAGCGCGATCAAGCAACGCGCGTTATCGGTGCCGTGCACGTGCTGAGAAATACCCATGCCCCAGAAAATAATCGACCTGCGCGAGCACGCATAGGCTCGTGCCGTCTTGCGGATTACAGCGGCATCGATACCGCAGATCGGGGCCATCTCCTCGGGACTGAAATGTTTGACGTTCTCACTGAGTGCCTCGAAGTTATGGGTGCGCGATGCAATGAAATCCGAATCGACAAGGTCTTCATCAATGATGGTGTGAATCATCGCGTTCAATAATGCGACATCAGTATCCACACGAAACTGCAGAAAATGATCTGCATGACGTGCGAGATCGTTACGACGGGGATCCATCACGATCAGTGTCGCGCCGCGCCGGGAGGCGTTTTTGATAAAGGTGGCAGCGACCGGATGATTACTGGTGGGATTGGCGCCGATCACTACGATGACTTCAGCCAAGGCCGCGTCTTCCACCTGATTGGAAACCGCGCCCGAGCCTATACCTTCAAGCAGAGCGACCACCGATGAGGCATGACAAAGCCGGGTACAGTGATCAACATTGTTCGTGCCAAAGCCGGTGCGCACCAGTTTCTGGAACAGATAGGCTTCTTCGTTGCTGCCTTTGGCCGACCCAAAGCCGGCCAATGCGTTAGGCCCATGCGCGTCTCGAATATGCTTTAGTCCATTGGCCGCGATGTCCAACGCCTCTTCCCAGGTGGCTGGACGAAACATTTTGGCCGGATCTGCCGGATCGAAATGATCGTTTAGACCCTTGGGGATGCCTTCTTTTCGAACCCAGGGTACCGTCAAGCGCTCAGGATGACTGACGTAGTCAAAACCGTAACGCCCTTTGACACAAAGCCGGCTTTTATTAGCGGGCCCATCACGGCCGGTCACATACTGAATCTGGTTATCTTTTATATGATAGGTCAGAAGGCATCCGACACCGCAGTACGGGCAAGCCGAATCGACCGTCTTGTCTATATTTTCAAGACCCACATCGTGGGCCGGCATCAACGCCCCGGTGGGACAGGCCTGTACGCATTCGCCGCAACCCACGCAGGAACTCTGGCCAAGAGCATCACCCAGATCGAAGACGATCTGTGCGTGAGCCCCGCGAAAGGCCAGTCCGATCACATCGTTCATTTGCTCCTCGCGGCAGGCTCTGACGCAACGGGTACACTGGATGCAACTCTCCAGCTTAACGGCGATCGCCGGATGGGAGATATCCGCGCTGGGTTGAATTCGGCCGCCGAAACGGCTTGTACCCACGTCGAATTTGGTGCACCACGCATCAAGTTCAGAAACCTGGGTGTGACTGGATTCGCCAACCTCGCCACGCAGTAACTCAAGTATCAACGACTGGGATTTTTTAGCGCGAGCGCTGTTACTGACAACGCGCATTCCTTCGACCGGTGCGCGACAGCACGAAGGCGCCAACACCCGCTCACCCTCGATCTCAACCATACAAGCGCGGCAGTTGCCGGCGGCGGCAAGACCATCTGCGTAACACAGGTGTGGAATCTCTATCTCTTCGCGCCGCGCGACCTGCAAAATACTCTCGCCTGGGCCTGCAATTACCTCGCGGCCATTTAAAGAGAAACTAACGGTGGCATCGACCGTGGAGTCGGAAAGGTTCATTGACAGCCAACCTCCTTTGGAAAATAGCGGATCGTACAGCGTATGGGGTTTGGTGCTGCCTGACCCAGGCCGCAGATCGAAGCATCTTCCATAACCGTGGCAAGTTCCTCAAGCAGAGGAGCATCCCAATTGGGGCTTTCCATTAGCTGTGCCGCCCGGCTACAACCCACTCGACATGGCGTACATTGGCCGCAGGATTCATGAGCGAAAAACTGGATCGTGTTGCGCGCCGCCTCTCTCACCCGATCGTGATCGGAAAGAATGATCACAGCAGCCGAGCCGATGAAACAGCCGTGCGACTGCAGGGTATCAAAATCCAATGGCTCATCAGCCAGTGTGGCAGGAAGGATGCCCCCTGAGGCCCCGCCGGGAAAATAGGCATAGAGGCTGTGCCCCTCAGGCATTCCGCCACAGTATTCATCGATCAGTTCGCGCACGCTGATGCCGGCTGGCGCAAGGTGGACACCGGGTTTGTTTATCCGACCGCTGACCGAAAATGAGCGAAGCCCCTGGCGACCACGACGGCCTTCGCTACTGAACCACTGAGCGCCTCGCTCGACGATTTCTCGAACCCAATAAAGTGTCTCACAGTTATGCTCCAGCGTGGGACGGCCAAACAGGCCAACCTCGGCCACATAGGGTGGGCGTAACCGCGGCATACCACGTTTACCCTCAATCGACTCGATCATCGCCGACTCTTCACCGCAGATATAGGCCCCGGCACCACGGCGCACAAACAATTCGGGAAGCGATCGATCGAAGCCGTCTTGAAGCTCCTTGATCGCGCTCTGGAGAATCTCGATTACCCCAGGATATTCGTCTCGAACATAGAGGTAGCACGCATCAATGCCAATCACCTTTGCGGCGATCAGTACGCCTTCGAGAAAGCGGTGCGGATCACGCTCCAGGTAATAGCGGTCTTTGAAAGTGCCCGGCTCGCCCTCATCGATGTTGACCGCCATCAATCTCGGTGAAGTTTGCTCTTTGAGGATGCGCCACTTACGCCCGGTGGGAAATCCCGCGCCGCCAAGGCCTCGAAGCCCGGAGGACTCGAGCTCTTTAATGATAACCTCGCCAAGTTGATTGTCGTCGTTACAGCGTCGCGCCAAAACATAGCCCCCATCGGCACAGTAGGCCTCAAAGCGAATCCAGTCATCGGGTGTACCCGGCCCCGTAAGGTCCGCATCGAGACACTCAGACACGCTCTGCTCTGTAGCGTGAGCGACTGCGTTCTTGCCGACCACGGCAACGGGTGCCTGGTCGCAACGCCCGACACAAGGCACTGCCTGGACTCGAACACCCTTTCCCAACCCCTTTTGCAATGCACCCAGCAATTGAGTGGCACCAAACATCTCACAGGTCACCGAGTTACAGACCCGGACCGTCAGCGGGGGTGGCGGGGTTTCACCTTCACGTACTACATCAAAGTGATGGTAAAAAGTGGCCACTTCATACACTTCAGTCGGCGCGAGCCTCAGCACATCTGCCAACGCCACCAGATGCTGGGCAGACAAATAGCCATGAGTATCTTGCAATCGGTGTAGGCATTCGATCAGTTGATCCGCCGTTGGGCTAATGCCGTTAATTGCCTCAAGCACTTCACTTCGTGCGCTAGCCTCGATGGCACGGCCTTTGGCGCGCCCGGGAAGGCGATTACGCTTGGTGTTGGGGGTTTTCATAAATTTTCCAGTCCTGATCGGGCAGGCGGAGGCATTGTAACGGGATATTGGCTGGACATTGATAGACCGTTTTAATCAAATCATCGCCTCGCTCGTGGAAAATTGATAGCCTGAATACGTCATAAAGATAACCCGCTTGTGAGAAACTGAGATGGCTATGATCTCCTTCTCGCTTTCAGAGGCCAACAGTTTTAAGTCATCAGATAATGTCTGTGCTTCACGGTGTGAGCATCGCTACAATTCAAGTATAGAACGATGGACGGCACCAATTCTAATCCGGGCTGGAGCATCCGCAGGGGATTGGCCCCATAATCTCCCCAGGAACCCGCATCTCACTCCATGACTGATCGATTTCGAAAAACCAATGCCGCGGATGAGGCTTAACTCAATTGGAACTGCTTGAAGCCCGTTCTCTCAGTTGCGTGCGAGGTACCCGGCTGCTTTTCAAGGATGTCAACTTCCAGATCCGCCCGGGTGAGATCCGCCAAGTCCGTGGCGCTAATGGTGCCGGTAAGACCAGCCTGTTACGTATCCTCTGCGGTCTCAGCCTACCAGAGCACGGTGAGGTACTGTGGAACGGAAAACCTATCGGCCAGGATCGCTCCCACTTCCATGCGCAATTGGCATACATAGGTCATGCCCCTGGGTTGAAACTCGACCTGACCGCACGAGAGAACCTGTTGTTTGCGCTTTCGTTGCAGTCGGCCCACCACCACGTGGATATGGGTGCTGTACTCGAACGCGTCGGCCTGGGAGCATCGGCTGACCTTTTATGCCGTCACCTATCTGCTGGACAACTTCGACGTGTCGCCATTGCCCGATTACACTTTTCCAGCGCTCTTTTATGGATACTCGATGAGCCATTCTCTGCAATCGACAGTCAGGGAGTCGGCGACATCGAAACCCTGCTGGCAGCGCATCTTGATACTGGCGGAATGATAATTTTTACCAGCCACCAAGCCATTCAGGTGTCGAAAGAACCTGTCGCCACTATCGAATTGAGTTCATGATGGCGCCCACTCTGGGTAACGCTTCACTTGCCCTGGTTCGCCGGGACGTCCGGCTGGTTATCCGTCACCGCTCGGAAATTGCCAACCCGGTCCTGTTTTTTATCATAGTGGTTGCACTGTTTCCCTTCGGCGTGGGATCGGACCCGGGACAACTGGCCCTTATCGGCCCAGGAATCATCTGGGTGGCGGCACTGCTCGCAACCCTTCTGGCACTTGAGGGCCTTTTCCGTTCCGACTTTGAAGACGGCACGTTGGAACAGATGGCCCTTGGGCTTCATCCCCTGTCCGTATTAGTGTTGAGTAAAGTTTTCGTTCATTGGTGCGCCACCGGATTACCTCTCCTAATAGCAACACCGCTGCTCGGAATACTCCTCAATATGAGCGTTACCACGCAAATGACGCTGCTGGCCGCTCTAGCGCTTGGCACACCAACGCTCAGCCTGATTGGTGCCGTCGGAATGGCCCTGACCGTCGGCGTCAAGCGCGGCGGCCTACTTCTGACATTATTGGTTCTTCCACTTTATATCCCGGTTCTGATTTTCGGTGCCAGCGTGGTTCTGGCCGCTGAGGCCGGGCTGCCTACGGCTGGACACTTTTACGCTCTTGGCGCGATGGCAGTCCTGGCGCTCTCATTGGCGCCACTGGCAACTGGCGCTGCATTGCGTATCAGTTTGAACTGATCTTGGCTGCCGCGCTGCGAGCCCACACCAGCAGACGACTCAAATCCATAGCTCCGGCCGTGCGGTCGACTTCACGGCCACTACTGAACAGAACCAGACTGGGGATCGAACGAATCCCGTAGCGCGCTGTAATATCCTGGGCCTGCTCGGTATCGAGTTTGGCGACCCTGACCTTGGGCTCTAATGCGCTTGCCGCTCGTTCAAGTACCGGTGCCATCATCTGACAAGGGCCGCACCACGAGGCCCAAAAATCAACCAACACCGGTAAATCACTGCGGCCAATATGCGTGTCAAAATTACTGGCCGCTAAAGATATCGGCTGACCGGTAAAAAGAGCACTGTTGCAGTGGCCGCACCGGCCTGGGGTGCCAAGCTTGTCGGTAGGCACTCGATTAACCCTGGCGCAATCAGGGCAGACCACGTGAGTATCACTCTTCATTGATAATGCCCTCACATATTAGATCGCTCTTATATCTGATACTCCTATCGGCGAATTACAAGAATTCTTTGTCCGTTCGAACACGTTTTTAGCCAAAGTTAAGGTCCGTGTTCGAGCAATCCTACTCGTCTGTCACGCACCCCTCACTCGCAGTCTTGACGGTTTTGATGTATTTATGAAGCGTGCCGCGCGTTGTTTTGTATGGGGGCATGGTCCAGTTTGCCTTTCGCTCAGCCAGCTCCGAATCCGAAAGGGTCACATCTATCGTGTTGGCGTCCGCATCCAGGCGGATGATGTCACCGTCTTTAATCAACCCGATCGGGCCGCCCTCCTGGGCCTCAGGCACAACGTGGCCTATGATAAAACCATGCGAGCCGCCCGAGAAACGTCCGTCCGTAATCAGCGCCACTTCTGAGCCCAATCCCGCCCCCATAATGGCCGAGGTTGGCGTCAACATCTCGGGCATGCCTGGGCCGCCTTTGGGGCCTTCGTACCGGATTACGATGACATCGCCCTTATTGATCTTACCGGCTTCGAGCGCGCCCAGCATGGCCTCTTCACCATCAAAAACACGAGCGGGTCCGTCGAACTGACGTCCCTCTTTGCCCGTAATCTTGGCCACCGACCCCCCGGGTGCAAGATTCCCTTTGAGGATCCGGATATGCCCTGTCTCCTTGATTGGATTATCCATAAAATGAAACACTTGCTGACCTTCTTCCAAATCCGACAACTGCTCAAGGTTTTGCGCTATCGTCTGACCGGTGACCGTCATACAGTCACCATTAAGAAGCCCGTTTGCCAGTAGATAGCGCATCACAGCGGGGATGCCACCAACGTTATGGAGGTCTTCCATTACGTACTGACCGCTGGGTTTGAGATCTGCAAGGAAGGGTACGCGATCACTGACATTCTGAAAATCATCAATACCCAACGGAACATCGACTGCTCGGGCCATAGCGATTAGATGCAACACGGCATTGGTTGATCCACCCAGTACCGTTACGATAACCATCGCGTTTTCGAAAGCTTCCCGCGTCATGATATCCCGCGGGCGAAGATTGAGTTCAAGCAATTTACGCACGGCGGCGCCGGCCTGAAAACATTCTTCCATTTTCTCCGGCAGCACGGCTGGGGTCGAAGCGCTGTACGGTAATGACATACCCATCGACTCAATAGCGCTGGCCATGGTATTAGCGGTATACATTCCGCCGCAGGCTCCAGCGCCCGGGCACGCACGCGTGACAATTTCCTGACGCTCGTCATCCGTGATGACTTCAGCAATGTATTGGCCATAACTCTGAAATGCGGAGACGATATCCACTGCCTGATTGCTGGCATGGCCCGGCTTGATCGTGCCACCGTAGACCATCAATGATGGGCGGTTGACGCGGCCCATACCAATCAGGCACCCGGGCATATTTTTATCACAGCCGGGAACCGTCACGAGTCCGTCATACCATTGCCCGCCCATGACGGTTTCAATGGAGTCGGCAATCAGATCACGCGACTGTAACGAGTAACTCATACCCTCCGTGCCCATAGAGATTCCGTCGCTCACACCGATGGTGTTGAACCGCATGCTGATCATGTCAGCATCGTTAACTCCCTCTGCGATACGGGCGGCGAGATCGTTGAGATGCATATTGCAGGGGTTACCTTCCCACCACATACTGGCGATACCCACTTGCGGCTTATCCATATCCGCACGAGTCATCCCGGTAGCGTAAAGCATGGCCTGAGAAGCGCCCTGCGAGCGGGGTTGGGTAATACGTGAACTGACCTTATTCAACTTTTCGCTCATTAATCTCTCCGTCTGTCAGTAAATGCCGGGTCGGGCAAAGGTTTTAAAATGCGCTATCGCCGCGGTTGCCGCACCGGCGCCGTTAAGGTTGTGCAGTGTAAACTGCTCTGGTATGGCTCGCCGAGACCCATTACCCACAAACTTCACTGCTGCGCTGTCTCGTCAGGCTCCCCACCCAGAGCCTGAGTTAATTCCGCGTCCAGGTCTTTCGCTAAGCGGGCAGCCCGGACATCCGCCGAAGGTGCCTTTAGTCCAGAGCCTCCTCCCATCGCTGCCTGAAACTGGAGTTGCAACATCCGAGGCATATCTATCATCAACGATGGTGTATGCCACTGCCCACTAATTCGTAGTGGCAATACAATCATACCGCTATTGAATGGCGGCGGAAGCACGCTCGCGAGCTCACGGTTGTTGAGGGCCAAAGAGACACGATAATCGATCTGCTCGCTCTGCAGCGCCAATCCGCCGCGGCCGCGCACGTCCAGACCTCCTGCCTGAAAGGCAAGGTCTTCATTGATCAGTAGACCTTTTTCAACTCGCAAAGTCGCTCGAATATCCCCCAAGGATGTAAATGTGCTCTCGCCTATCGAACCATCGGTGATCCCAGCCGCACTAGGGCTCAATTGCGCTATCAGGCCCGACAGATCAATGCCCTTGATCCGCCCTTGATCCGCGGCAAACTCAATCACGCCCCGCGCGGATTGAATTCGGCTGGCCTGGTCCACACCTGAAAAAGCGAGATTCGCTGAGAGGCTGCCGCGCGCCTCAATCACTCCAGTCAGTTCAAGATCACTAAGCAATTCACCCAAACGGCACTGGCTGATTTGTTGTCGGGTGCGAAAATCAAGAAGCGCGCCATCGATCTGCACTACCGTATCGATGCGTGCCTGGCCACCGCAGAACTCGGCAGTGATGGGTGAAGAAACAATGACGCCATCGTGGGCACGAAGGGGCATGACAACATCGCTCATCGTCACCCCGCCGGACTGTAGCGTTCCGATTTTAAGTAATCCTGTGACTTCACTTTGCGCAACCAGCATAGCCGGCAGGTTCAATAGAATCAGGCCATCAAAAGGCCCCTGAGCACTCAGTTGAAGAAGATTTTCCAAGTCCAGTGACGGTATATTCAGATCGAAGTGGAAGGCTCGATCCGCTGACAAATTTTCAATTTCCAGATCACCACTCACCCGGGTTTCATCCATGGACACCGCAAGGTCTGTCAGGGACAAAGTATCGCCTGATACCACAAAGTCACTTGTGGCACTAACCGAACGGAAGGCCTGCGGCGTAAACGCATCCCAATTGACGTCAGAGTCAGACAACAGCTTGCGCAAATCTGCACCAACCACATCAAAGCGCCCTTGGCCGGCAAGGGCTGCACCACGAGCGCTGGCAAACAGATCGCCGAAATCCGCAGAGAAATCCAAAGCACTAAGGTGTAGTTGCTGCTCGCCGGGGATTTTGTCGACCCGGATCAACTCGGCATCGCGGACCCCGATATCCACAAAAAAGCCCCGTACCGGCTCATGCTCAAAATCGATCGAGACCGCGCCTTCAATCACAAAGTGATGCCCGGTACGCTCTGCGACCCACTGGCTAATTTCATCGCGGTAATCTGAGGGCTCAAAAAACGTGACGAGCCAAACTAGACTGGCCCCCAGTAGGACAATCGAGACTCCAAACAGCCACAACAACCATTTGATCGCGCTTTTCATGCTGCAAAATGTACCGGCTGACTGACCTGGCTTGCCAAGTGCCGGGCGCCGTCCTCTCGGACTTGAGCCTCGGCAGCATTAATCACCTCTATTCCCGCGCCAGCGCGCGCGCCGCGCTCGCTCAGAGTCCGACGCCAGTTTCGCGCGCCTGGTTGACCTTGAAACAGGCCCAGAAGATGGCGAGACAACTGTTTGAGACGCACGCCGCGTTCAAGTTGACGGCAAATATACGGCTTATACAACTCTAGAACCTGCCAACGCGACAAAACAGGACCGGTGAATCCAAAAAGTTCGTGGTCCACCGTCGCCAATCTATACGGGTTCTGGTAAGCCTCACGCCCTATCATGACTCCATCGACCCGGGTGAGGTGGGCCTGGGCTTGATCCCACTGAGAAATACCGCCATTAATGACAATGGTGAGATCAGGAAACCGGGCTTTCAGTTCATACACTCGCGGGTAGTCAAGTGGAGGAATTTCCCGATTTTGGCGAGGGCTCAAACCCGAAAGCCAGGCTTTACGTGCGTGCACAATAAAGACGGTACAGCCTGCGCCAGAGACCACCTCGACAAAATTGACCAGTTGCTCGAAACGGTCGTCAAAATCGACACCGATCCGGCATTTTACCGTGACCGGAATCGATATCACCTTGGACATCGCCCGGACACAGGCCGCAATGCGGTCTGGCTCACGCATCAGACAGGCGCCAAATCGTCCGGATTGCACTCGATCCGAGGGGCAGCCCGCGTTGATATTAATCTCATTGTAGCCAGCGTCCTCCCCCATTTGAGCGCACATGGCCATGGCGCCGGGCTCACTGCCACCCAGTTGCAGGGCCAGTGGGTACTCTAGCGCGTCATGGGCCAGAAAACGCGTGCTGTCGCCATGCACTAAAGCGCCGGTGGTCACCATTTCGGTATACAACCGGGCATGGCGTGTCAATAATCGCAGCAAATAACGCTCATGCCGATCAGTCCAGTCCATCATGGGTGCAATACAGAAGTGATAATCCGATATCGGAATTTTTGGGAACATCACGGCTCTCCCCAAATGGTCACCACAACATGTCGAGCGTGAGAACGGGCGCGGTGCTCCCAAAGGTACACGCCCTGCCAGGTGCCAAGCGCGAGCCGGCCTTTCACAACCGGGACGGTCAAACTGGATTCTGTCAGAACGCTTCTCAGATGTGCGGACATATCATCCGGGCCTTCATCGGTATGCGTGTAAAGTGGATCGCCGTCGGGTACGGTACGCTGCATAAACCGCTCCAGGTCATGGTGAACAGCAGGATCGGCATTTTCGGTTACCATGAGGGAGGCACTGGTATGGGTAATAAAAATGTTGGACAATCCAGTCATAATCCCGGAACGAACCGTCAATTCAGCTATCAAAGGCGTGATATCACGGATTTCCCGGCCAGCGGTTTGTACTCGCAGATCGTCCTGAAACCACTTCGTCATTCATTCAACCAACGGCGACGCCATACTGTCGAGGACCCTAAGTGGGAAACAACCTAACACGAACGCTGCAAAAGATCGACCATGCCGGAATGGATCCGATCTCGGCCGCAGTCCGCCGCGGGCTTGAAAAAGAAAGCCTGCGCATTGATGCCGCTGGTGTCATCTCGCAGCATACCCACCCCGAAGCTTTAGGTGCCGCGCTTACCCACCGCTACATCACGACCGATTACTCTGAAGCGCTACTGGAATTCATTACCCCGATCTTTGACAAGGTGCCGGCCTTGCTCGAGTTTCTATCGAGGCTGCATCAGTTCACCTACCAGAATATCGGGGAGGAAAAACTCTGGGTCAACAGCATGCCCTGCATCCTGCATGGTGAAAACAGCATCCCGATTGCCCGTTACGGCAATTCCAATGCGGGTCGCATGAAATCCGTCTACCGCACGGGTCTTGCCTACCGCTATGGCAGGTTGATGCAGACTATCTCCGGAATCCATTTCAATTTTTCTCTGAGCGATGAATTCTGGGGCCCGTATCGGGAGGTCAAGAACTCGACCCTGCCGCTACGTGATTTCAAGTCGGAACAGTATCTAGGTCTGATGCGTAATTTCTATCGTCATGACTGGGTGATACCCTACCTGTTTGGCGCTTCACCCGCTGTGTGCCCGACTTTTCTAGAAGGCCGCTCACACCACCTGCAAAAGCTCGGTAACGCCAGTTATCATTTACCACACGCTACCAGCCTGCGCCTTTCGGGCCTGGGCTATCAAAGTGAAGCCCAGGAGGCCGTGCATATAAGCTTGAATAGCTTGGCTGAATATACAGAGTCACTGGTGCGCGCTACTACTGAGTCTTATCCGCCTTACCAGGAAATCGGCGTCAAGGTAGATGGTGAATATCGCCAATTGAATGACTCGCTGCTGCAGATCGAAAACGAGTATTACGCTTCGATGCGGCCCAAGCGCGTTGCCCTCTCAGGTGAACGACCTAGCCATGCTCTGCAGGAACACGGCGTGGAATACATCGAATTACGCTCATTAGACCTCAACCCTTTTCTGCCCATCGGGATTGACGAGCACGAAATTCGTTTTCTGGATCTCATGATGCTGGCGTGCTTGTTGGAGCCCAGTCCGCCTCTAAGCGAAGATGACTTTGCTAGGCTTCGTGACACGCGGACGCGCGTAGCAGAATTCGGCCGCGACCCTGAACTGACAATCACCAACCACATCGGACAAGAATGTCCCGTGTCACGCTGTGGGCTTGAGTTGATCGAGTGGCTGGAACCGCTGGCCGTTTATATGGATAAACACGGCGATACGGGCTACTGTCAATCGTTGTCGCACTATCGCATTTTATTCGAGGATTCCAATAATACTCCCTCGGCAAAGGTTCTTCAGCAAATGAAGGAGCACAATAACGTGTTCTTCACATTTGCCATGACTCAGGCCGAGCGCCATGAGGACTACTTCAAGAACTATCCCTTAGATCCGGGTAAAAACATACTGTTGCGCCAGGAAGCAGCAGACTCTCACCAAAACGCTCGGCAAGCTGAGCAAGATGACACTCTGGACTTCGAAAGCTTTCTGGATAACTATTTCAGTCGGTAACACCTACGGCCAGTTGGTTTTCAAACCCTGACAGCACAACATCATGGCCAACATTGGTAGTCGAACTCGAAGCGTTGCTTTTGTCATTTCATCGCACGGTTTTGGCCACGCGTCCCGGGCAAGCGCAGTCATCGAAGCGATGCGCGATCGGGATCCTAGTTTGGTGGTTGAGTTATTCACTCGCGTCCCTCGTTGGTACTTCTCCCAAAGTATTGGAAACTTCAATTACCACAGAACGGACTGCGATCTCGGCCTGGTACAGACCGACTCCCTGAATGCGGATGTTGGCGCAACGGTCATCGAGCTTAGCAAACGTCTGCCGTTAGATCCTGAAGAGGTCAAGGCACTTGCGACAACATTTCAGACACTAAAGTGTCGACTTGTGATCAGTGATATTGCCCCACTCGGGCTTGCTGCGGCAAAAGTCGCTGGCATCCCCTCGGTGCTGGTAGAGAATTTCACCTGGGACTGGATCTACGCCGGACTCGCCCAGCGCGCGCCAAGCCTTCGCTACTACAGCGAATGGCTGGAACCGCTATTCACCCACGTCGACTTGCGTATTCAAACCACTCCCGTCTGCGTTCCGGTTTCCCATGCTCAAACGACCCCCCCGGTCGCCCGTCGACAACGCCAGGACCGCGCCACCACCCGCGGCAAGCTTGGACTGGAACGGGGCCGGAAGCTGGTCTTCGTCAGCATGGGCGGCACACCACAGGACTTTCCTTTCCGTCAACGCCTAGGCTCAAATTTCTCAAAGGTCGATTTTGTGATTGCAGGTATTGGTACGAGTGTTCAAACTCACGGGAATGTCACCTTTTTGCCAGCTCAAAGTACGATCTACCATCCAGACCTGATTCATGCCGCTGACATCGTTATCGGCAAGGTCGGATACAGCACCATCGCCGAAGTTTTCGAAGCCGGGGTTCCCTTTGGCTACATCGTGCGCGAGGACTACCCGGAAATGGCGCCCCTGGTCACTTTCCTACACGACCAGGTGACAGGTCTCGGCTTCGAAGCCGCCGAGTATGTTGGCGGCCAATGGCTGGACCGACTCCCTCAGTTGCTGGCCATGGAGCGCCTTGACCGCCAGGATGTTGGTAGTGGAGCAACCGAGTGCGCGAGCCTAATCAGCGCCCTGTTCTAAGTCGGCTCGACCAAAGATTAACGAGACAACTCGGTGATCAAGTCGCTCAGGAAGCGCTCGCCTGATTCAACCTCGTCCATCTCAATAAACTCATTGGGTTGGTGTGCCTGGTCAATCGAACCGGGGCCACACAAAACCGTGGGGAATCCAGCCCCTTGGTATTGCCCGGCTTCTGCGGCATAGGCTACCCGGGCTGTATCATCACTGCCGGTCAGCGACTGCACTAGACTGAGTATGGGTGATGCTGATCCATCAAAGGCTGGACACCTTGCCAACACCTGGGTGTCAATAGCGCAACGCTCATGCCGCGCACGCATCCCCGGCAAGACCTCGTCTCGACAGAACTCCTCAAAAGCATCGATTAACCATTGCGGGTCATCCCCTGGAATATTCCGGATGTCCCAGATGAATTCGCATTCGCCGGAGATAATATTAAGCGCCGTACCACCATGAATAACCCCTACATGCACCGACGTGCAATGGGGTTCAAACCCATTATCGCTGGGTGTTTTTATAGCCAGATCCTGGGCCACTGATTCCAGGTGACTTACCAATCGAGCTGCCGTCATCACAGCGCTGACGCCGCGGTGAGTCTGACTGGAATGCGCTTCGTAGCCGCGTACGACCGTACGCAGTCCGACGATACCCTTATGTCCAATGACCGCACCCATAGTCGTTGGCTCGCCAACAATGACACCTTGGGGCTCGGGCAATTCGCGGCGAATCACCTCTATCATATCTGGCGCACCCAAACATCCGACCTCCTCGTCGTACGACAACGCAAAGTGGATGGGTCGGCGCAGATTCGCCATCTTGGGTACCAGGGCCAACGCGATGCCAATAAACCCTTTCATGTCGCAACTGCCCCGGCCATACCAGCGGCTGCCCGAGCGCACCAGGGCAAAAGGGTCGCTGTCCCAATCCTGCCCATCGACTGGAACGACATCGGTATGGCCGGAAAGAACAACACCGCCAGCTTCCTGTGGGCCAACGGTAGCAATCAGGTTGGACTTTTGCCCATCGGCACTGGGTACTCGGCGTGAGTCAATCCCCTGATCGTAGAGAATATTCTGAACAAAGTCGATTAACGGTAGGTTGCTGTCACGAGAGACCGTGTCAAAGCCGACGAGCTTTTTAATCATGGCGATACTGTCCATAGGGGAGCAGTCTATTCCCAATGCGCCTGATTGTGAAATCCTGGCGACCTCGGCCAGGACCAGGTTTGGCGTTAGCTATGGTTTGCGGTAGCCTTGGCGACCCTCAAAGTAACTTGACTGGCCACAGGACCTTATCAACAAACATGAGTCTTAAGAATATCGGTGTGATTGGTGCCGGCACGATGGGTAATGGTATTGCCCAAATCTGCGCGATCCGGGGCTATAACGTCATCATGCAGGATGTCTCTGACAGTGTGGCGCAAAAAGGCCTGCATGCCCTGGGTGTCAGCCTGGAGCGGTTGGTAAAAAAAGACAAAATCACCCAGGAGGCAAGTGTCCAGGCGCTGGGCAGAATCCAGACTACCACTGATATTGAAGCCCTGGCGGAGTGTGATCTGGTGGTCGAGGCAGCCAGTGAAAATATGGATGTCAAATTGCCGATTTTTTCAAAACTCCACGCAATCTGCCAAGAGAGCGCCATCCTGGCTTCGAATACCTCGTCACTGTCGTTAACCCGGATCGCGGCTGCCAGTGGTCGCCCTGACCGTGTCATCGGCATGCATTTTTTCAACCCGGTGCCACTGATGGCGCTGGTCGAAGTGATTCGGGCTTTGCAGACCTCAGATGAGACCTACGCAGCAGTTGAACTGCTGGCCCGAGACCTGGGAAAAACCCCGGTCAGCGTTAAGGATAGTCCGGGCTTTGTCGTCAATCGGATGCTGGTTCCAATGATTAACGAAGCCGCTTTTATTCTCTACGAGGGGCTCGCCAATGCGGAAGATATCGATGCAGCCATGAAACTCGGAGCGGCCCATCCTATGGGCCCGCTGGCTCTCGCTGATATGATCGGTTTGGATGTTTGCCTTTGGGTTATGGATGTGTTGCACCAGGAATTTGGTGACTCCAAATTCCGGCCGTGCCCTTTACTGAAGCAGAAAGTCGATGCCGGGTACCTGGGACGCAAGACCGGGCGTGGCTTCCATGACTACAGTCGTTAAATTTTCCGGCGGCAGGCAACCAAGCTGGTGATCACCTCAAACGCTGAGTCGGGGGACTATGAAGAACCCTTGCGGCTAGGTATTGATACGGGCGGCACTTATACCGACGCGGTACTACTCGATCGCGCCGGGTCGGTGATCAGTACCGCCAAGGCGCTGACAACTCATCATCAACTGACGGTGGGTATTGGTGAGGCATTAAAGCAACTTCCCTTCGAGTTGCTAGCCCGGAGTTCTCTGGTTTCTCTATCAACCACGCTCGCGACCAACGCGGTAGTCGAAGGTCGTGGCACGCCCGTGTGCCTGCTGCTGGCAGGCTACAGCGCTCAGCAGGTGGATCAGGCGCAGCTGGATAAAATTGTCCGTGGGGGGCAGTGTGTGCTGATCGGTGGCGGTCACGATGCCGGTGGTGTCGAGCGCGAACCGCTGGATATAAAAAAGGCGCATCAGGCCATCGAGTCTCAATGCGATGAGGTTGCTGCTTTCGGGATTTCAGGGCTCTTTGGGGTTCGCAATACCGAACACGAGTTGCGCCTACGCGATCTGGTCCATTCACTGACCGATAAACCGGTCACCTGCGGGCACGAACTGGCCTCACAACTGGATGCGCCGCGGCGGGCTCTGACAGTCGCCTTTAACGCCTCGTTGATTCCTTATATCGATGAGCTGATCCGCGCGGTACAGGTCATCCTCAGCGAATACCAGATTACTGCCCCGCTGATGATGGTTAAAGGAGATGGTTCGCTAATCAGTGTTGAGCTTGCCCTGGCCCGCCCAGTAGAAACCATCTTGTCCGGGCCAGCGGCGAGCGTCATGGGTGCCGCTTTACTGTTTAAACAAGACAACGCGATTATCGCGGATATGGGCGGCACCACTACCGATATCGCGATCATCACCAACGGCGAGCCAGTGGTAAGCTCTAAAGCAACGGTTATTGGTGACTGGCGACCTATGGTCGATGCGGTACGGGTTTTCTCCGTAGGCCTGGGCGGGGACAGTGAGGTCCGCTTTCAAGGTGGGGTTGGGCTGGCGATCGGGCCACGTCGCGTTATCCCTATGAGCCTACTGGCACACCGGTTTCCTCATCTACTCGAATCGATGGAGCGCCGGAGCCATTCCTCTACCAGTGCCCGGAGCAACCGCTATGTAGTTCAGCTGTTTGCTGAAACCAGTCAGAAAAGAAAATTCTCAAAAGCCGAGGCTCAGGCCTGGGAGCGACTCGCCGATGGCCCGCTGGATCTGGAGGCCGCTGCCGAGAGCGACCGTGAGTTGATGCGAGCGGTTGCCCGGTTGGTGCGTGAGGGTGTCGCCATATACAGTGGGTTCACCCCGACAGATGCGGCTCATGCGCTCGGAAAAATGAGTCACTGGTCTACTCCGGCTGCCCAGCTCGGCGCAATCATTTGGGCACGACAAATGCGCGAGGTCTACGGCTGGGGTCAATTCAAGGAACGCGACCCGGTAGGCCCAAGTCAGGCGGTGCAGGACTATGTCATTAGCGTAATCTGTCAAACCCTCGTGTCAGCCTGCCTGGCAACCGACCCGGATCAACGCAACAGTTTGGAACGAGAACGTACCGCTCGACTTTTCAGCGAGTGGATCAATGGAATGAGCCGCATTGACGGCGATCTGTTCTCGTTGCAATTGGACCGCGGGCGCACCCTGGTGGCCGTAGGCGCTCCCGCGCCGATCTACTACCCCGAGGCGGCCCAGCGCCTCAATATCACGCTAGCCCTGCCTGAGCATGCAGAGGTTGCCAATGCCATTGGCGCGGTCGCCGGTAGTATTGCCCAGCGTGGGCAGGTCACGGTGACCCAGCCTGCACAGGGAATCTTCCGGGTGTTCGGCCTAAAGGGGCCGGTAGATCATAGTCATCTAGATGATGCCTTGTTGGATGCCGAAAACCAGGCAATCCAACTGGCCCGGAAGAAAGCCCTTATGGCGGGGGCAAAGGAGATCCAAATCACCGTATCCCGCGATCAGGACGTTGTTGATGATCCGGATTCACCAGCCACCGTCTTTTTTGAAGGACGGGTCACCGCGATTGCCAGTGGCCGCCCCGCCATGGGTCCAACTGAACGACCTTTGCCTCAAAGGGCGACAGGCGTACAATCCGGCGCGGATCTGACGGGCCAAACAGATTAGACCGCATCACTCATGAATACCAGTATCCATAACGGTTCACGAAAGGATATCAACAGCCGGCCGCATATCTATTACGATGGCTACTGGATCCGTTACTACGCCCCTCCGGCAGAAACACTTTCAGCCAAGCGTGACCTGCTGTTGATGCTGACACGCCGGACCTTCCACCACACTGAGCCCGGAATTAATACTCCCGGAAACAAAGTAGAAACTGCACGATCCAGTTATGAGATGGAGCAAAACCCGGCGTGTAAGCGTGTCAATGCCGCCATGCTTGCCGGCGCTCTATTCAATCGCGCAACAGATATTTTTACCAGCATTGTCAGCCTCGAAAGCAAGGGCATTGAAGTCAGTACGGATAATGAACTGATGCGCGAGTGCAGCGCTTGTTTCGAGGAGGCGCTTGAACTGGGCAAACAGGTTCGCCATCCGAGTGGGCACGAAGGCATAGACGAGTTATGGGGGGAGCCTTTCAAAGTATTTACCCACTCCATTGCCAGCTACTATGAAAGCCGATACGTCAAGATTTCACAGACAATGAAGGCAATTGACGAAATCACCAAACGCATTGTTGAGGTTTTTGGGGAGATGTCGAGTTTTCATGGCATCGATGCAACCGTCCTACAGTTTGCACGTGCTGGGCGCGTCGAGTGCGAGATGATGAAGAGCGACCCGGATTTCTTCAGTAACTGGCCCGAGTTTGTGACCCTCAAGGAGCAGATCAAGGCGTTCCAGCCGACGCCCCCTGCAGATCTGGCTGCTATAGCCCGGATCCAACTGCACCGAGGTTGTGGGCTACTGAGTGACGGCGCTGATCTCATTTCCTATATGGCCGGCGTCCGGGTGCCCATGCCCAAGAGCAAACGCGAGTACCTGGATGCCCTGGATGACTTCGAGATCGATTGCCAGGGCGTCGGGCTTAAATCCAAGCCCGCGTAGCCAACCTGCTTAACCAGCCAATCACGACGGCGACTATCCGGGTACCGATCCTGGGGATTGGCGGCGACTTGAATTTTGTGCGCAAACGCGATTGTCAATTCAGGTGCTATAGCCCGAATCGGCGCTCGTGCTGCCCGCCCGACCATCGAGCACCTTTTGTTTATTTCCGATGAGCGGATTCAGCGCTTGCTTTAGTCAGCAACTCGCTTTTGGTACAGGCCACTGTTGGCGAGAATCGGTCCCAGATGCCGCGCCAACCGATCAGCCCAGACTACAGCTCCCTCCTCAGTCGCGATCAGGTCCTGGCGCACCTCGATCAGCACATGCGGGAAACCATTTACCCCGCCATGGGTCTCAATCGTATAGCCCACATGCTCACGAGCATCGTAGGGCCGGTTGTCTCCAACGCACAAATCCGGATCGCCTCGAAGGCTATCCAGTAACGGTAGACTCATGCGCTGATCATCTTTCCATAGTATTCCAATCTGCCAGGGCCTGAGCTTGCCCGATATCGCTGGGGTAAAACTATGTACCGCTATCAATGCTGGTACGCCATGCTTGGCATGTACCCATTTGACTTGGGCCGCGACCGCTTTGTGGTAAGGGATAAAGATCTCCTTTTCGCGGGACAGTCGCTGCTCGGTCGAAACATTCTGATTGCCGGGTACGATAAAGCCATCACTACAGGGCGCAATAGAAGTCGGATCATTAAGAGGCCGATTGAGATCAATCACCAGTCGTGAAAACCGTGCCAGCACCAGGACAGCGTCGAGCCGATGTGCGAGGCGGTGAGCCAGCATCTCGCAACCGATATCCAATGCAATGTGCCTGGCCCGCAGGTCTGCATCCAACCCCAAATCAGCCAGTGCCCGTGGAATGACGTTACGGGCGTGATCGCACACCAGCACCAATGGGGCACGCCCTCCAACATTACCAATCTCAAACGGCGGAGTCTCATCCTCTGCCAGCAGTGGTAAAGCGCCTGAATGACTACTGCGGTTATCCAACTTTTTTCCTCTGTTATACCAATCGCCGGGTCTGGGTTATGCTCGCACCGCCGGTTAAGTCCGATCCCCTAATCTAAGCTGAGTCAATGAATCTTTCCCGTGCGCCTAAAGACTACGCTCTTTTGTTAGGGCTTGCCATGATATGGAGCGGATCCTTTGTTTTCATCAAGATCGGCGTCGACACGGTCGGGCCATTGACCCTGACCGCGGCTCGTCTGGGCATTGCCGCCGGCGTTCTATACCTATGGCTGAGAATCAACGGTGAGCGACTGCCGCGAGATAGGACCTCGTTAAAGATTTTCGCATTCATTGGGCTTTTTGGAAACGCATTACCGTTTACCTTGATCAGTTGGGGTGAAATTCATATTGACAGTGGTCTGACTGCCGTGCTGATGGGGGTCATGCCCGTAGCTACGGCAGTTCTGGCTCACCTGTTTATCCGGGACGAGCCGTTTACCACCCAAACCGCAATCGGAATCTCGATTGGCTTTGGCGGTCTTCTAATCCTGATCGGGGCCGAGGCACGGGCCGGGCTGACCGCGCCGATCCTGGCCCAATTGGCGGTAATCACCAGCGCCATCTGCTATGGCGCATCCGCCACCTTTGCCCGTTACTATGCTGGACACGGTAGTGGCAGAGTGATGGCTACGGGGGCCATGCTGGCCGGTTTGCTATGGATGTTACCGGCCACGTTAATTCTCGAGCAGCCCTGGCAGATGCATCCAGGCATGGGTGGGTTCGCCGCGATCGCCTACCTCGGTCTTTTGCCTACAGCCCTCGCAGCACTACTGTTCTTTTACCTAATCCCTCGCCTCGGGGCAAACAACTTCGCCCAGATCAACTATTTGATACCCGTTCTGGGCGCACTATGGGGTGTGATTTTTTTAGGCGAGACGGCTTCGTGGCGCCTGCTGACCGCTTTGGCGCTAGTGCTGGCTGCCATCACTATCGTTCGCAAACGCCTGCCCAATCGCTGAGGACGAACCCTGGTGTAACTGTCTGATCAATCCAGTAACTGGCGCACCATGTAAGGCAGAATGCCACCGTTGCAGTAGTAATCCCACTCCTTAGGGGTATCGATACGGACCTTCGTCATAAAAGATTCGATGCCGCCATCGGATCGGGTCATGCGTACCTCAAGCTCGGTCGCGCCGACGATCGGCTGCGCCAGATCAAACACTTCAGTGCCCGAAATGTTCAAGCTCTTAGCACTCTCGCCATCCGCAAACTCCAGCGGCAATACACCCATGCCTATTAGATTGGAGCGGTGGATACGCTCAAAGCTTTCGACCAAGACCGCCTTCACACCCAGCAAAGAAGCGCCCTTGGCTGCCCAGTCTCGCGAGGATCCCGTACCATACTCCTTGCCGCCAATAACCAGCAGCGCGGTACCTTTTGCCGCGTAAGACATCGCGGCGTCATAAATGGTCATCTGCTCGCCATCAGGTTGGAAGGTAGTCCAGCCGCCTTCAGTGCCGGGTGCCATAGCGTTGCGTAGCCGGATATTGGCAAAAGTTCCACGCACCATCACCTCGTGATTACCACGGCGCGACCCATAAGAATTGAAATCTGCTCGCTTCACCCCTTGCTCCTGCAAATATTGTCCAGCTGGGCTGTCGGCCTGAATGGCTCCCGCTGGAGAGATATGATCGGTAGTGATGCTATTCCCAAGTAACGCTAAGACTCTGGCGCCGGTCACGGCCTTTATCTGGCCGGGCGTGCGCTCCATGTGATCGAAGTACGGGGGGCGACGAACGTAGGTGGAATGCTCATCCCAGGCAAAGCGATTGCCTGCGCTCACCGGGACCTTACCCCACTGGCTGTCGCCGCGGAAAACATCAGAATAGCGGGAGCGAAACATTTCGCGTGTCACATGTCGGGCAACCGACTGGTTAATTTCAAGTTGTTCAGGCCACAGGTCGGCCAAAGTCACCGGACTACCCTCGCCATCCACTCCTATGGGATCATTCACAAGATCGATATCGGTTGTGCCGGCCAGCGCATAGGCTACCACCAAGGGCGGCGAGGCCAGGAAATTCATGCGCACCTCGGCATGCACCCTGCCCTCGAAGTTTCGATTACCTGAGAGAACTGCACAGGCGATGAGATCCTGTTCCCGGATCACTTCACTCACGGGCGCGGGCAAGGGGCCGGAGTTGCCAATACACGTGGTACAGCCGTAACCCACTACCGCGAAGCCAATATTTTCCAGATCATCGAGCAGGCCGGCTTCACTCAGATAATCCGTCACTACCTTAGAGCCCGGCGCCAGGGAGGTCTTGACCCAAGGCTTGACGGTAAGGCCGCGTTGCCGCGCGTTGCGGGCGAGCAAACCAGCCGCCATGATCACACCCGGATTTGAGGTATTAGTGCAACTCGTGATCGCGGCAATGGCGACTCCAAGATCTGGAAATTCCATTGTCTCGCCATCAAGTGTCATCCTGCCAGTCCGACGCTCGCGGCTACCGCTGAGCTCGGTTGCAGCATCGTTGATCACCTGCTGGGCTTCAGTCAGGGCGATGCGGTCTTGTGGCCGCTTTGGCCCGGCAATGCTGGCCACGACGGTGCCAAGATCAAGGTGGGTGGTTTCGCTGTAGTGCGCCGGCACCGCCCCGGGTTCCCGAAACAATCCCTGACGTCGCGTGTACGCCTCTACCAGTGCGATATCCTCTTCGGATCGCCCGGTCAAACGCAGATAATTGAGCGTTTCTTGATCAACGGGGAAAAATCCACAGGTAGCCCCGTACTCGGGCGCCATATTAGCGATGGTAGCCTTGTCTGCTAGCGAAAGGTGGTCCAATCCATCGCCGTAGAATTCAACAAATTTTCCAACCACGCCGTGCCGGCGCAGAATTTCGACTACGCTAAGGACCAGGTCCGTGGCGGTGGCGCCCTCGGGAAGAGTGCCGTGCAATTCAAATCCAACGACGTCAGGGATCAGCATGGTCACGGCTTGGCCGAGCATGGCCGCCTCCGCCTCGATTCCACCTGCACCCCAACCCAGCACCCCCAGGCCATTAACCATGGTCGTGTGCGAATCAGTCCCGACCACCGTATCAGGATAGGCCAGTCGTTCCCCACCACAGTCACGACTAAAGACCACACTGGAGAGGTACTCAATATTTACCTGATGAACAATACCCGTGGATGGAGGAACCACACGAAAATTACTAAAGGCGGCTTGACCCCAGCGCAGAAACTGGTAACGCTCTGCATTTCGCTGGTACTCAAGATCCGCATTGTTTTGCAGCGCGGCAGCTGTACCAAAATGGTCGACCGTGACTGAGTGATCAATAACCAGATCGGCTGGCGATAAAGGATTTATACGCTCGGGATCCCCATCCAGCGCTGCAATAGCTTCACGCATGGCGGCTAAATCCACAATCGCAGGCACCCCTGTAAAATCCTGCATCAAAACTCGGGCCGGGGCGAAGGCTATCTCAGCCGTACTTGTCGAGCTCGGGCTCCAACCGGCCAAAGCCTCGATATCGCCAGCAACGACATCGATGCCATCCTCGGCACGAAGTACGTTTTCCAAAAGAATCTTTAAAGTCACGGGCAGTCGCGTCAGATCAAACTGATCGGACAAAGCATCGAGGGCGAAAATCTGGTAGCGCCGGCCGTTAACATCCAGCGAAGTCCTGGCATTAAAAGAATTATTCATCTGCACTCCTTGGCTGTCAGTGAGAATCAGGAAACGCTGACACTATCACTCCTGGTTTGATTGAGGAAAAGTGGCGGACTGGGATTCTACCGCAGGCGCAAACACGCCTTGGTATCTCAAGATCAATGACCATCGCTTTCATCCATCGCTCGCAACTGGACTTCGTTGAGCACCCTGACACCCAAGGCAAGCGCTTTATCATATTTTGACCCCGGATCGTCGCCCGCCACGACAAAATCAGTTCGCGCCGATACGCTTGCCGTCACCTTGGCGCCCCGAGCCGTAAGCCAGTCGCGAGCCTGATCACGGCTCATTCCGTTGAGTGTTCCGGTGATCACGACAGTACGCCCAACGAAGGGGCCTACCCGCCCGGAAGTAGATCCTTCCGGTACGGGCCAAACAACCCCAGAGGCGCGAAGTGCATCGATCACTTCACGGTTATGATTCTGTTCAAAAAAGAGCCGTATTTGGGAGGCAACCACTGGGCCAACATCAGGCACGGCTTCCAGTGCTTCTACCGACGCGCCGGCAAGCGCCTCTAGGCTGGAGAAAACTTGGGCAAGCGTCTGCGCGGTTGCTTCACCGACCTGCGGTATCCCTAAACCATAAAGAAAACGGGGCAGCGTTGTCTTCCGACTTGATTCAAGTGCCGCCAACAGGTTATCGGCCGACTTTGTCCCCATTCGATCCATGGCGGCGAGTTCGTCATGGGATAACGTAAAAACGTCCCCAGCGTGGCGCACCCGTCCACTGTCGACCAACTGCTCGACCAGTTTGGCTCCAAGACCCTCAATATCAAGGGCACGGCGTGAAACAAAGTGCTTTATCGATTCCTTGACCTGGGCTGAACAGTAAAGCCCTCCGCTACACCGTTGAATAATACCGCCATCGTCAGCCACCACTTCCGAGCCGCAGATTGGGCACTCGCTTGGAAAAACAAAGCGGCGCGCACCATGTCGACGCTTCTCGGGCACTACCGATACCACCTCTGGGATCACATCGCCCGCGCGACGCACCGTCACCGTATCCCCTATCCGCACATCGAGCCGCTCGATCTCCGCCTGATTATGCAATGTGGCATTAGCCACGGTGACGCCCCCAACAAAGACCGGCTCAAGCCGCGCTACCGGGGTAATAGCACCAGTGCGGCCCACTTGAACGTCAATATCACGGACGATAGTCGTTTCTTCGGGCGCCGGAAATTTGTAAGCCAGGGCCCAACGTGGCGCCCGTGATACCGCGCCCAGCGACTGCTGGTCGGCAAGATCATTCACCTTGTATACAACGCCGTCGATTTCGTAATCCAAGCTCTCACGGCAGTCCAGGATTTCATGGTAATAATCGAGACACTGTCTAATCCCCAACGTCTGCCGAACCAGCGGGTTGGTGCGCAAACCAAAACGTTGCAACGTAGCCAGTGTTCCGATCTGGGTCTGGGGTAACCCCTCACCGCGCCATAAGCCAACCCCGTAACAGAAGAAATCCAGCGGCCGCGTGGCGCAAATTCTTGGATCCAACTGGCGCAAACTGCCGGCCGCCGCGTTGCGCGGGTTGACATAAGGTTTCTCACCTTTTTTATGCTGCTCCTGATTCAAGGCCTTAAACCCGGCCAACGGCATATAAACCTCACCCCGCACCTCGAGGACCTCAGGACAGTCGGGCGCCAGAAGCCGCAGAGGTACTGACCGGATCGAACGGGCATTCAGTGTCACATCCTCGCCATGATGGCCATCGCCACGGGTCGCCGCTCTTTGAAGTACACCCCTTTCATAAACCAAGCTCACTGCCAAACCATCCAGTTTTGGCTCAGCGCTATAAACCAGATTTTCTCGCCCGGTACCCTCGCGACAGCGCCGATCAAACTCGCTGAGCTCTACTGTCGAGAATGCATTGTTGAGCGACAGCATCGCCACACTATGATTGACGGTTTCGAATCGCGCTAACGGTGCACCACCGACACGTTGTGTGGGTGAATCCGGTGTGACCAGCTCGGGGCTATCGCGCTCAAGCGCTTCAAGCCTGCGTAACAGGCGATCATAGCCGGCATCTGAAATGACAGGTGCGTCGAGCACGTGATAACGGTAGTTATGTTCACCGAGCTCATCGCGCAGATTGTTAATTTCGGTAACTACCGGTTTTTTTCGCCTGGTCACGTAACCGAACTCTCACGGCGCAAGATCATTCATCCTTCATTTGACAGGCTCGGCTCAGAACAAGCGCCGGGCCTCATCCGAGCCCGACTCCACACCGTACTTCTTCATCGACGACTCGATCGATTGAATTTGTCGACGGATCGAATCGAATTGCACAGGTGACAGGATCACCCCGTCCGGGTCTACCAGTGAACCGTTAAGCTCAGTTGAAATATACTGCGCAACCGACCTAAGTTCGGTAAAAGTCCGGGTGGGATGTTCGACCCGCGGTATATTCATAAACAGCGCCAGACCTCGGAACATGCCTGATTCCAGATCTGCATAACTAAAACTCCCTGGTTCACACCGGTTGGCGAGCCCAAAGCGGCTGACTCCGGTTCGTGAATCAAAGAAATGGAAGATATCTTGCTCACCCAGGCGCATACCGGCACGCTCCGCTACCCGCGCCACGTCCGGCCCAGAAAACCCAGCACCAGGTTCAGGTTCAATATTGATAACCGCCAGCAGATCAAATTCGTGGCAAAATCTCTCCAGCCGAGCCGCCTCGGGCAAGGCTTCTTCAATACTGGACTCAAACTGTAGCGGTCGATCCAGGGTCTCTGCGAGAGCATAGGCTAGATTGTTAAAACGAGTCAGCTCCGATTCATCGACACAACGATCCGGGTCCGCCATTTGCACGCTAATAATCAGGTCGGTAAAGATCTCTCCGGCCGAGGCATCTCGCAGATCAAGCCAGGCATTACCCGGCTCCGTACGACCATGAATCGCCCTTGGGTGCGATAGGTTTATCTCGTGCTCACGGAAAACCGACAAGGCAAGATCACGAGTTACAGGAGTCTGTCCAGGTAAACGCACCCAGTAGTCGATCTTGATCGGTGCAGAGCCAATCTTAGAGTCAAGTACACGGGTCGGTTCGCTGGGGTGCTGATCTGCACTGTCGACTGGAGTGGTAGTGGTTTGGTCGGCTGCCTTCGAACCGCTCCCTTTCGGCCGAGCGCTGGCGTGGCCCTCAAAATCATGGGATGCCATCAATGATGGTTCACGCTGACGCACTCGATTAACCAAGCGATCCGGATGAACAAAATTGAGTGCCGCCGGCCATCGAAAATTTACAACTGGTGACGCGATACCGCTGCGCAGTCGCGCCAGCCAAGATGCCGATGTTGACCGGCGCTTAAGAAATGACAGTGCGGCAATCACGCCCAATATTACCAGGCCCAGCATTATCAAGGCCATTTGCAGGCTCATTTTACCGGGCCGCCAACCGAACGGCCTCGTCGATATCGACCGAGACGATAGATGAAACCCCCGGCTCCACCATGGTTACGCCGAGCAAGATATCAGTCGATTCCATGGTGATCTTGTTGTGGGTAATGACTACCAGTTGTGATACCTCCGACAGACTACGCAGGGTCTGACAATAACGCTCGACGTTACGATCATCCAGCGGGGCATCCACCTCGTCAAGAATGCAAAAAGGTGCCGGATTCAGGCGAAACAGAGCAAATAGTAACGCGACCGCAGTCAGTGCTTTTTCACCACCCGACAGGAGGTGTATGGTGCTGTTTCGTTTGCCCGGCGGCCGCGCCATAACCGTGACTCCCGCGGATAACATGTCCTCATCGGTCAATGCCAGAACCGCGCTGCCGCCTCCAAACATTTGTGGGAAAAACTCAGCGAATCCTTCATTTAAGGCATCGAAAGTAACCTTGAAACGTTCGCGAGTCTCGCGGTCGATTTTGCGCATGACACCGCCAAGGGTATTTAACGCTTCAATCAAATCAGCATGTTGTGTATCCAAATATTCCTTGCGCTGAGCCTGCTCCTCGTGCTCTTCTATCGCAACCAGGTTCACCGGTCCAATATGGTCAATCTTCTGAGCCAGCTTTTCGGATTGCACAAGCCAGTCAGCCTCAACGGCCTGGTCAGGCAAGTTTTCTAGAATCTCCTCCAGTTGATAGTTACTGGCACTAATCTGTTCCAGCAGAGTTTCCGAGCGCACTGATAACTCCTGCGCCTTCAACCGCTCACCTTCGAGCGCATCACGCGCGGTGGCTGCCTCCTGCTCACACTCCGACAAACCCCCCTGCAGATCACGGATCTGTTCTTCAATGGCTGCATGCGCATTGCGAGTATCAGCCAGTTGACTTTCTGACAATGTCCGCTGGTCGAGTAGCGTCTTTAAGCGGGCATTCATCGCCTCTCCAGGATCATCTCCTTTCGCCAGTTGAATCTTGAGTTCCTGATGGCGTGCCCGCATGCGGCTGCCCTGTACCTCGAGACGGTTGAGGCTGGATTTCAATGAATCCAGAGATGCCTGGCTATGCTGCAGGGCCAGTTCCGTGTCGTGCAATTTTTCCCGAGCCACCTGGGTATCAGTGCGGGCGCCCGCCAAAGCTTTCGTGAGCGTTTCTTTTTCATTTAACAATGCCAGGCGTTTTTCTTCGAGCACCCCGGTCTCGTCTTCAGCAATAGCAAAATGCCGTTGAGCCTCATCCAGAGCTGCACCCGTCCCGGTCAGTTCCGCCATTATCTCGTCAGTCTCTGTAGTCATCTGTTCGCGGCGAGCTTCGATTTGCGCAAATCGTGCATCCTTTTCCGAAAGCACCTGACGGATTATCGTCTGGGTTTCCAGCTGGTCATTGAGCACTTTCTGGCTGGACTCGTGCTTTTGCTCCAGATCTCGCAAAGTCTCGCGCAAGCTCTCAAACAACCGTTCATGTTGCGCTGTATCGTCTACCAAAGTGGTAACACTTTGCTGCAACCGCGTGATTTCCTCTTCCCGCTCCAAAAGCCCGTCTCCCAAGGCGCGTCCATGTGGCGCCCGGGCCCAGTTCGTCCCAACGATTACCCCGTCACGGGTCACCACACACTCACCTGGATCCAGGGTTGCGCGGCGGGTGAGCGCCTCGGCCAGGTCATCAGCCACATACACTCCACTTAGCAGGGAGCCAAGGTCATAACGTGCGCAATGCAACTGCGCCAGCAGGGTATTGGCAGCACCCGGTGCAGATGACAAACCCGATTGGACCAGGAATAAATCCCGCCGGGGCAGTTCTGCCTCATGCGCCAGGGCCCCATCAAGATCGCCAACGCCCAACCCAGTCAGGCGTGGGCCGAGCACCGCATCAGCCGCGCGCTCCCAACCTTTAGCAACGCGGATTTCGCCGGCAAGCACCGGGGCATGCGAAAGGCCTCTGCGTTCCAGCCAATCGGCATACTCATCATCCCGTCCCAGCGATGCCTCCTGCATTTCCTGTAGCGACTGAAGACGGCTGCGGGCTGCATGCATCTGCTGGCGCTGCTGATCCACTGCCGTTACCTGGCCTTCTATTTCTTGCCGCAACTCACTAATCTGCTGCGCGGCCTGCTCGACACGACTTTCATATTCACGGGTCTCTGCCTCGCTATGCTGGGCGTTACTGCGGGCACTATCCACCGCCAATGCCTCCTCCTCAGCGAGCAGCGCCGCTAACTCCTGGTCGAGGCGGGCAAGGCGCTGCTGCGCCTTAAGATCGGCAGCCTCAAGCTGCTCGATGCGTGATCGCTGCACCTCCTGATCCTTAATCGGCGTCGCTGTAGATTGGGCGAAATCGTTCCAGTGCTCCTGCCAGGTATCTAAAGCCTGTTCAGATTCAGCCTGGCGGGTTGCGGATTGGCGCTGTACGGCCAGATGCGCCTCACGCTGGTCGCGACGCGAAACCACCTCTGTCTCAAGTTCTAAAATGCGTTGATCGTCGTGTTGAGATTCCGCACTAATCTCTGTCAAGGCTGTTTCCAGACGTTCGAACTCGGCCCGCTGTTGCTCACCAGTCTCACGTGCATATTCCATAGCCTGTTCAACAGAGGCAACGTCAGCACCGGCTGCATAAAATTCAGCCTGTAGGTCGCTGACCTGCTGCTGAGAACTCATCTCGTTAGCGCGAGCCCCCTCGATCCGACTTTCCAACGCTCGCTGATGAACCAGGTGTGACTCAACCTCAGTCTGTGCGTGCGCCGTCTGGGCAGACTGGGCATTGATTTGCGACCGCATGACCCGATGACGAAGCCCCAGTAGTTGGCCGTTGACCGTGCGCTCTTCATCTTTAAGTTTCTGATAACGTCGCGCTGCCTGGGCCTGTCGTTGTAAACGACGCAACTGCGTATCAAGCTCCTTACGGATGTCATCTACCCGGCTAAGATTGTCGCGGGTATGGCGCATCCGAGTCTCGGTCTCACGACGACGGTCCTTATAGTGGGAAATGCCGGCGGCTTCCTCGACAAAGGCCCGCAAATCCTCGGGCCGGGCCTCAACGATTCGACTGACCATACCCTGCTCAATAATCGAGTAGGACCGATGGCCAAGCCCGGTGCCGCGAAAAAGGTCAGTGATATCCCGACGACGGCAGCGCGCCTTGTTCAGCCGATACTCCGATGCACCATCACGAGATAATGTGCGTTTAACAGAGATCTCGCTGAAGCGCGCGTAAGCCTGTGGTGTTTTGCCGTCGGTGTTATCAAAAACCAGCTCAACCGATGCCTTGCCTACAGGCTTACGTGCCTCAGAACCGTTAAAAATCACGTCCGTCATGCTGTCGCCGCGAAGTTTGCGGGCCGAGCTTTCGCCCATTACCCAGCGCACCGCATCAATCACGTTGGATTTACCGCAGCCGTTAGGCCCAATAATACCGGTGAGGTTAGCCGGAATAGTTATAACCGTCGGATCGACAAAGGACTTGAAGCCAGAAACTTGGATTCTTTTTAGGCGCATCGGGTCTTTCAGGTGGCTGACCCGGGCCAAACATGGCCAGGCCGACGAATGCTTGGAGCCCTTACGCCGGGCGACTCAGTGAGCCGCTTCTGGGGTCGTGCAAGTAAAGAAAATAAGCGTATCAACTTGAGTGGCAATTATATCGGACTTGGACCTAACATCGGACCTTTATCACTCCGCTGGCACTGTGGAGTGCATCGATGGCCTTTGGGCGAAATCTGAGTACCAGCTTGCCAGGCCATCGCGGCCCTCACGCCAATTCTCAGCAGCGTACCGAAAATCGAGGTAACCCAGCATGCACCCCACCGCAATACTGCCGATGGTCAGCCGGCTATCCAGCAGCGAATGCCGCTCTTCCAGCCAGTCGAGGCTTCGATTCATTGTCGCCGTCTGACGATCACTCCACGCCGGCCAACAGTATTCTCCCGGCCGACGACGCTCCTCAATTAACCGGAGAATGGCGGCATCGAGGATACCATCCGCCAGCGCCTGAAGACGAAGCGCTATCGACCGGGTTTCGGGCTCAAGCGGGAAAAATCGTTCGCCGTCGTGCATTTCGTCAAGGTGCTCACAAATCACTCGAGAATCAAATATTTCTACTCCGTCGGGTGTCATCAGGGCGGGCACCTTACCGAGCGGATTGGCAGAGCCCAGATCCGTTTGCGGATCCCAAGGATTGGTTAAAACTCTGTCTATCTGGCCACTCAGGCCGGTTTCTATCGCCAGAACGCTAACCTTACGCACATAAGGCGAAGTCGGTGAGTATCGAAGCTGCATCATCGCTATTTAGTCCTTGCTTAAAAGGCGCCGCGGTATTGCGGGAACTATGGGAAACTGTTAGATTTCTGCGCCTTTCACAATTTCGGGCGCAGTCGACTCATGTCGCAGGCCCAGTGTAAACCAATGGCAAGCACCAAGAAGAAAGTTAAAGTGGATCTGATATACGGAGTTAAACCGCATCGGCCCAAGCGGGGCGAACGCTATATGAATGAACTTCAGGTAACCCATTTTCGAGAAATACTCAACGCCTGGAAGAATCAACTGATAGACGATACTGAGCGCACGGTGACGACCATGCAGGACGAAACCATTAATCTGCCTGACCCTAACGATCGCGCGACCCAGGAAACTGACCGCTCTTTAGAGCTTCGCACCCGGGATCGTGAGCGCAAACTGGTTAAGAAAATCAATGAATCCCTCGCCGATCTTGATACCGGCGATTACGGTTATTGCGAAGAATGTGGTGTCGACATTGGTATCAAGCGCCTTGAAGCCCGACCTACCGCAACTCTGTGCATCGACTGCAAGTCCCTCAATGAGATTCGCGAAAAGCAAAACGCCTGAGCTGAGATTTCCTGACGCTTTCACAAAAAACGCGCCGAGGCGCGTTTTTTTTGGGTAGACGCTGACCTGGAACCAGTTCGAGCGGTACACTACGGGTGATCTTTCTAAACTCGCTCGAATCCATGTACGATCTCGTTATCCGCAACGCCTCGATTGCCCACCCGGACGGCACTACGGCTGCCGGCGACGTCGCTTGCCAGAACGGTCGTATCACGAAAATCGATAACATGATCAGCGCTGCGGGACACGAGTATCTTGACGCCGCTGGCCGATTACTAATACCGGGGGTTATCGATCCCCAGGTACACTTTCGTGAGCCGGGCGCCACGGATAAGGAGGATCTCGCTTCAGGGTCACGGGCTGCCGTGCGTGGCGGCGTAACCAGTTTCCTCGAAATGCCCAACTGCAACCCCCCGACCACGAACCAGGAGCAACTGGATTGGAAACTGGCCCGTGCGGCTTCAAGCTGTACAGCCAATTTCGGATTTTTTATCGGCGCTACAAGCGACAACCTCGACTCACTCAACAATGTACACCCCGCCTGTGGCATCAAAATATTTATGGGGTCCAGTACCGGTGACTTACTGGTCGATAAGCAAGAGCATTTGGAACGCATTTTCGGCAATGGCCAACGCCTCATTGCCGTCCACGCTGAGGATGAGACCCGGATCCAGAATCGGATGCGAGCCCTATTAAAAGAAGGTGAAGCAGTCGATTATGCGCTGCACTCACAAATACGGGACCCGCAAACAGCCCTGATTGCGACCGAGCGAGCACTGGCTTTGTCCGAAAAATATGGCCGACGGCTGCATATCCTCCATCTTTCGACCTCAGAAGAAGTCGAGCGGCTGCGCCGCCACAAGCCCGACCAGGTAACTTGTGAGGTGATCCCCAACCATCTTTTTCTCAATACCGATGATTACGCCCAGTTGGGGTCACGAGTGCAGATGAATCCCCCGATTCGCAAGCCAGCTAACGCATCCGGGTTATGGTCTGGCCTTCATCAAGGCATCATCGATATTATCGCCACCGACCATGCGCCACACACGTTGGCGGAAAAAAACCAGCCCTACCCCAACTCTCCTGCTGGGATGCCCGGAGTGGAAACGTCGTTGCCTTTGATGCTGACAGCAATGCAGGCCGGGCATTGCACTCTGGCTCAAGTACAGCAATGGATGTGTTCGGGTCCGGCACGGGTTTACGGCATTAAGAACAAGGGACAGCTAGCTGAGGGTTTCGATGCAGATCTGGCACTGGTGGATATCGAAACGACGCGGCCAGTTCGTGATAATGAAGTGTTCAGCCGCGCGGCTTGGAGCCCTTACGCGGGTCGCGAACTCACCGGATGGCCCAGCCACACCATTGTCGGTGGCCAGGTGGTTTTCGACAATGGCCGGATTCGACCAGGTGTTTTTGGTAGAGCCCTGGAATTTTCCAGGTCGGACTAAATATTCTGCAAATACCCTCATGTAAGCCAGTGGGGCAATCCAGATAACGACCTAAGGCTGGCTATCCCGTTAGCTACCCCTTAGTCAAGTGTACCTACTCTGCCCAAAGGCGGGTCGCCACGGGCACAAACTCTATCGAAGACCGCTACGGTTCGATTGAGGCAGGTAATCACGGTGGGATGGTTATCACCAGACACTCTTCGCGCGAGTCTGGACTGATGCCCTTGACAGATAACCGTCCTGGGCGGGAGCTCGCAATTTATTCATTAACGGACTCAGGACTCCTCTACCGCAGGCTGGTGCAAAGTACGGCGATCACTGAATGCCTGGGTTAGCGTATTGGCGTCCATGTATTCAAGCTCCCCCCCCGATGGGACCCCGCGGGCCAGACGACTCACTGTCAAAGGCTTGTCTTCAAATAGGTCGCACAGATAATCGGCTGTCGCTTCGCCTTCAACCGTAAGGTTAGTCCCCAGGATCACTTCCTGAACGCTTCGCTCGGAAACAACCTGCAACAACCGCTCGACCCCCAACTGGTCTGGACCGATGCCGTCAAGCGGAGACAAGTGCCCCATTAACACAAAGTAGTAGCCGGTATAGGCTCCTGCCTGCTCAATGGTATCCAGATCAGCGGGCGTCTCCACGACACAAAGTAGGGTCTCGTTGCGTTTGCCTGACTCGCAGATGCTGCAAAACACCTGCTCACTGAAATTGTTACAACGCTGGCAGTGTTTTACGGTCGATACCGCGTCCCTCAGGGCATCAGCTAAGATCTGCCCACCCTCGCGGTCCCGTTCCAACAGGTGAAAAGCCATCCGTTGAGCGGTCCTCGGCCCGACACCCGGCAGGCGACGCAATGCCTGCTTAAGTTGTTCTATGGCATGGCCGTCAGCCATTGAGGCCAGGCAGGTTCAAGCCTGGAATATTCATCCCCGCCGCTAGTCCGCCCATTTTTTCCTGAGTTGCTTTCTCAACCCGGCGAACCGCATCATTCACAGCAGCCGCCACGAGATCCTCCAGAACCTCTTTGTCATCACTAAACAGGCTGTCATCTATCTTTACCCGGCGTATATCATGCCGGCAGGTCATTATCACCTCGACCATACCGCCGCCGGCGACACCGGTGACTTCAATTTGTGCAAGCTCTTCCTGGGCGCTCTTAAGTTGCTCCTGCATCTCCTGAGCCTGTTTCATGATATTGCCCAAAGGTCCTTTCATTCAGCTCTCCCTTGTTGTTTACCGGGGCGTATCGAGTCCGGAACCACCGTTGCATCGAACCGCTCCATAATATCCTTAACCATCGGATCCTCCATTAACGTCTGGTAGACCTCGGCCTTTTCCTCAGAATCATGGCGGGCCCGGTTCTGGGTCGGGGTCTCAGGTGATTCTTCACTCCCCTCAATCAATTTTAGCTTGACTGGCGCGCCATTGAACTGGCTAAACGCATTCTCTAAAGACGCCTGACGGGAGGGACTATGCAGTTGGGCAAGATTGGGTTTCAGCGAGACGATCAATACCCTTTTTTGGGGATCGTAGCTTCGCGGCGAGAGATTCATGGCAAATTCTCGACTCACGCCTTTTAATCCTGAGTCGTCTACGAACGTAGCCCACAGGTCTGGGTCGGCCAGGTCGGTTTCTGGCGGAGCCGACGGGCCTTGGCGTGAAGCCGGTTCAGCCGGTTCAGTCGGGGGGAGTGAATCGACTGAAGCACCCGTCGTGGGAACTGAGGCCGAATCTTGGCCTTGCGTTCGCGGCTTAGGAACGGAAACCTTTTGGGCAGGCGGTTCACGACTCGATCCTGCCCCACCCTCGCCCGCTGGGTGAAAAGTCAACATCCTTAACAAAGTCATTTCAAAGCCGGATACTGGATCTGGCGCAAGCAGCATATCTCGTTTACCTAACAACCCAATCTGGTAGTACAACTGCACATCTTCCTTGGTCATCGTGCCGGCAAGATGCACTACCAAATCTGAATCCGCCTGCTTGGCTGAGGCTGCCTCGGGCAAGATCTGATAGAGCGAGACGTCGTGCAACACCAATAACAGGTCATCAAGGGCTGCCATGTAATCAATCGCGCGGGACGCCATTTGTGCCACAGTATCAATCAGTGTCGACCCATCAGCCACTGCCAGCGCGCGTAATATCGTATCAACCTGTTGTTGCTCAATCATACCGAGCATGTCGCGTACTTCGGCGCCGGTAACCTGGCCGTTACCAAAAACAATCCCCTGATCCAATAAACTCAAGGCATCGCGCATGCTGCCAGATGCAGCTCTGGCCAAGGTTGCCAGCCCCACTTCATCGGCCTGGACTCCCTCTGCGTTGGCTATCTTTTGCAGTTGGTTGGTAATTTCTTCAGGCTTCAGCACACGCAGATTGAACTGTAAACAGCGTGAGAGAATCGTCGGTGGGAGTTTCTGTGGGTCAGTGGTAGCCAACAGAAATTTTACATGCGATGGAGGTTCTTCAAGCGTCTTAAGTAAGGCGTTGAAGCTATGTCCGGACAACATATGCACCTCGTCGATCAGATAGACCTTATATCGACCCAGAGTTGGGGCGTACTGTACGTTGTCCAGAATTTCTCGGGTATCGTCGATTCGAGTCCTCGAGGCGGCATCGATTTCAAGCAAATCTATATAGCGACCTTCGTCAACGCCAGTGCAGGCCGGACACACCCCACAGGGCTCGGCACAGGGCGCCTGCTCACAATTGAGCGCTTTGGCCAGTAGTCGTGCCAGCGTGGTTTTTCCAACACCTCGAGTGCCCGTAAAGAGAAAGGCATGATGCACCCGATCCTGCTCCAATGCCGTGGTCAGGGCCCCCACCACGTGGGCCTGACCAACAACGTCAGTGAACCGACGAGGTCGCCACTTTCGCGCGAGCGCCTGGTAACTCATGAGAACTTGATTGAAAAGTAGAAATGCATCTTTGTCCCTGACGCTTGATGGTTGCCTCGGATCGAATTGGAGACGGCGCCAATCAGCCTGACCCCAGCACCCGATTCGGATGCTACGGCTGCTTCCTTCCGGACCTGACCGGGTTCACAACCTTCCGCCACCGGGGAGACCGACCGACGCCGCCATATCGATTTACACCAGGCGTTGATCCCGGTGTGACAACAATTTTAACACCGGGCCAAGCCATTAAAGGCAATTGTCTACCAGGTCCTCAGGGTTTTCGCATCAGACAGAATTTTCCGTCGGACTCTGCGGCTTCAAAATAGGGTTTGTCGACAATATTTTCGACAATAATGATTCCAGCCGCCTCGAGTGCCACTATATGCTGTGCGAAACCGGCATCAACCCATAGATGGGCATGAATCGTGCAGGCGAACATAGCGCCACTGCGAAGCACTCGAAAAATCTCATTCAGCGCCCCAGGTCCGACATGGCCGTGGGTGAAGGTGCCGCAGGATATTCCTGCATCATAGACGGCATCGGCAATACCCAGTGTTCCCTCAAGATCTGACTCAAGCAACTCGTGGTATATATCTTTGTCCACCGCGGCCGCCAGCATCTGCGGGGAAAAATCGAGCCCGTCAATGGAGTTGAATCCAAGGGCCTTCAGGCGTTCCCCGACCAGCCCGGTACCGCATCCCACATCTAGAATTCGAGCAGCGCGATCCTCAAGGGCTTCATCGAGCATTGCCGCAATCTGGGCAGGCGCGATATACCCCAGCCCATTTTCCAGATGAATATCGTAGGTCTCGGCCCAATCGCGATACAGTGCTCGGGCCTGGTCGGGACTCTTTAGACCGTAAGCCCGTGCCAGTAGCATCTCGGATGATTGTGAGGCCATATCGTTATTTTGAGAATCTTCAGGCATTATTTTCCCCAAAGGCCACTGGCGTTACTCTAACCCCAAGCAATGAGCGGTAGCAAAGCCGCGCTGAACCCGCTGATCGTTGAGAAGATCGGAACGCCCATGAACGCCAACAGGATCAGGGCCAGCAACGCCCGATTGCCATAGCGCCCATTGTAATAACGATAAGCCCGGGACAGGGAGCGAGGGAGCAAGTAAGGCAGAATGTAATGCCCGTCGAGCGCACCGACCGGCAATAAGTTGAACATCATCAACAGCAGGTTAATTTGTGCAAGATAGATGAAAAACAAGCGAGGACCCGGGCTGGAAAGATCCAGCCACCCCCAATCCAATAACAGGAGATAAGCGTTGATACTGATAATGGCCAACAGTAAATTCATAGCAGGCCCGGCAGCTGCCACCAGCAAGTCGGCGTAGCGCGAGGTAAATCGACGAGGGTCAGTCGGTACAGGTTTGGCGTAACCAAAACCGACAAAAACCACCATCAACAGGCCCATAGGGTCAATGTGGGCCAGCGGGTTAATGGTCAAACGCCCGGCACGACGGGCGGTGTCATCGCCGAAGCGAAGAGCAACAAAAGCGTGACCGAACTCATGGAACGACAAGGACACCACCAGCGCCACCAGAATGACCGCAAACAGAGCCCACTGCCCCTGGGCAAGTAAAGGAATCAACTAATCACCATTGGCGATTGGAAAACCATCGTGATGCGGGGTTGCTTATCTGGATCAGGTTGCAAAGCGGCCTGGAGATTAATCATGTATGAGAGAAGGATACATGAAAAATGAGTTTAAGACGCCTCGCCCGGGTAGCAGGTCTGATCCAAGGGTCCATTCCACAACCCGCCTTAGTGATCACACTTCGCCTGACCCGCTTCGGAAGCTTCGGCCGGATGCGGATTTTTTGAAGAACAGGGTTTGCTATGAGGCTTTGTGCGTGTATGGTTGCCCTTTCCTCTTTTTGCATAGATCGATATGACTCAGCCTTGCATTATTACCGTTGCCATTACTGGTGCCGTTCCCAGAAAAAAGGACAATGCCGCTGTACCGATCAGTACCACCGAGCAAGTGGAATCAACTCACGCCGCCTTTGAAGCCGGTGCGAGCCTGGTCCATATCCATGTACGTGACGAGCAAGAGAACCCCTCCTCGGATCCACAGCGTTTTGCCCTCGTGCAAGAGGGGATTAAAAAGCACTGCCCTGGAATCATCATTCAATTTTCCACTGGTGGACGTGGCCGCGAGGCTGACCAGCGGGGCTCTATGCTACACCTTGGGCCCGACATGGCCTCTCTGGCAACCGGTTCGGTAAACTTTCCTGGAATGATTTATGAAAACCACCCGGAACTCATTGATCAACTGGCTGGCAATATGCTGGAACACCAGATCAAACCGGAGGTCGAAGTATTCGATCTATCGATGCTTTACTCGGCCGCCGCGCTGGTGGAACGAAGCCTGATCAAAGCCCCCGTTCACGTGCAGTTTGTGATGGGAGTACCGAACGCCCTACCCCCACGACGCGAAATTCTTGAATTCGAACTCGCCCAACTGTCGACGGTTATGCCGCAGGCAACCTGGACTGCAGCGGGAGTCGGCCGCGGGCAACTCGAGGTCAATCACTGGGCGTTGGAGATGGGCGGCCATTGTAGGACAGGGCTTGAGGATAACCTGCGTTTTGATAAGTCGCGCCTCGCCCAAAGCAACGCCGAACTTGTCGGGCGCGTGGCTGGCCTTTGCTCCAATTACAATCGTCATCCAGCCAGCACCGCAGAAGCCCGCCAGATTCTCGGACTGCAATCCTGATCTCAGACCAATCGGAGGTCCGCAATCAAAGGCAGGTGATCCGAAGCCTGTCGGGCGAGACTCAGTCGCGAAGGCAACAAGCTGTCAATTTCCAGGGCGCCGCGCACATAAAGACTGTCCAGTGGTCGTACCGGCGCGTAAGCTGGAAAGGTACGCGGCATTCGCCCGGTGCCGAAAAAGCCCACCGGATGCATCACCTGGCGCCCTAAAGCGCCCCAAATGTCATTGAGATCACCAGCAACGAGGGTGGGTGTGTCGTGGGCGATTCGGCCAAAGGTCGGATGACCCAGCATTTTCTTTAACTGCATCCTTCGCTCGATTCCCGACAGGCCCAGATGCAGATTAAACAGATGCAGGCTGCGACTTCGAGCCTCACCGGGGGCGTTATCATCCAATGATATTCGTGTTCGAGCATAAAGGGCGCTGCGGCGTTTTTTTGGGCCAATGGTCAGATCAATATTGTGGCTGTCAAGCAGCGGCCAACGACTGAGGATCGCATTACCGTAACCGTGACCGGTTCGAGCCTTCACATTCGCTACCCAAAGCCGATGATTCAATCCAATCGCTTCGCCCAGTACATCAACCTGATGAATATTTGCAGACGACCTGCTATATCGAACCACTTCTTGCAAAAGGACAATATCCGGGTGGTAATGATTTATCACATCGACAATACGCGGCAGATCGTAGCGTCGATCAATTCCGCCAACACACTTATGAATGTTGTAAATCACCAGTCGAATTTTCACGGTACAATAAACTCCTGAAAATCGGCCTTACAGGTCTCCAGCGTGACCCTAAGGCGCCCTCCAGTCTACCCCTGCACACCCTTGATCAACAAACCGTCAGCCCCATGACCCGCCTTGTGCTGCCCCGTCTCGGTCACAGACTTAGCGCAGTAGTCATTACGGCTCTGCTAGGATTCTTTTGCACCTCGACAGTTGCCAGCAGTACCGTCATGGCTCCGTTCCAATCCCACTACTCCGTCGACTACTCAGGCTTTAGGGCATCACGGGTAGTATCCCTGGAACGCACCGGGTCTGACTATATTCTGCGCTCAACGACCAAACTTAAAGGTTTTGCCCAGTTGTCGGGGTTTGGCCCGGTTTACGAGGTTTCCCGGTTCGAAATACACGATGGCGTGATCCGCCCCCTGCTCTATACCGTTGGCAACGGCCAGAACAAACACAAGCGCGATATCCGTATTGAATTCGATTGGAAGGCAGGGCTGAGTCAGGGGTTTGCTAAAAATAAAGAACAGACTTTTCCGCTTAAGTCAGGCATACAGGATCCGCTTACCTTTGAACTGATGGCTCGCCTCGAATTCTCGCGGGGTCAACGGGCGCCACACTACCTTGTGCACGAGGGTGATCGAATTCGTGACTACGCATTTGTTGAGCAGGAGTCCGAGACTCTTGAGATTGCCGGGCGATCTGTTGCGGCCACACGTTTCTTTGTTGACCGAGGCAGTTCGCGTGAGCTGTATTACTGGTTTGCAGCAAAACCGCATTTCACAGCGATCCAATTGCGCCAGGAACACAAGGCTAAGGTCAAGGCGACCGTGATACTCAAACAAAGCACAATGCTTGAGTGAGCGCAATCAACTAAGTGATCCTCAGCGTCGGCAAAAGTTCGATAACCTCGTGAATAGGTGCCCGTTCCCACCGTGCCCGCCGACAGCAGACATGCTCAGTGTTCTTGAGATCGGCGTCGCGAACCAAAACATAATGAAGCCGCTTGGGCTGTGCGGAACGGCCGTAACAACAACTAACTGACTCAGCCTCTGTTTAGTTCCTGCCGGTATTCCATGTGCAAGGTCCTTGGCTCACAAACCATTGTCTATCAGGCTTGCCATTTGTTCACCAATCTGCACGGGGGAGCGAACGACGGTAGCCCCGGCACAGGCCAAGGCATTCATCTTAGACTGAGCAGTACCGGTGCCATAATGCATGATAGTGCCGGCGTGGCCTATGCGACGGCCAACCGGAACCGACTGCCCGGCGATGTAAGCCACCAATGGCTTGGAGTTTTCAATATCGGTCAGATAAGCGGCAGCGGTTTCCTCTGAACTGCCGCCAACCTCCCCTATGAGGATAATGCCATCGGTCTGCGGGTCCGCATTGAACCGCTCAATACAATCTACGAATGAGAGGCCAAAAACCGGGTCTGCACCGATACCGATGCAGGTCGACTGGCCAAGGCCATTACGAGTTGTCTGCTCAACCGCCTCGTAAGTTAGCGTACTGGATCGCGAGACGATACCGACACGGCCAGCCAGGAAGATGCCCTGCGGCATTATCCCCAGAGTGCACTGCCCCGGCACCGCAATGCCTGGGGTATTGGGGCCCACCAATAGTGTATTTGAGCTCTTAAGTTTTGAGCGAACCCGAACCATATCTAATATAGGAATTCGTTCTGTGACGCAGACCACCAGGCCGATACCTGCATTGATGGCTTCTTCAATCGCATCGGCTGCGTTCGCCGGCGGCACAAAAATCACGCTGGCTGTCGCTCCAGTCTCACTGACCGCATCACGAACCTGATCAAAAACCGGAATACCC
Source organism: Gammaproteobacteria bacterium (assembly GCA_014239575.1). Lineage (GTDB taxonomy): Bacteria > Pseudomonadota > Gammaproteobacteria > Arenicellales > UBA868 > UBA868. Next base: position 47,512 of record JAAZYQ010000005.1, read on the forward strand.
AAGTGACTCGTGCCGCCTTTCCCCATACGCACGCCGGCGACGACCTGGGTACCAGTGGCTAGTGCCCGCTCGGCATGAAAGGAGCCTTGTCGGCCGGTGATACCCTGGAAAATCACGCGGGTGGCACTGTCAACCAGGATGCTCATCGTCCGCGATGCCCCGAACTATTAAGCCAACGACCAATCCGGCCGGTGATCACACCACGAGACTTTGGGCGATCCGGCGTAGCGGCTAACTCAACGGCCGCTTTTGCCGCAGATGCCAGATCGGACGAAAAATGAATCGGCAAACCTGATCGTTCAAGGCGGGAAATCGCCAACTGCGCATTGGTGCCCGCGAGGCGCGCAACAATATCCACTGTGATCGGCTTTTCAAGGTGCGCAAGCAGCAGGCCATCGGCAATCGTATCGCAACGCATAATGCCGGCTCCAAAAACATTGAGCAGCAAACAACGGATACGCGAGTCAGTCAACGCTAACAAAAATGCCTGTTTAACCCGGCTAACTTCAAGTACGGGAGGCACGTCGAGAAAGTTCGCAGGCTTACCATCCAGGTCAACAACAGCGTCAAGGGTCGCCATGGCCAGCCCCGCCCCGCTGGAAAATGTACCAACGTTGCCATCCAAACGAATGTAATTAAAGCCGTAACGCGAAGCAGACTCCTCCCTAGCGTCGGTTTCAACCCGTGAGCCGAGTGAAGCCATCTTCGGCTGACGAAACAACGCATTGTTGTCCACAGCCATTCGCCCATCCAGCGCGATCAATCGACCGTTTTCCTCTATGCCCAGCGGGTTTATCTCAATCAGTGAAAGGTCGTGAGTCACAAATAACTGGTACATGCGTTGAAGGATATCGGCAAACATAGTGCAGGAAGCTTGCTCAAGCCCCAGTGCCGAACCTATTCGCACGCCAACCTGCTCGGCAATCTCCAAACCTGACCCGAGCGGTGTCTTGATAAGGCTTTGGGGGGCATCGCGAACCTGTTCTTCGATGTTCTCCCCACCGCAGGGTGTCGCCAAACACACAATTTCTCCAGACTCGCCATCAACCAGTAATGCAACAAACAATTCCCTCTGGGTATTTACTTGGGGTTCAATGTATACCGCGCGAACGCATTGACCCGCGGTCCCCGTCTGCGGAGTAACCAAGGTTGCACCCAACATCGAAGCGGCGGCGTAATGAACGCCATCCAATGAGTCCGAAAAACGAATTCCTCCAGAGCGGGGCGCATCATTAAAACTGCCTTGAGCGCGGCCTCCCGCATAAATCTGCGCTTTAACCACCCATGGGCCGTGCCCGAGTTCCTGGGCAACCTCTCGAGCTTGAACCTCTGTGATAGCGACAGACCCCGGCAGCACCGGGATACCCCACTGGCGCATAAGATCTTTGGCCTGATACTCAAAAAGGTACATGACGATTCAACACAGATGCCAAGCGGTCGCGCCTGAAAAAATCTGGATGGTCACAGCAAAGCTTCACTGTCGACAATGAGGACTAATTTGCCGAAGTGTCCAGACGACTCCATCAATTGGTGAGCCTCGACAACCTCCTCCAAAGGGAATACCTGGTGTACCAGGGGGGTAATCGTCCCATCGGAAAACAACCCCAGTGTCTCGCTCGCAAAACGGCTGATAATGGCTGCCTTTTCGGCAACTGGCCTCGGGCGCAGGACCGAGCCAGCGATCTTCTGCCGCTTTACCATCAGTTGTGCAAGGTTGAGATCGTTTTTTGCCCCGCCCATCACGCCAATCAGCATCAAAGTGCCATTGACTGCGAGAGATTTGAGATTCGCATGCAGGTATGCCGCACCGATGTGATCAAGGATAACGTCTACTCCGCGCCCGTCCGTCAGCGTCGCTACCTCTTCCTGGAAGTCCTGTTGCTGATAGTCGATGACATGATCCACGCCGAGATCTCTTACCCGCTGGACCTTTGTTGTCGATGCGGTTACCAGAATTGTCACTGACGGTGCGAGCGCGCGACACAATTGAATAGCTGCGGTATTTACCCCACCGCCGCCGCCATGAAGCAATACCTGCTGCCCATCAAAAAGTCCGGGAAATTGAAACAGATTAAGATGGGCCGTAATGTAAGTCTCGCTTACGCAAGCAGCCTGCTCCCAGCTCATACTTTCTGGGATTCTCATCAAATGTCCAGGCCAGGCAACTGCAAACTCAGCGTAGGCTCCACCACCCACCAGGCCCATCACGCGGTCCCCACAGCGCCACTGATCCACGCCGTCCCCAAGGGCCGCCACTGTACCCGCGATTTCCAGCCCAAGGACATTTGAATCCCCCGGCGGAGGTGGATAATTGCCCTGGCGCTGGACCACGTCCGGCCGGTTAACACTGGTGGCAACTACTCGTACCAATACCTGTCCCGGCCCGGGGGTCGGCTCAGGAACGGATGCCACCCGCATGACTTCAGGGCCACCAAAGCTATCGATGACAATGGCTTTCATCAGATTCGACTCCGTTTTTCCCAATACTGCGAGTGAAGCCCGCTCTTGTCAGACCAGAACTAGCTCAAGCTACTGGCATCCTACTCTACGGTCTCTGACTGGAACACAGGCTTGGGCGTTGGGCCCTAAGATAGGCTGCGGCCTAGTCCACCTAACTACTGGTATACATTATACGCAGAAATTAAAACCCTGAACGCGACTCAATGGGCTAAGTTAGCCTGCGGCGAGCCGGCTCCTACCTTGGCAGTTAAAAACCGTTTTCCTGAGGAAATTAAAAATGAAAGCCTACAAGAATGCCGAATTCCTCGATAGCCCCGATGCACGGCTATTGCGCATCGTTGCCGAATTTGTTGAACCGGCTGCGCGGTTTACCCGAAACCAAATCGAAGACACTATCGTGTTCATGGGCTCAGCACGAGCCCCTGAACCGGTTGATGGCGCCGAAGCTGGACCACCACCCAATGATGATACCCAGGTGAAATACTGGAGGGCGATGACCGACTACTACCAGGATTGTCGTGATTTGGCCGAAAGGATTACCCACTGGTCTAAGAGCCTGCCCGAAGGCCATCGGCGTTTTGTGGTCTGCTCTGGCGGCGGTCCGGGCATCATGGAAGCGGCTAACCGGGGCGCCTCGGACGCCGACGGGATCAACATCGGCCTTGGAATCTCCTTGCCGAACGAACAAGGGAACAATCCACATATCACCCGCGAGCTATCGCTGGAGTTTCACTATTTTTTCATGCGGAAATTTTGGTTTGCCTACATGGCAAAGGCCGTGGTGTTCTTTCCCGGGGGCTTTGGCACTATGGACGAGCTTTTTGAGATACTCACCCTCTTGCAGACTGGCAAAATTCGCAAGCACCTGCCCCTGGTTCTTTTCGGTACTGACTATTGGAAACGCGTAATCGATTTCGAGATGCTGATTGAATATGGCACCATAAACCGGAGTGATCTGGAACTGTTTCTGATAACGGATTCGGTTGATACGGCCTTCGACTACCTCACCGACCAGTTATCACGGTACGGTGTAAAAGAGCCTGGCACTACGCTTTGAAACATTAGGAGCAGCGCCAGGCTGAGCCTTTGCAGTAGCCATTTCTCTGCAAGGCGCCCGGTGTAAGCGCCTACTGAACAACGGTGGCTGCCCAGGCGGTTAGTCAGCTTCGGCCTATTTTCGGTCAACCATCCCGTCGAAAACCTTTACGCTTTTGTCTGATTGACTGCCCGATTGTGCGTCAACCAGTCATCCACCATGCCAACTGTCGCATCGATGGCGTCGAGCTGCACGCCCTTTTGAGCTGCGATTAATGCGACCAGTTTGTCGACCCGTTCAATTGCCTGCGCTCCGCCCGCCAATGCGCGCGCTGCCGAAGATGGACTGGCGAGCGAGTTTGCCGCTTTCGCATATTTTTCGAAAGGCACAAAATCAGATGCTTGGCCGCCGAGGTCAATGCACAGATTTACCACCCAGTCATAAACAGCACGGCTAGCCTCGATATTACCGTGCACCGCGTCCTTGATTGGCCGCATCTGATCTGGCTGGACGCACCGGTAATTACCCGTCATCAGCATTGCCCATTTTGCCAGAGGCACGAAAATTGACTCATGAACACGCAACTTGACCGGAACTTCAATCAGATCGCCGTCACCCAGATCGAAGCGGGCGGCCTCGATATCTTGCTCAAGCTGTAGCAGCATTTGGGTATGCGCCTGCGACACAAACCGCGCGACTTTAAAGTTGGTCGCTAGCCGCACTTCTAAGATATTGGGCTTCTCTTCGGGAGGGCGAAATGCCTGTGGGTCTGGACTGCACAGGGTCAGAAGCTCTGGGTCAAAATCATCCCATAACGCAGCCTCGGAAAAACAGCTACGCAGCCTATCAGTATCGAGTCCCGGGATACGCTTGAGGTACGGCAAAAGCGGCATATTCGTGACCGCCATCGTCGGAACCTGTGATGCAGCGATCCGTCCGAGCAGTTCACGAACAGCGGAAGCACTGTATTGTGGCTCCTGCATTGCCAATACCACAAGATCATAGGCCCCGGGGTCGACACCATCAGGCTGAGACGCAATCAGATTACCGGCTAAGTCGTTAGAGTGAATCTCGACAAGACTGTCCCGCGCTTTGATCGGCATCCGAACAACCGAACCTGAACTATTGAAGAGCGCCGCCGTGGTTTCTCGACAGATCAGTGTGGCATTGTGGCCCGACAACAGAATTTTGGTCGCAAGCAGTGATCCATAGGATGCGCCCAGAATCAGGACGTCATACTTTCGGGCATCGCCCGAATGGCTTTCGGCAATCGAGCCATTTTCCGAAATTTGCCTTTTCCCCATCGCAAGATCCCAGGTAGTTTTTTAAACGGCCGGCGATTCTAGCGCAAACCAAACTCATGAAGCCATAAGCCCGGGGCAATATCAGAGATTCGAGGTTGAAATCCTGCCCAACCGAGTTGGAAAGTGACGGCACATTAGTTAGTCTTGCAGGCTGTCTTGCAATGTCAGGATCTGCTGCCAGGTCGATTCCGGTATTGAGATAATGCCCTTGGATGCAGTTCGATAATCGCGCTCTCGCTCACCTGGCACCTCGACCCGCTCGAAGCCTGGCGCTGGTGGACACTCACGTAATTCCTTCAGTACCTCTTCGGCCGCAATCTGTGCTGCGCAGGACTCTCGAAAACCTTTGGAATCAATGGTAATCAGCAGCCAGTTGCCTTCTGTGGTTGATGGGCCGAGCATAGCTTCGCCGATCAACTCACCCACCAACGCTAGTCCGTAACCTTTTTGCCCTCCGGCTGGCAAAATCGCCCCCCCGTTGAAATAATCCTCAGGATCACGGGTTGGATTTCCATGAACATCAATCAGGCAATCTTCCGGCAACAAAGCACCAGCACTGCGGGCTGCATAAATCCACCCACCCGCGATTTTCGAGGTCGCGAAGTCGAGCACCACCGGCCCATGCTCACCACCGGGTATGCCAATGCACCAGGGATTAGTTGGCAACATCGCGCGTGCTCCACCGTACGGGGCTACCTGGCGCCATTTATGCCGATTACCGCCGCCCACACAGATAGTCAAAAACCCTTGCTCGGCAGCAGTATCAGCAAAAGCACCGTGACGACCGGTGTGCCCGACATGGCGAATAGCCAATACAGACATACCGCTCTCACTTGCCATCGCCATACCGTGTTGGTAGGCAAGATGCATAGCTGGAATGCCGATGCCACCTCCCCCATTAATCTCCTCGGTACCGCGAACGGTCTTGCAAATGCGTGGTATAGCAGATGGCGTCATATAGCCATTTTGAAATTGCTCCGTATACTGTAATGTACGCATCACGCCGTGGCTTTCCATGCCGCAAAGACTGGTGTCGGCCAGGTGCTCGGCAACTCGACCTGCGGTGTCCTCACTGCAACCAATCTGCACGAAAATGTTGGAAACAATATCAACTGCCTGGCCTGCGTCGACATTCACACGGTCGCCGCGCAAAGTCAGTTTGGAGCGCACTGCAAAGGGCATGATCGGCCCCTACGCCGGAAACGGGTCCGGTTGACTGGGATGGGTTGCCAGCCAGACCGACTTGGTCTGCCTAAAGCAACGCATACCTTCAAAACCGTTTTCCCGACCATAGCCAGACTGCTTAAAACCCCCGACCGGAGACTGGGTCGCAGCGTTAAAGTAATTGTTAATGTAGACGGTTCCAGCTTCGACCCGGTCAGCCAGACGCATAGCCCGGGTGATATCGCGCGACCAGATGCCAGCGGCAAGGCCATAAACGGTGTCGTTAGCAATGCGAATCACTTCTTCTTCGTCTTCCCACTGCTCCGTCGAGACCACGGGCCCAAAAACTTTGTGTTGCGCTAGATCCGCGTTATTGGGTACATCCCCAAATATAGTGGGACCGATGTAATAGCCCCGGTCCTGGCACGCACTACGGCCATCGAGTAATATTTTGTGCCCGGCCTTCTCGGCTGCAGCGATCGATGCCAGCACGGCTTCATAGTGCCGTCGATTGGCAATAGGGCCAATCTGAGTGGCAGGATCTAGTGGATCTCCCACCCTCGCCTTGCCGGCGACGTCGATCAGTCTTTGGGTGAATTCGTCCGCGATAGATTTATGGAGCAGCAAGCGCGAGCCCAAAATACAGCTTTGTCCAGCGGCGGGAAAGATTCCCGTGGCGACTCCGTTCACAGCCAGCTCCAGATCGGCATCTGCTAGCACGATCTGGGGTGACTTGCCCCCCAGCCCCATGATGATGGGTTTGACCTGCCGCGCTGCTACGCTGGCGGCAGCCCGCCCTCCTGCGGTGCCGCCGGTGAACGACGCCATTCGAACGTCGGGATGATCGATCAATGGTGCTCCCGTGGTGTCACCAAAACCGGTGACCACATTCAGCACACCCGGTGGCAAATCGGCCTCAAGAAGTACTTCCATCAGCTCGAGTATCGAATAGCTTGACTGTGCTGATGTTTTCAGGACTATGGTATTCCCTGCTGCAAGGCAAGGCGCGAGTTTCCAGATCAACGTGCCTAGCGGCGAGTTCCAAGGCAGGATCTGCGCCACCGCAAAGCTCCCGCATGACAATAAGATCCGTGTTGCTGATGACTTCCGGTTTAAACGCAGTACGCTTAAGCAAGGCGTCATGGGCGCGCGCCCATCTCAGACAGGCGAAAACCTGTAGCTCATGACGGAGCTTCATCAGACCATCCTGATCTTCAGGTCCACCTTCGATAACGATGTGATCCCATTTCGGATCACCGACCGCGCCGACCAGTAGCGCATCACAAGCATGGGCTTTGCTCAAGGTTGTGGGTCGGATCACCGTTCCGTAACGTTCCCATGCCGTCCAACCCAAGACGTCTTCACTGATATCGAGCGGTAATCCAATAGATTTGGACGCAACTTCCAATATCTGCAATGCGGCATCGACAACCTCGGGTCCAATTCCATCTCCGCCAAGCGCCAACACTTTTAGAGCCATATCTATGTCCAACAAAATGACGATTCCAATGTATTATTGAAGAATCCCTCAAACATGTAAACTGGTCCTTTTAAAGATTTCAAGTTTCATTATGCGAGCCATCTATGAAGCCCTCGTTTAACGCCATACGTACCTTTGATGATTGAGGCCATCTGTTCGTGGAAAGATTCTTGGCGCACCATTGGTTGGCCGAAGCGCCGCCTTCGGCACGTACTTGGTGTGCCTGTAGCCAGCGATCAACGGCACCGGTATTGCTACTGTTTTGCCCCCAGACCAGCGCCCAGGGGGCGAGATAGCCTGGTCCGGTGTGCGCTGATAGCTCTAGTTGAGGCAGTCCTAACCACAAGTCACCTCCGGGGTTTTCCAACCTGGACCGGCATGCGGTTTGAATACTAATATCCCAATGATTGATCTGGGCTCAGGAACTTCTCCTATTGAGGATCCTTATGTTGCTCAACTGCTTGACACTGCGCTCCGAAAGGATGGCTTTTGTTATATCACGGGGCATGGTGTACCTGAGAGAGATATACAAAATATATTCGATGCGAACCGCCAATTTCACGCTCTTCCTCAAGGGGATAAAACAGCAATCAGTATCAACCCAACTCACCGTGGGTATATCGGCCTGGGCACTAACACAACGCTAAGTTCGTCAGTCGAAACACCTACGCGGCCAAACAGGTCTGAATCATTCATTGCGATGCAGCAGGTAGATCCCGATCACCCCGACTGGGGCACCGCTATCTTTGGACCAAATCAGTGGCCTGATTCTTTGCCGTCAAAATTTAGAGTTGATCTCGAATCTTATTACGCGTCGATGGAATGTCTGGCCCGGCAACTGGTGCAAAGACTGGCGGTTGCGCTGGGGTTTAGTTTTGAAACTTTTAATGAATTCTTTCTTGATCCAACCGTTTTTCTAAGGTTACTCCGATACCCCATCTACGAAAACAACACGCCCGCTGGAACTTACGGGTCAGCTCCTCATACCGATCATGGCTTTCTTACTCTGGTCGCTCAGGATATGAATGGTGGCCTGGAGGTTTGCAGCCCTGATAAAGGCTGGCTGGCGGTGAAGCCCATCCCGGGCACATTCGTGCTAAATGTTGCCGACCTGTTGTCACTGGCATCTGGTGGATGGTGGCCTTCAACGCCGCATCGGGTGGTCCTTGGCAACAGTGAGAGATACTCAGTAGCTTTCTTTTTTGATCCGAGTTTTGATACGACGATGCAGCCCTTGGGCTCAGCGAATAAGTCAATTGAAAATAAACAATCGATTCACTACGGGACCTATCTCATGAACCGGTTCGATGAGAACTATGACTATCGCTCGTAGCGCGAGCGCGTCACTAGTGAACGAGCTGCTCCCCTGAGCACAG
>JAAZYQ010000060.1 GCA_014239575.1 Gammaproteobacteria bacterium
TTGGCATGGGCGGAATGATGTAAGCTTGTCCAGCTGATCTGTGAGCAGTATCAAAGCCCCGCCTTTCGGCGGGGTTTTTTTGTCGATCAATTCATACAGTCCGGGCCCGAAGGACCAGAAGCGTATCAAATCAACGCGAATGACTGAATGATCTGCAAAGATCACTTACAACAGGACGTGATATGAGAAAAAGCAACTTTCCCTTATGACAGTGTTTGGCCATCATCAGCGATTGAGATTGCTGCAAATGGTCGTTCTTGTTGGGGGATGTCTCACAGGAATACCGGCAAGCCTCGCGTTGGACCCGGTGCTTGGTGCAACCTTGTGGTCACCGCAACCGGCCGCATCGGAGTTACGTCCGGGGCTCGCGGTCACTTATGACTACGCTCGGCGGGTACACGTTGATGATGTTGAAGTGCTGAGCAACCCGGTTATTGGTAAGCCGCTGGATAACATTGCCCACCGGACTATTGACGGTAAGGTACTGACCGCCAAGCGTGCGATGATGGTGGCCGCCCACATTCGCGGGCTGATCCGATTTGAAGCACCCGGCACTTATATGTTCAGGATTGAATCCAACGATGGCGTCAAAGTCCGGATTGGCGGTCAGCAGATCTGGGTAGATCCTGAGATTCATCCCAACCGTTGGTCTCCACCCATCCGTTGGTGATCGATGCACCAGGCTGGTACGAGTTGTGGATCAATTACTACCAGAAAAAAGGCGCCTCGGCACTGCAACTGGTATGGACAGTTCCGGGGTCAGAATCTGAAACCCATGTACCGCCAGAAGTGCTGACGCATCTTGACAGCCAGGTAGGACAATAGCGTTTCGTTTCCCCGGATTATTGGTGATTCAAGCCAGCGGGGTATCGTAGCCCTCAAGTGCAACAATGTTCGAATCGGCCAGGCGCTGGCGGATTTCCCGGTACGGCTGGTAGTCGTCGCAGTGGTAAAAGGCCTGTAACTTATCCCAGCTCGGGAACTCGATTATCACCAGTCGACGAGGTTGCCAGCTGCCCTCCAGTTTTTCGAGTTGCCCGCCGCGGGCGCGGTAGACGCCGCCAAACTGCGCTGCAATCTTTGGTACGGCTTCAAGGTAGCCGCTGTCACGATAGGCATCCATGTCCGCCGGATGTACGTCAGCAATCAAAAAAGCGCTCATAAGTTTATTACTCTCCCACCATTGGTTTTTCAGACGATAGTGATCAGGGCATCCAGCAAGGCATCGGGTCTTTCCATCATCAGCGAGTGACCGCTGCCTTCCAGCACGCAGACCCGGGCTTTGGCTACTGCGCTGATCAGTTTCTCAGCAGAACGCACCGGTGTCATGATGTCGCGTTCCCCGAGAATAAAGAGCGTGGGACACGTCACGACTTCGGCATGGCTCAGGCCGGCATCGTAATCCTGACAAGCGGCCAGATCAATGTGGATCAGGTCATTCGGTGCTCGTTCTAAAAGCCGTAGGGTATTGCCCGCCATCCACAGTCCTGGGGTTTCGTTACCCCCCAACTGTGCTGCTTTGCTGTAGCCCCAATAGGTCAGCATATCGATAACGCCATGGTCGTTGTCGGCAGCATAGCGCAACATATCAGGGTGTACTCCCATCGGTGCGGTCGAGCCAATCAGCACCAGGGAACGCGCGTAGTCAGGATAACGGGCAGCTGCATTCAGCGCGACCAGCGAACCCATGGAGTGACCCACCAGCGCGGCGCTACTGATATTGGCGGCTGCCATCGCCTCAATGACTGCGTCTGCCATGGCGTCAATGGCGGCCGCGGGAGTTCCCTGTGAGCGGCCGTGTGCTGGCAGATCCAACGCCAGTACGTTATATCCGTGGTGGGCAAAATAACGTGATGGCAGCACCCAGACGGTGTGATCCATGCCGGTGCCATGGACAAAAACAACCGCGTCCTGCCCGCTCTGGTGTGCACGCGAACCAGTGTAGCCAAAAAGGGTCCCACTGGGTGTTTTCAGTTCCATGGTGAGCGCTCCTTCAGCCTTTTTGCGACGCACGCAGGGCCCGGTCGAGATCTTCAACCAGGTCTTGCGGATCTTCCAGGCCGACCGACAGACGAATCAGGCCTTCAGAGATTCCGGCTGCGGCCAGCGCCTTAGCGTCCATGCGATGGTGGGTGGTACTGGCCGGGTGAATCACCAGTGATTTGGCATCACCGACGTTGGCCAGGTGGGATAGCAGCTCGACCCGGCTGATAAAACGCTGGCCCGCTTCTCGCCCCCCCTTGATACCGAAACTGAATACCGCTCCACAGCCTTTGGGCAGCAGTTTCTTGGCGAGCTCATGATCCGGGTGGTCCACTCGTTCTGGATAGCTCACCCACTCGACGGCCTCGTGAGTGGCCAGAAACTCGACAATGGCACGGGTATTGGTGATGTGGCGCTGCATGCGAAGGGGCAGGGTTTCCATTCCCTGCAGTACTTGAAAGGCGGTGGTGGGGCTCATGCAGGCACCAAAATCACGTATGCCTTCTTTTCGCGCCCGGGTGATAAACGCCGCGGGACCGAACTCCTCGACAAAGTTCATGTTGTGAAAGCCGGCGTAAGGCTCAGTCAATGTCGGGAATTTGCCCGAGGCCCCCCAGTCAAAACTTCCACTATCGACTACCAGTCCGCCAATAATGACCCCGTGACCACTCAAAAACTTGGTGGCCGAGTGAAAAATAATATCGGCGCCCAGTGCAAAGGGCTGGCATAAGTAGGGCGTGGTGAAAGTGGAGTCGATCATCAGGGGTAGGCCGTGAGCGTGTGCCAACTCGCTGATCGCCGGGATATTCAGCACCTCCAGGCCGGGGTTGCCTAGCGTTTCGCCAAACAGCAGTCGTGTCTTCGGGGTAATTGCGGCGGCAAAGGCGTCGGTATCGCGTGGATCGACAAAAGTCGTGCTGATGCCAAAGCGCGGCAAGGTGTATTCCAGCAGGTTATGGGTTCCACCATAGAGCGAGCGCGAGGAGACAATATGGTCACCGGCACCGAGCAGTGTGGCAATGGCGAGGTGGCAGGCCGCCTGACCACTGGCGGTGGCGATGGCGCCAACACCGCCTTCAAGTGCCGAGATGCGCTCCTCAAGCACTGCAGTGGTCGGATTGGTGATCCTTGAGTACACGTGGCCAGCGCGCTCCGCGTTAAAAAGCGAAGCGGCATGATCGGGGCTTTTAAAAACATAAGACGCTGTCTGGTAGATCGGTGTGGCGCGAGCGCCGGTCGCAGGGTCCGGTTGCTGGCCGGCATGCAGGCTCAGAGTATCGAAGCCAAAAGTTTTGATCTTGCTCATTCGTTTACCGGCCAGCACAAGGCGGCGATGCTATGTTAAGAGAGGTCTAGTCTAGGGCCTTGTCGCAAGCGTGAAAACTTCTCCGACTGAGCTTGACGTTACAGGACTAATTTGGGTAGCCGAGAATCCGACAAGGACCAGTTAAGGTGGGCGAACTCCCACCATCGCGGCACGCTCCGGTAAATTATCAGTGATCGAGATTCAAAGTGATAGACCGGGCGTCAGGCATCACTGGTCGCCTGGCACCTCGGGACAAACGGTAGTTATGCGTCAGTCGCGACAGCAACGGATGGTAAAAGGGGTCCGAACGGTTCAGAAGTGCCTGGTAACGGGTAGAAAACAACGCCGTATCCTCGAAATGCGGATCTCCGCGATGCAAGCGAAAAATCGGGTCATCCAGTGAATCCGCCAGTGCCTGGTTGTCGCTGGTAGAGCGCGTTGCAGATGTATGATGGATCAGTACTGCCTCACCATCACAGAGCACCCGGTATCCCTGTTGTTTCAGGCGCAGGCATAGATCAACATCTTGAAAGCCCACGGCGAGTTTCTCATCGAAACCGCCGATATCCTGAAACACTGATTTGCGCATCGCCAGGCATGCTGCCGTTACCGCACTGAACTCCCGTGTGACGATCCAGGGCAAGACAGTGGCAGAAAGGTCTTGTTGATAAGGGTTGGCGTAAGGCATTTCTTCCATGAAATGGTCAGCAATGCCCAACGCCACAATCACGCCGGCGTGCTGGATTCGGTTATCGGGGTAGAGCAAAGTTGCGCCAACAGCTCCCACATCTGGACGACGTGCTTTGTCCAGCATACTTTGTAGCCAATCTGGTGTTATCGCTTCTATGTCGTTATTGAGAAAGAGCATCGTATCGCAACGATCAGAAACATTACTTACGGCGAGATTGTTTATTCTGGAAAAGTTAAATGACCCCGTATAGCGAATAACCGTATGTTCTTTGGCGAGCGACTCTAGATACTCTAGCGTGTCTGGTTCATTTGACTCGTGATCAACTACGAAGAGTTCAACTGCATCGCTTGAGGTGGTCGCGAGTAAAGAGTCCACCGCCGCCTGCAAAAGGTCCACCCGGTTGCGAGTGGGAATAATGATCGCTGTTTTCCCCTGACTGGGTGTCTGGTAGCGCACCGCGCGACAGCCTGGGGTCGCAGTAGGTGTGACCCACGCATCTGAAAAGCCTTGCCCTTGAAGAAATTCGCGAAAAAATTGTGGGTCCAGGCGTGATGCTGGACGCTGTACTGAAGCAAGAAGATACAAAACCTCGGGCAGGTGAATCACTTTATCGGCTTGCCCAAGAGCATTTAGTAACAACCATTCGTTAAGCGCAAAAGCGTCTACAGACGGTACAGGCTTATCGATATCGAGGATTTCTATACGGATCAGGGTAAAAAAGCCTAGCGTTGGCGCTGATAGAAACCCATCCAGGTTAAAGGCGGTGCGCAGGTTGAGCCGCCGCAAGTCAACACCATTGCTTTGCAATTGCGCCTCGTCAGCGTAAATGATGTCCGGGCTATCCTGGTAGATGATGTGAGCGATTCGTGCCAGCGCATCGACAGGTAATTGATCACCAGCACCAACGATACAAATGAAATCACTGTTTTTTACGTTAGGCAGTTCAGCCAATGACTTCGGGGCTTTGCCTACTACCCGCAGCTTTGGCTCTTTTACAGCCGATTTGCTTAGTTCTTGGATAAGTTCTATCGGGGCATCGCTTGTAGGGAGCATCAGCAGCTGCCATTGGCTGTAAGATTGTTTGAGCAGGCTTTGAAAGGTTTGCCTGGCAGTAACCGTATCGCCTGCTCCTACCGGCAGTAGTACAAGTACGCGAGGCTCTTTTGTACAAATCTGTGAAGATGGCGACTGGTCTGCCACAGTAGGCTCAAGATAATGGTGAAACCACTGCGACAGGGTCAGTGGTGGCGCCAGGGCACTTTTGGTCCGGTGAATCAGCCAGCGCCTTGCGCTGGAATAACCACGCCCGAGGAGTAAACGGTATAGCGTCCTGATGTTGCGTGTTATCTGCCGGTTCCCGGTTGATTTTAAACCATGAAAAAGGCAAAAAAATAAAAACCCAGCGGCGCCGATGCGAACGAGAGTCAGGTTGTTGATAGAAAAACGTCCCAGCACTGGAAAAACAGTGGCGGGATAATCAAGATCAAAAGGGTCGAACCGAAATTGGTTGATCGCTGTCGAGAGAAAAACCAGTTGACGCACATCACCGCTGACATGTGGTTGCAGACCAATAACATCTTGCTCTGACTGCGGGTTATGAGTGGGGTAAATCTTGGGAGTGAACAGCGCATCTGGAGCGTCGACGCAGGCTTGGTAAGAAATCAGATACCACCCGCGGCGCAAAGGCACACGGTGGGGGGTGACGTGGAACTGAGGGTCGATGTTGTAACTTAAAAAAGCATCGCCTACGCAGTGGATGTCTTTTGCCGGGCGCAAGGAGCAATGGGCGGTCATTGTCGAGATGGCGCCCCAAGGAATCCATAGAACCCGTTTCAAGCGTCGAAGAAGGCTTGGGTGTTGGATCATTTCCATCGTTGGCCGTAAAGCCCGGCTACCTGCCGGACAGATTTATTGAATGATTGTACCTGCCCTTTGGGAGTTTTTCGGGTCGGCAGATATCGGGGCGCGTGAGAGAATGTCGGTACAGAGGCCGCCCCCCGCGTTACACGCTGTCGATCGAGCGTAAAAAAATCAAAGGTCGTTGCCGATAATTGATGCCATTGCGGCACTCCTCGAAGTAGCGATCTCTTATGGCGTGAGGACTCTCGTTTTGTATCTCAAACATGGCCTCCTAAATTCAATGATTATGGAGCCGCCTCTTTTTAGGAATTGGGATCAAATCAACGAACTGATCTGAATCAGGCACAGAGAATAGATTCGATAACTTCTTAGTTTACCTATTCTGCAACACGTTGCTCATGTAAATCCAGATAATCTCAGAAATACACAGCGATCCAAACCTCAAAAGCGCGACAGAAGTGTTTTTTAAGAATCAATAATCCACATCATTCTTCGATGCGATCAGCACAATCTCCTCAACGTTTTCAAGTTGCCCCATCCGGTTGGTAAGGTCATCTGCCGTGATGTCATCCTTCAGGGCCACGTCATAGGTCAAACTGACACTGGTGTTATCACCGGAAGGCTCCATATGCAAAAGGTCCGAGCGTTTGCAGGCGGTATTAATGGCCTCGAGGTAATCGGTGCTGTCACCACTGCGCATAAAACGAAAGCGCAGAATGAACTCACTCTTGTAGACTGCGCCGAAGTTGGTCTTGTACAGGATAAAGGCCACTAGCATTACGACAATCGTGCCAGCGCCTGCCAGAAAATAATTACTGGTACCAGCGGCCATGCCCAGTGCGAGGGCACCAAAGATAAACGCCATGTCCTTGGTGTCTTTAAGTACCGTACGGAACCGGATGATAGACAGTGCACCTACCAGCGCAAACGCCCTTGCCAGGCTGCCACCGATCACCATCATTACAATGGCAACAATCAGGGCAACAAAAACCACCGTCTGGCTGAATGATTGAGAGTAAGACAGACCTTTGTGAGTCGTTCGGTAGGTGACTGACAGCAGTACCCCGATCACGAACGCGGCCACCATGTTGATAACGATCTCGGTATAAGAGTAGTTAAGCAGGTTGCCTTGGGGGCTTAAAAGAATCGTGTCCATTTCGTGTGTTTTCCGATTTAGTGTTCGTCGTAAGCCATATCAAGGACTTCCATGCCAGAGACTATTTTCGAGATCGAAACTCGTTTCAGCTCATGTGCCTGAATGACCTGGTGGAACCAGGCGGGGAGGTGGTGGCGAAATTTTACCTCGACCACAGTGCATCCTGCGAGCACCCGCCTCGGCGCGGAGGCGGCCCCAGGGAACAGACCTGTTGTCTTGGTGGCCCGTAACTCCTCATCAAATGTGATCCGGAAACTCGGATCATACTTGCTGATGTAAGGCCGCCTCTGGTAATCAATCAACGCAACCGGCTGAAGAGATTTGCGATAAAGGTCGTACTCAAACTGATCTCGAACCTGACTTTTACTTGCTTTTCTGAGTAATTCACTGGAGACGAGATTACCCACAAGGGTATTCCAGTTCACACCAGGCTGCACTGGCGTGCGGTGCTTGTAGACCAGGTTATTATGTCGACCCTTTATCTCCAGAAAAATCGGAGCGCTGCCTGTAAAGGTTTTCACATAAGTGCGAACCCGAAATTTATAGCGTGATTTCAATCCATCAATCTTGTCATGGAAAGCCGAGTAACCTGGATCATCGAAATACAAACTGCGGACAAAGTATCTGTGGTCGGGCAGTTGCGCTACAAAAGGGTCGTAATCAAGAAAATACAACAGATCTTTTTCCACCGCTTTTCTCTTGGCGGCCGATAGAATGTATTTGAACTCAAAACGTGCAAAATGCAGCGGTGATGTACTGGCAGTGGGTTTCTCTCTAACTTCAGCCATCAATCAGGCTCCCCCGTCGGTCAGGTGCGATCTGATGCAGCAGATGGGCAGGAATGCGCTTCAACTGATCCAGCAATCTTGAATCAACGATACCTGAATCAGAGAAAAGATCACTGTATTGGGCAGAGTGAGAACTTTGATCATCGACAGCCATGGTTTGGACCCGCCTACCTTTGGCCGGTATCTCAAGGTAGGAGTCGAATATGTCGATTGCCGAGCGTTTCTTGGCAGCTGCGCTAACCTCACCACCGCTCACGACTGATTTAGCTAAAAAGATAGTACCGCCCTCACCGTAGCGCCAGTTCTTTTTGTAGGCATGCAGAGCGGTTTTATTGTTCGTGAAGGTCTGGTTGAGTAATATCGCCGTGGAGCGGTCTTTGGATTCGACTCCGATGTTATTGCCAGTCAGCTGATTGTTGACCGCATACAGCCGGCTGTTTTCTCCTACTGAGATACCCTTATCACCATTATTTTTGAATACAGACCCGGTGATCACCGCTGCGGTGGTCATTAAATCTACTGCATCGTTACCACTGCGCTCAAAGTAGCTGTCGCTGATACTGGCGGTGGATATATCAAGATCCAGAGCATCAGAGAGTGCATTCTCAAAACGCACTCGCTCAAAGCGGATATCTGCATAGACGGCATGGACCATGTCATCCACAGTATGGTTATTCGAAAAGCGACAGTCTGATATCACTACATTCTTAACATCATGAATCGACAGCATTGCCGAGTATTCAAAAAGGTCTCCCTTAAGACCGCTGCCATCGGACATCTCACAATGAGTCAAAGTCGAACCATCTGCACCACGACCTGACAGGACGATAGCCCCCCAGGGATCCTGATCTGTCGTCGCGCTCAAAAATCGGATCGGTGCCTCGGGGGTACCCTTGGCTGTCAGGCGGTGCTTTAAGACTACGGTTGCCTTGGGGGCTAGATTTACCGTGGTACCCGGTTCGATGATAAGTGGCTGATCCAGAATCTGATGTCCTTCAATGGTGATTTCGCCCGACCAGATTACAGGCTCAGGCACTGTATTGACAGCTATTGGGGCATAGAGCTGGGAGAACACAGTAGGCGTTATGGACTCTACGGGCTGTGCGGGTATCCAGCCGTCACCCCGGTCTATATCAAGACCGGTCAAACGTAAATCAGAGTTAAGCCCGGTGAACGTGATTTGATAATAGCCGGGGCTGACCTGTAACTCAGCTAATGGCCTGTTGCCTGCCCCAGCCATCTTTTTGACTGTGTGATTGGATAATAATCCAGTGTTGAGGACTATATTATTGCCATCGACCTTGGTCGATTCAGACACATCAGTGAGAACTCTGCCGTTTGGCACTAGATGGCCGATAGAAGTAGAAAAACTCTGGCGCAACTTTTCATCGACTAGCAAACGCAACCTTTGAACTGGACGATAACCTCCTACCGACACCGTAACGGTATTGCCATCGAAGTGAAATCGAGATTCAGATTCAGCGCCGTTGAGCCATTCTTGTTCGGTAGCCGCAAAAGTCTTTTGGATTTTCTTTCGTAGTTTATGCATGTCGCTAGTCACTTTAGTTACATCAGCAGGTCTTAAAAACGCATCTGTTTTTATCTCTGTTTCCATCATATCTATTGTGTCTGATAAATCTTTCAGAAAAGTGATCGGTTTTTGTGAGTCGAAAAACTCCTTAAAGGCAGAGTCTCGAGCACGAAGAAAATCGCCGTTGCGGAACAGCGCATCAAAAATCTTGGTTCTTATTACAGCGAAAGCTGAAAGTGGGCCGACGTCCCAGCCCACAGGATCCCAGACGATAGGAAAGAACTTGCTCCGCCAAGGATCATAGTACAGGCGCCAATTGTGATCCCACGTAAAATGTTTGGTCGCTGCGAGTGCCTGAAAAACACTGAAGCGGCCCCACGAATCCATATCCAGCATCTGACTTAGCTGCCGTTGTGTTTCGTGACTTTCACTCTGGCGTAAAAGACGAGTAAGAGTTTGGAGAGGCGCCTTAGCTGATTGTGGATAATGGTTGTTTATGGCTACCTTGTCCCATAAAGACGGAGAGTCAAAAAGACCTTGCCACAGCCCCCCTAAGCCTGTGAATTTATCCTTTGCAATTATCTCACCGCGATAAATATCGCCGGGCATGCGGCCAGCGTTGCGCAGCGTGATTTCTCCCAATTGCTCTACAAGGATGTAAATTCCGCGGTTTTTGCCATTTAGGACTAAGCGTACAAGTTTTGCGCGTGGCCCTAGTAAGCCCATGACGGCCGCGAGTTCAAGAGACTGATAATTTATTATCTGGGAAGCTCTTTTCGGTGCCTGAAGATTAAACCGCCGCATCCGATCATACAGATTGTTTTTGCTGGTCTTGATTCTTAAGGATTTCTTCTCCCAAGCCCAGTGGCTGGGGAAATCTCCTCGGTACCTAACCTTAGCCTTGACTAATTTACCATCGATCAGAATCCTTCCCTTGACATACTCAAATCCCGATTGGGGCAGGCGCGAATCGAGTTGGGCTATGTTGGCCTCAGGAACGGCAAGGTGCACAGTCGTTAAGCTTGTTGCGTTTCCTCTTGCTTGACCCCAAAAAGTAGCACGAATTTGTTGGGACAAGTGATCTCGCTCATATACCAGTGCATCCCATAAAGGAAACTTAAGCCCGCTTTGGTACCGAACGCCAAATGAAAAAAATCTTTCTACTGTGTTGTAAGTTAGATAACCGCCCATAATTGCCATTGGCAAAGTGACAACCCAAGACCAAAACAGTAAGCGGCGAAGGGGAAAAAATTTCAAGTTTCGTTGTCCGCAAAAAAATCAGCCAGACGTATCTTGCCTACTTCTGTTACCAGCTCGGCATCTAGTTCTACAACTATGTTGTGCCTACGCTGGCCACTACCCAGAAAATCGTTCAATGAAAAAGAAAGATATGGATCGGCGTTATATGCTGTTCTCAGAAACCCATCAACTCGATCCATGTTCTTCAATTCAATTTTGTCCAATGAAATAGCTTGGATCGTTGACCCCATACGTAACCTGACAGCGCCGATCTTCACATCTAAGCCTGCAGGTAAGTCAACTCGAAGGGTAGTAACCTTAGAATCTAGATCAATGACGAGGCCGAACCAGTAGTCGTTAGTAGAGATCAATCTTGGATGTCTACCCTCTGCCACCTTCGCCTGCTTTTCTGTTCTGGCATGCAATTTTCCAAAATCCGCCTTGGTTTGAATGCCCTGGCGAACCCAATATTTGGCCTGCTCAATCGGCGTTATGCTGTGTTGCATCGGATATTGATCTAGATTCTTGTCATTCAAATAATCGTCAATCAGCAGCCAAGTACTGGCAAGATCACCTCTTGAATCAACATAGTTTTCATAATCCGAGTCGCTTGAGAATTTTGCGGTGGTATAAAGCATTACCTCCCAACTTTGGGAAGTCTTTTCGATCAAGGCCTTCATTTTTTCGGTGATCAACTGGTAGATAGCCTGAGCATCATCATTGAGCCCTTGCTCTATCAGAGCTGCATAACAGAATCTTGTAAGAGTGGAGTTATATGGAAAACGCCTCCACTCCCTTTGTAGTCCCTGTAACCCTTCAATCTTCCAGTCCTGCAACCTATATGAGGCTTCATACGAGAAAGCAATGGCATCGATATCGCGGTTATCCAATTCTTGCCACTGCGCGGCCCAGTGCCGAAGTTCCTCATACCGGCCCTGCCTATGCAGTTCCTCTGCAACAGCAAGTAGTAGCTTCCTTTTTAAGGGATAAGCCCTATCTTTTTTCGCGATATCTTGCCATTTTGTTTGGATTAGTTCTGCCGCCTGATCAATCTGCCCCTTACGCACTTCCTGCAACAAATTGTCTGTTTGAGATTGGTACGGGCTAAAGTAAGTTTGAACCCAGTTTGACCCCCAGGAATTGACCAAGTCCCTTTGATTTTGACCAACAAAAAATATCGTCAGAAAAAACAAGGCCCCAACCAATGAAAGCGCATTACCAAGTATTATTGACTTCTTATTTGACATAAGGCTGTCCTGCAGCTGTCGTGGACAGCAGACTTTTCTTTGTCACATAAGCTAGAAAAGAAAGCCTACGGTTGGGGCAGCGCCTCGAAATATCTGAACCTTACTAATTGTGAGCATTGAAGTTGTCATAGCGAGTGCAGTCGGCATTATTATGCTTTAAGAAAACCGTAGCTGGCTACTGAAGTCGAGCCTGGCCCGCTTTGGGGTGACTCGGCTGATCATCACTTCAAAGCGGGGCGTTACCGCTATATCTGATGGTTTGTCGGTAATGTAGTACTTACCAGTAGCGGGGGTTGATGATTCTTTTCAGTTTAGCCGCACTTGGAATCGCCACAGTTCAGGCAGGTCATGCAGCCATCGAGCAGTACCGCAGCTTTGGTCTGGCATTTGAGGCAAAGTCGAGCCTCAGGTGGAAAGTCAGGCACGTCAGACTCAGCTGCGGTTGCGGTGCGATCCTCGAATTCCCGGCGTTTTTGGTCAACGAGTTTTTGCTGATGCTCGTCCAGTCCGTCGTCGCGGATCATGCCGATCATGCGCATATGGCTGTCGATCGCATCGCCGATCTCAGCAACCAATGACGGCGTGTACTTGCCACCGCGCTTGAAGTAACCCCCCTGGGGATCAAATACGCTGCGCAGTTCTTCTACCAGGAATGTGACATCACCGCCTTTGCGGAATACAGCCGAGATAATTCGAGTCAGCGCCACGATCCACTGGAAGTGATCCATGTTCTTAGAATTGATGAAAATCTCGAACGGGCGGCGCTTTTCGTAAGGTGTCTGGGGATTCAGGACGATATCGTTGATCGTCACGTACAGCGCATGGTCTGATAACGGCGTCTTGATCTTGTAGGTGCTTCCCACCAGTGTTTCGGGTCGCTCGACCTTTTCATGCATCTGTACCACATTAGCCGGCAAGCCTTCAGTATCCGGCAAGATGGTTGCAGTATTCATCTTTTCGAGGTCCGGATCTGACTGAGTCGAGGCGACAACCTCAAATTCAGATATTTGTTTGCCAATTTTTATTGCCATCAGGATTTTTTCTTAGTGCAGGTTCATTTTAAAATTTGCCGTAATAGCCTTCTTTCAGAGCA
>JAAZYQ010000061.1 GCA_014239575.1 Gammaproteobacteria bacterium
CACCCGGAGAAGAACTGCTGGCTGAATATGACCTGCCTGGTCATGTCAGGCTCTCGGTAACCTAATACGATGACTCTCGGCACCTAATACTATGACTAATGAACTGATCAAACTGTCGGCGCGCGAGGTGCATAGACTGTTGCGCGGCAAAGACATCTCACCTTTGCAACTGCTGGATGCTCTTGAAGAGCGTATTGCCGAGGTTGACGAAGCCGTCAATGCCGTACCCACCTTATGCTTTGATCGGGCTCGGGAGCGGGCTCAATCACGGGATTTCTCTACCCTGCCGCTCGCTGGAATACCGGTGGCAATCAAAGATCTGATCGCCGTTGCCGGGGTACGGACCACATGGGGTTCCATGATCTACCGCGACCATGTGCCCGAAAAATCCGATCTGCTGGTGGAAAGAATCGAGGCGGCCGGAGGCATTGTCTATGCCAAAACCAATACCCCCGAGTTCGGTACAGGAGCCAATACCTTTAATGATGTGTTTGGCTTTACCCGCAACCCATGGAACACAGCCCTTTCGGCTGCCGGATCTTCTGGCGGCTCAGCAGTTGCCCTTGCCACAGGTATGGCATGGCTGGCCACAGGCTCAGATCTCGGCGGCTCTTTACGCAACCCGGCCAGTTTCTGCGGCGTGGCCGGGTTACGCCCAAGCCAGGGCCGTGTGGCCTCGGATCCTGGCACCCTGGCCTTTAATCATATGGCAGTTGATGGTCCCATGGCCCGCAACGTGGCAGATGTGGCGCTGCTGCTCGATGTGATGGCTGGATACGATGCCCGTGATCCGATGTCTCTGGATGACCCTGCCATCTCTTATGAAGAAAAAGCCCTGCAACGCCAGGTACCGCCGCGTATCGCCTTTTCGGCCGACCTTGGGGTGACCCCGGTTGACCCGGAAGTCGCCCAGATCTGTGAGCGCGCCGCCATGCGCTTTTCCGAACTGGGCGCGATCGTCGAACACGACCACCCAGACTTTTCTGGTCTACAAGAGGTCTTTCAGGTACACCGCGCCATGTCCTATGCCGCCAGTTATGGTCCGCTACTGGAAGCCAACCGTTCGGTCTTCAAGCCCGAGATTGTCTGGAACGTGGAGAAAGGCCTGGCGCTCACCGCGGATGAAATCGTGGCTGCCATGGTTGCGCGCTCACAGATCTACCAGCGAGCGCAGCGCTTTTTTGCACAGACTGATCTGATCCTGACACCCGCGACGGTAGTGCCTCCGTATCCGATAGAACAACGCTTTGTTGAACGGATCGGCGATTACCAGTTTTCTAACTATATCGAGTGGTGCTCGATCGCCTACGCGTTTACCGTCATCGGTGCACCGGCGCTGTCGATACCGTGTGGCTTTACCCAAAGCGGTCTGCCGGTCGGTTTACAGATCGTAGCTGCGCCTCGCCAAGAGGCCCGATTGCTGTCGGCCGCCTTGGCATTTGAAGAGTTGGCAGGGATTTGTCCCCGATTACCGATCGACCCTCGGAGTTGACCTCATGACACATTACAGTGTGTGCCCGCATGACTGCCCTTCCACCTGTGCGCTGGAGGTCGAGAAGATCGATGAATACACCATCGGCAAGATCCGTGGCGCTACGGCAAACACTTACACCGCAGGGGTGATCTGCAGCAAGGTGGCCCGGTACCATGAGCGTATCCACCACCCTGACCGCCTGACCCAGCCATTACGCCGCAAGGGCAGTAAAGGTAGCGACGACTTTGAACCTATCGACTGGGAAGATGCCCTGGACCGGGTAGCTGAGAACTTTCTTCTCTCGGAGCAGCGTTACGGTGCTGAGACAATCTGGCCGTACTACTATGCTGGCACTATGGGTCTGGTGATGCGCGACGGCATTAACCGTCTGCGTCATGCCAAACGCTATTCAGGCTTCCATTCAACTATATGCGTCAACATGGGATGGAATGGCTTTATAGCCGGCACGGGTCGGTTGGCCGGGGTAGACCCAAGGGAAATGGCTCAATCTGATCTGATCATTATCTGGGGAACCAATGCCGCCAGCACCCAGATCAACGTAATGACCCATGCACTCAAAGCCCGCCGAGAACGTGGCGCGAAAATCGTGGTCATCGATACCTACCGCAACGCCACGGCGAAACAGGCCGATCTTTTTCTTTGTGTGCGGCCCGGCACCGACGGCGCACTGGCCTGCGCTTTGATGCATGTGCTATTTCGCGATGACAACGCCGACCAGGAGTACCTCAAAGAATTCACTGACTGCCCTGATGAACTCGAGGCGCATCTGGCTTCACGTGATACAGATTGGGCCCAGTCAATTACCGGGATAGCGAAACAGGAGATCGAGACTCTGGCTGCACTGATCGGCGCTACGTCCCGAACGTTTTTTCGTTTGGGTTATGGCTTTACTCGTCAGCGCAATGGTGCGGCCAGTATGCACGCTGCGCTGTCGGTGGCGGCTGTTGCCGGCTCCTGGCGCCACGAGGGTGGCGGCGCTTTTCATACCAATGGTGGTATCTACCATTGGGACAAGACTCTCATTGAAGGCCTCAACTGTATCGACCCTACCGTGCGAGTGCTCGATCAGTCTCGGATCGGTGCTGTTCTAACCAACGATCCCCAAGATCTTGGCGAAGGACCGCCGGTCACTTCGCTGCTGATACAAAATACCAACCCGATGTCGGTCGCGCCGGACCTCAACCGCGTTCATGAAGGCTTTGCCCGGGAGGATTTGTTTGTCTGTGTGCATGAACAGTTCATGACTGAAACGGCACAAATGGCTGACATAGTGCTGCCGGCGACGATGTTTCTGGAACACAATGATCTCTACCAATCAGGAGGCCACCAACACATTACCCTGGGCCCGAAGATCATCAACCCGCCCGAGGGATGCCGATCCAATCACGAAGTGATCTGCGCGTTGGCCAAACGTCTTGGTGCTAGTCATCCAGGCTTTGATATGACTTCACGCGAGATTATCGATCAGACGCTGCGTGATTCGGGCTGGGGCGACCTCGAGAGGCTTGAAAAAGAACACTGGATCGACTGTCAGCCGGATTTTCGTGATTCTCATTATCTGGATGGTTTTGCCCACGCAAACGGTCGCTTTCATTTCTCACCTGACTGGACTGCACTAATGCCACACGGCTTTGGCCCATCCAATACGGTAATGCCGACATTGCCTGACCACTGGAACGTGATTGAGGAAGCTAATTCTGAAATGCCCTATCGGCTGGTGACGGCACCCGCACGCCACTATCTCAACTCGACCTTTACCGAAACCCCCACGTCAAAACGTCGTCAGCAACAACCCAGTATCATGCTCCACCCCAAGGATGCCAGCGAACTCGGGGTCACGGATGGTGATACCGTTAGAGTAGGTAGCGCTCGTGGAGAACTGACCCTGATGGCACAGGTTTTCGATGGAGTGCAACGGGGCGTTGTTATTGTGGAGAGCATCTGGCCGAACCGGGCCTTTGCTGGCGGCAAGGGGATCAACGTGCTGACCGGTGCTGACCCGGTGGCACCTGTTGGCGGTGCCGCCTTTCACGACAACCGGGTGTGGATTCAACGCGCCACATCATAAAGAACGAACCGGACCATTACCACTGCAGTCATGCTTATCTTTTGACTGGGCTGCAAGCGAGATCTAAAAATTGGCACAATACCTGACAACATTTTTTCACCAAAATAAAGAACGGCGGTGTGACCAGAACTGTCTGAAACGATTAGAATAATCCGCAGTGGAGAAATCATGGAACTTGGCCCCGGTAACATTATCCTTATTGTCGTGATCCTTGCAGTCGCTTGGCTGGTATGGATCTACAATCGCTTTATCCGGCGCAAGAACGAAGTGCGCGAAGCCTGGAGCGGCATCGACGTCCAGCTAAAGCGCCGGCATAACCTAATCCCGAACCTGATTGAGACTGTCAAGGGCTACGCGGGTCACGAACAGGAAACCCTGGATACACTGACCCGGGTTCGGGCTGGCACAGCCAGTGAGCGCAGCGTTTCCCAGATCGCCCAGGAAGAAACCATTCTTTCAAAAGCGCTTGGCAGCGTGCTGGCCGTTGCGGAAGACTATCCCGATCTCAAGGCCAGCGCGAATTTTCTCGACCTGCAAGAAAAGTTGCATGAGGTGGAAGAGCAGGTCCAATTATCACGCCGGTATTACAATGGCACCGTTAGAGATTGGAATATCCTGGTCGAATCTTTCCCCAGTAACTTGATCGCAACGTCATTTGGGTTTCGTCTAGCCGAATTTTTTGAGATCGAACTCACTACTGAACGAGCGGTACCCAAAGTCAGTTTCTGATGACCCGGCGCTGGTCCTGGTTGTTACTTGTCGCCGCATTTGCAGCGCTCACTATCCCTATCTCTGGCGCGACTGCCGATGAGCGAATCCTGTCGTTTGATAGCGATATTCAGATAGGCTCCAACGGCGTATTGACTGTTAAGGAAACCATAACGGTTACAGCACAAGGGCAAAACATCAAGCGTGGTATCTATCGCGACTTTCCTACCCAGTACCGTGATCACCAGAATCGCAGCCGCAATGTCAGCTTTAATCTCGTGAGCGTCACCCGCAATGGTGAGCCGGAGCCAAGCCATATTAAAGATTTAAATAACGGTGTTCGCGTCTATATCGGACAAAAAAACAAGCTGCTGGCCAAGGGCGTCCACGCCTATACATTGACATACCAAACCGACCGGCAATTGGGATTTTTCGATGATCACGACGAGCTTTATTGGAATGCTACCGGCCATGACTGGGCCTTTGACATAGACCGTGCGAGTGTCACGGTTCGTTTGCCCGAAGCGGTCCCTACCCACCGCATCCAAGTAACAGCCTATACCGGCCCACCCGGCACAACCGGCAGAGATTACCGATCCCAGATCATGGGTGATGCCTCGGTGCGGCTGGCCACCACGGCATCCCTACCAGTCGGTTCAGGTCTTACCGTAGTCATTGGATGGCCAAAAGGCTATGTGAGCGAGCCGGACGCTTCGGCTCGACTTGGTTATTTCCTTCATGATCAACTGGCGCTGGTCATCGGCTTTGCAGGCTCGACACTGGTGCTGCTGTACTTTCTTCTGGCATGGTATCGGGTTGGCCGCGACCCACCCGGCGGCACTGTCATCCCGCGCTTTCAACCACCGAAAGGCCTTTCACCTGCAGCGGTGCGGTACATACTGAGAATGGGATTTGATAATCATGCGTTCTCTGCGGCTCTGATCAGTATGGCGGTAAAAAAACGCATACGCATTAACCAGCAGACCGACCACGCAACCACTATCGAGCGGGATGATGGCGCTGACAACAGCGCTCTGTCTTTTGGTGAGAAAGCTCTGTACACAGCGTTGCTTGGCAATTCCCACAGTCTGGAACTTGATAATGCAAATCATAAACAGATTGCAGCAGCGCGAGATAAACTGAAATCGCGCCTGGCCGACGAATATCACGCCAACTATTTTTTCGGAAATCTTAAATGGCTGGTACCCGGTATTCTGATTTCCATACTAACCATTACCGGCTTGGCTATCGCTGACCTTCAGCAGGCCATGATGTTCGGTATACCGATCTTGATAGCCAGCGTTTTCGGTTTTTCGGCTATCCGAATTTGGCGCCAGGGCAAACGCCTGTTTGCGATCTTTTTTCTTGGTATCGCCGGTATTGTGACACTGGGACAGCTAAGTTTCATATCGATCACATTCGATAAAGGCTTGGCCTTTATATCAATATTGGTGTTTCTCCTGGGCATCAACTGCTTGTTCTACTTTCTGCTCAAAGCACCAACCCGGCTGGGACGCAACGTCATGGATGAAATTGAAGGATTCAAGAAATATCTCAGTACTGCCGAAACAAACCGGCTGAACACACTAGCCTCTGCCGAGGAAAATCTTGCCTTGTTTGAAAAGTTCCTTCCTTACGCGCTGGCGATGGACGTTGACCAGGAGTGGTCTAAGCATTTCAGTGCGACTCTTGAACAGGCTGCTCTCGACCCTGACAACGGCTATCGCCCGGGCTGGTACCATGGCAGAGCCTGGGATGCGCGAAATCCCGTGGGCTTCGCTGACAGGCTGGGCAAAACCTTATCCACAACGGTCGCGGCTGCTGCTACTGCTCCCGGCTCATCATCCGGTTTCAGCGGTGGATCCTCCGGTGGGGGAGGTGGTGGTGGAGGTGGTGGTGGCTGGTAACCGAGCCCAGGTTATTTATCCGGAAGGTACAGTCCAACGCGGAGCCCGGTAGCCCCCGGCAAGCCTTCCTTTCGCAAGCATCACCTGCCAAAGATGGTTTTCACGTGACCGGAATGAGCCGGCACAGACCAACAGGTAGTAATCGAACATCCGCTTAAACCGCTCCCCGTACTGTGTCCTCAACTGTGGCCACGCTGCGTTGAATCTCTTATGCCAGGCCATCAGCGTCGGATCGTAGTCGGCGCCGAAATTGTGCCAGTCTTCTATCGTGAAAAAAGCGCTGGCGCGCTCGGCAAGTGTCTGGGCAGGCGGCAGTACCCCGTTTGGAAAAATATACTTTTCTATCCACCGATCGGTCGCGAACCCGCCACGGCTGGCGCCGATCGTGTGCAGCAGAAACAGACCTTCTGACTTCAGTAAGGAGCAGGTTTTCTGAAAAAACGTTCGGTAGTTACGCTGTCCAACATGCTCAAACATGCCGACCGAGACGATTCGGTCGAACTCGCCGTCCAGTTCGCGGTAATCCTGCACTCCAATGGTTACGGGTAGTCCGGCACAACGCTCCCTAGCCAGTTGCGCCTGCTCTTTAGAAACGGTAACGCCCATCACATCGACACCGTGGCGCTCAGCCATCCAGCGAGCGAGTCCGCCCCAACCGCAGCCCAGATCCAGCACCTGCATGCCGGGTTCAAGTTTTAATTTGGCGCAGATTATCTGCATCTTGGCGATCTGTGCCTGCTCAAGGTTCCCAGCTGAATCCCAATAACCGCAACTGTAATTCATATAAGGATCCAGCATGCTCTCAAAAACATTGTTACCAATATCGTAATGCTGCTCTCCGACCTGAAACGCTCTGATGTGGCTTTGACGGTTGAGTAAACGACAGCCAAGCAAATACAGCAGAAACCGGGAATTGTTGCGCACCCCATCTTCCAGGCCAGCGCGGAATGCGCGATCGATCATCTCATCCAGAGCCAGGCAATCCCACCACCCATCCATGTATGCCTCACCCAGCCCCAGTGTTCCATCGCGCGCCAGTCGCGGAAAAAGGGCGTTATCGTGCACCTCTATATCCCAGGCGTTCGGACCATTCAACTGGATTCCGGCAGGCTCCAGCATTTTTTCAAATTGCCTTATGGTTTTACGCAAGCCCCTCCTCCTCATATTGCGTGGCCAGGCGACAATAGACTGGCCTGCAAATAGTAACGCTCCTGCCTTAGTGTCTCACACGATCCTTTCGGTGCCGCCATCAACCGGTACCTGGGCACCGGTAGTACAACGAAAAGTTGCACCTGCCATAGCGCAGACCATGGTGGCAACGTCGTGGGAAGTAACTTCCTGATGCAGTAAATTGCTCTTACGATAGGCCTCGACGCTCATCCCGTAACGAGCAGCGCGAGTAGCCAGAACCTCTTCAGTCCATATCGCCGTATCAAAAACCGCGTTAGGGTGCACGGTGTTCACCCGGACGCCATCGCCCGCCAGTTCCAGCGCCAGCACCCGGGCCAACTGGGTGAGACCCGCCTTGGCAACCGAATAGGCACCGGCACCGGGACCTGGTGCGGGTACGTTCTTGGAGCCGATAATGACAACAGCCGGCTCCCAGCCCAAACGCAGGTACGGAATACTTTCACGAATCGCATGCATGGCGCCGCTAAGGTTGATATCCAGAGAACACTGCCATTCCTCCTCGGGCATCTCTCCCACCAGATTGCTGGCAGAAAATATCCCTGCGTTGCTGACCAGAATATCCAGGCCCCCGGTATCGGCAACTGAGGTACCGATAGCGTCCCGCACTTGCGCAGCATCGGTCACATCACAAACCACACCATGAATAGTAGGTAAATCAAAAACTGAGGTCACCGCGGGATCCATATCCAGAACCGTCACCTGCGCGCCCTGCTTGGTTAATGCCACTGCACAAGCGTAACCGATGCCACTGGCGCCACCCGTGACCACAGCACATCGTCCCTGCAGGGGCAATCCGGCTGATGTTTTGCCGAGTTTGGCCTGCTCCAGCTCCCAGTATTCAACCGCAAAGATATCGGCCGCCGGTAGCGCGCACCAACCGCCAAGACGTTCGGCATCTGATATCGCTCCTATCGTATGGGCAACGATATCACTAACGATACCGACCTCTGTCGCTCTCGTACCAAATGCGACAGTTCCTTTAGTGGGCCAGACAGCCCAACGTGGTGCTCTGTCCAACATGGTCAATGTACCGTCTGTATTTTCTTCGAAATAAGCCTGATACTTCTGCGCAAAAGTATCCACCGCCGACGCTGGCTCACCATCGACAATTAGAGGTACTCGCTTGGTGCGGATGACATGATCTGGCGTCAGAGGACCGCGGGTCGCAATATCACGAACATTTTCACTATTGGCAAAGGCATGGCTCGCCGGTGCGCCGTCGAACCGGGCCAGCATGGCTCTGCCCGCTACACGACTGACCTCACGACGCAGAGTTGCCAAAGCCAATGACGGCACAGCAACACCATCTGCCGATGGCGACGGCCGCTGCCCCAGAGCATCCTGCCCCTGACTGACAAAACGAATCATGCGCTGATAACTCTCCTTTGCATCATCGGCAAAACTGAAGATGCCATGATTCATCAGCACCATACCTTCAAGTTTCGACCAATCGATCCCAGCCGTCAGCTCGGCTACCTTTTTTGCAAGAACGAAGCCAGGCATCACGTAAGGCACAATCAGCATGCGATCACCATAAAGTGAGCGAATTCTCGCTTCACCCTCTGGGGTATTACTCAACGCCACTACAGCATCCGCATGGGTGTGATCCACAAAGCGGTATGGAATCAAGGCATGAAGGATCGCTTCGACCGACGGGGTTGGCGCTGAAGGATCCAGCATGGCTGCGCGCTGGGCGCTGACCATATCAGCATCGCTAAGCTGATCAAAACGGGAGAGTTGTAACAGCGAATCCAGCTTCACCGGTGAAAATCCGGCCGCCTTAATCGTCGCAAGATCCCATCCGCTGCCTTTGACGTACAGCACATCGTGCGCAACATCAAAAATATCGGTAAAACTCGCCTTGACCGACGTATTGCCCCCGCCGTGCAATACTAAATCGGCCGATTGTCCAATCAGTCGAGACGAATAAACCCGTAGCGCCAACAGATCATTGCCACACTCAGCGGCGATATCATCATCCCATAGATCTTTCATTCGTTGCTAAACCTGAAGTAGAGCGTAGCCATTCATACCAGTTCCCATTCTCGATTCTAATGATTCAGTGGGTAGCAAGTTTATCCTCCAAAGCCAGCCAGTCATCACGGGGCGCGACTCGACAAAGACCGTTGATATTATCTACCCATGAGACAACGCTCAGAAAGGGCGCCTGGTATACCCGTGTCGCGTGAACATCCCAAGGCCGATTCCAGACCAGCGAATCTCCAGGGTAATCAGCCCAGTCGGCTTCACCCAGCCGAAACCCACATGGCCCGGTGAGATTGAAATACATCTCTGACGCTTCGTGCATATGATCCCGGTAGAGGGTCTGTGACTGCAGAAAGAAAAGACAGATAAATAAATCATTGCTGTAAAAAAAACTATTCTGCGGGCCAACCAATGTACAGATCATGTTGCCCTCACGGTAACTGCAGCCGACATCTGAGCCTTCCTCGTAGAACTGTCCACCGTCTGGCTGCCAATAAAGGTAGGGCTTAGCCCCCTTTAATGCTTGCGTCAGCAAATCCAGTGACGCCGGTATATTTTCAACAGCCAAGTCTAAGCCTGCCTCAAACTGTGCCGGCATCTGTGGCGCAAGAGCAGGTACTGGCGACGACTCAAAGTTCAAAAGGGATAGTTTGTCGAGGGTCTGTTGCACTACCGGAATTGTCGTTCTTGTTTCAAGCGCGCAATGAATTTCGGTGAGTAGCTGAGCTACTTGATTTGCCTGATTTTCCATCGAGACTTCTTCCTTGGAGATTACAGATAGACTCATTAATTGGGCTAATCTATCAACACTCTCCAGTGAGCGCTTGCCGCCTGCCTCAACTCCCAGACAGACAAAGGGAAATCGCCTCGAGCGGATTCGATGCGATTCTCAGCATCGACCGACTGCTCTCCTTCAGGTAGCCCGCCTGGGTCATTTTGTCGAGGAACTCAATCAGCTGACCGTAATAATCTGCCACATTCAAAAGCACGCAGGGCTTGGCGTGCATACCAAGTTGCGCCCAGGTCCAGATCTCAAATAGCTCCTCCAGTGTACCGATCCCCCCAGGCAACGCGATAAAGCCATCCGATAAATTCGCCATCAATGCCTTGCGTTCGTGCATGCCGCTAACCACATGCATCTGTGTCAGATCAGGGTGTGCAATCTCCTTGTCTACCAGTGACTGCGGGATAACGCCAATAGCATCGCCACCCGCCTGTAAGGTCGCATCCGCAATCGCCCCCATAAGCCCAACTGAAGCGCCGCCGTAGACCAAACCGATTTGCTGCTCGGCAAGCTTGCGGCCAAGCTCGGCCGCCGCCTCGGCGTAAGCCGGATTGTCCCCGGGCTTTGACCCGCAAAATACGCACAGGCGCATCAGTCTGACTGGCGCGTGCCAGATTGGGCAATTTTGAACATCAGCACAATGCCTCCCCTTCGCTTACGAGGTTGTATTCTGATAATTAATCTATGTTAAGTTTATATTCTGAGCAAATTTTATGGGTGTAAAAAAATGACAGGCACATATATAGATATCCCGGCGTCCGACGGCTCTGGAGGGTTTAAGGGTTATCTCGCAACCCCCGAGGTGGGCTCCGGTCCGGGTATTCTGCTCTTGCAGGAGATATTTGGCATCAACTGGCACATTCGCGATGTGGCCGATTACTACGCTCAGGAAGGGTACACGGTTCTGGCGCCAGATCTTTTCTGGCGGATGGAGTCCGGTGTCGAACTGGGATACAGTGAAGAAGAATTCCAAAAAGCCTTTGGCTTTTTTCAGCAGTTTGATATTGCCAAGGCGATTGAAGATATGCAGGCGGCAACAACAATCCTGCAAGCGCACGATACCTGTAAAGGAAAAATTGGAGCGGTCGGATTCTGTCTCGGTGGCAAACTCAGCTACCTTGCTGCTGCTCACTGTGGCGTTGACGCTGCGGTCTGCTACTACGGGGTTGGCATCGAGGAAGACCTCAACATGAAGGATCAAATCACCTGCCCGATGGTGATGCATTTCGCCGAACTTGATCAATTTGTTCCTGCTGAGGCGCGCGAGAAGGTCTCCGAGGCTTTCTCTGGGCGTTCCGAAATTCAGATCTACACCTACCCGGATACCGATCACGCATTTAATACACCAGGGCGAGACTCCTACCACAAGCCATCGGCCATGATGGCGCATTCACGCTCCATGGCTTGTTTCCGTCGTGCGCTGGGGCCCCACTTTAATCTCAGTGAATTATGGGACGCACACTGTTACCACGAATTCGCCGCCCGCGACGTCGACGCCACTATGGCCACCATGGTCGCATCTCCCTATGTCAACCACATCCCAACCCTCACCGGTGGTGTTGGCCATGATCAGCTGAAACGATTTTATAAATACCATTTCGTCAATAACAACCCGGAAGATACCAAGCTGATACCGATCTCGAGAACTGTTGGGGCAGACCGCATCGTTGACGAGATGGTTTTCTGTTTCACCCACACTTGCGAGATTGACTGGATGCTGCCGGGTATTGAGCCCACCGGTCGTTATGTTGAAGTACCGCTGGTAGCCATTGTCTGTTTTTGCGGCGATAAGTTGTACAACGAGCATATCTACTGGGACCAGGCGTCGGTACTGGTTCAGATTGGCAAACTCGATCCGACGGGATTACCCGTTGCGGGTGCCGACAGTGCGAAGAAACTGCAAGATGAGTCACTGTCCTCGAACGAACTGATGGGCACCTGGAGTTCAAGCGACGGCAAACCGATCTAAGTCATCGCGCTACCATCTCGCCTGAGTTAATATCTTAAGAATAATCGTAAACTACGATTCACCAATTCGCTCGCAGAAGCGTCAATAACTATCGGAGGAGAATTATCATGGTCATGAATAGAAGATCATTCCTGCAGGTTGCGGGCACTGCCTCGCTGACCGGGGCGCTGCCGTTGGCCTTTAGTCCAAGCAACGTTCAGGCAGCAGGTGACACCTTAACTATTGCCTACAACGTATCCCTGCCAAGCTGGGATCCTACGACCGGGCTGTCATCGGTGAATCCCGGCCTGCAGAGCATCTGGAAATCAGTCTTTGATCAGTACATAGATCAGAACCCTGATCTTTCATTCAAACCCGGCGTGCTGACGGAATGGGGCTGGAATGCCGACAAGACCCGGGTGCACATGAAAGTACGCGACGACGCAACCTGGCAGGACGGAAAACCAATCACCGGGGAGGATATCGTCTGGAATCTCAATCGCGCTGCTAACCCCGACAGCGGCAACCCGGTCGGCGGCCTGATCTGGGGCTCAGTGGGTAACCTCAAAGCAAACGGCAATGAAGTGACTGGTGACGTCAACGCCTATGTAGCAGATTTCTTCAAATGGATGGCATTTCTGAC
>JAAZYQ010000062.1 GCA_014239575.1 Gammaproteobacteria bacterium
TTACAGTCCGTTTCTTTCCGATTGGAGTAATTTCGAGAACTGGGAGCAAGCAGGTGCGGTTGAGACTCCCTGGCGAGCTAACCGCATTTTCAAGGAAGTCCTTGGGCAGTATCAGCCACCACCTATGGACTCAGGGGCGCACGAAGAGCTTGAAGCTTTCGTTGTAAAACGCAAAAGCGAGGGTGGCGCCCCGACAGATTTTTGAGACTCGTCACGTTTGCTCAGATTTTGATAAGTATTTTGCGCAGATTGATTATTGGTGACATCGGAATTCAGATAACATAGTTTCGATCGATAAAGCGCGAAACCGTGTAAAACCAGTTAGGCTGCCCACAAAGGGCGTTTATCAATTGATTGTCATATTGCAAAATAACCAGTATTCTTCGCGGTCGCTCAGCGAAGCCTCTAGGCAGCCTATCGAAAACCGGAGATCAACCACGTGAAATTTTTTGTTCGTGCAAGCATATTGCTCTCGATGTTGCTGCTCAGCGGTTGTTCCGATGCGTGGTGCTGGCCTTTTGACTGCTCTTCCAGCGCATCTTCATCAGGCGTGGTTGATGACAGCCCCGCCGTGGTCGATAATCAAGTCGGTGGTTCCTATGGCACTACTTCTTCAAAACTTTTCAAGTTGGAATTTCAACAAACCTCCCTACCGTGTGCCAGCTGCGGGTGGTTGTTTGATTCATTGCAGCTTGTGGTCAAACATAGTCAGGGGAAATTCGTCAAGAACGGAAAAGGATTCCTCGTCAAAAAGGGAGGCAACAGAAACGGCCATTTCAGTGCTGATCTCTCATCTATTCCTTCAGCTGCGACTATTGATAGCGCAACTTTGTATATGAGGTTCAATACCCATGAGGGTATTGCAAGGGAAGATAACTCCAGCAGGGTAGTCGTCTTCGGGTGGGTCGACGGCAAAAAAACGCTCGTCAAGAATTTAACGACACAAAAAGATGTGAAGGGGAAAGGTTACTCGAAGGCAAATCCGAATATGCCGGTCGACTTCACAGTCTATGCAAAGAGGGTTCACTAAGCCACTATTGACAGGATCATACCGTGACCCTTTACTGGATTGAAGCTAAGGAGAATGTACTTTATCGGCTGCTTGCGCTGATTTTGTCCAGCAGTGCGTTGTTTATTTCGCGCGGGCCTTTATCATGCCGGTTCCGGTAGCGGCGCTCGGCTGGTAGACGTACCCCATCGAGTGCGCCCAGGCGCTTGAGAAATTCTTTGCTTTGCGCTTGCCAGACACCGCCTGAGAGAATTTCGGGACTCATTGCCAGAATAAACTGACCGCCTTGCGGTGGACCGCCGTCGCCATTGTCGCGCTCTTTGGACGCAAAGCTCGCGGTCTCACCCACAAGAGGTCCAGCCAGAAGCTCTATCATCATCGCGATATGTGAGCCTTTGTGGCCACCAAAAGGCAAAAGCATGCCTTTGATGATCTCAGCCGGGGCAGTGGTTGGTTCGCCGTTTTCATCAAGGCCGGTACCCAGCGGCACCGGCCTGTCGTCTCGAGCCGCGATCTGCACATCACCCATGGCCATGGCCGCTGTCGCCATATCAAAAACCAATGGTGGAGCGTCGGGGCGCGGCCAGGCAAAAGACAAAGGGTTGGTTCCATAAAGAGGCTTGGCTGCGCCAAAAGGTGCCACACTGGGCATGTAGGAAACACAACTGATGGCAGTTAGTCCGCGCTCCGCTAATGCCTCAGTTTCGGGCCACAAGGCGGCAAAATGATGTGTTCGGGTAATCGATAGTACGGCTACACCGTTTTCGTGGGCAGCCTCAGCCAGTGACTCCAGGCAGCGCTGGTGGGCGAGTGGCGCGTAGCCCAGATCACCATCGCAATGTAGAGCAACCGCGGTGCGCGAGTGCAGCTTTGGGTCGGCATTACCGTTGACTTTGCCGCTTTGCAACGAGGCAGCATACCCCGGTATTCGGAACAGTCCGTGGGAATGGGAGCCATCGCGCTCAGCCCGCATTACCGTATTTGCCACAGCGTCCGCGTTTTCTTTGTTGGCACCGGCTTGAGTCAGGGCATCTTGAGCTATTGAAAAAATCTCTGCCAAGGTGAGTTGTGTGGTGCTCAAGGCGAAACCACCGTCAGCCCGAGCGATTGCCAGTTCTGCATGCCACCGCGAAAATAATGGATCTTTGCGGCCGGGTATCCCATTCGCAATAAGGTGCGTATCGTCGCTGGTGACTGACCGCACCAGATACCGTTGCAAAATAGAACCAGGGTCTTTGCATTTGAAAAATCAAGCGAGAGGCCTGTGTTCAGGACATCGAACCACTCTTCCATAATTTCCAGCGCGCGTTCCTCATCCTTGAACTCAGTGAAAGCGATATTGATCGACCCTGCAAGGGTGCCGCGTCGCGCCCAGTCGCGTGTGCGCGAGTCGATAATCAGCAGACCTTCGTCCCCTGATTCCAACTGCTGCATAAAGCCGATCATTTCCAGCGCGCCAATTGTGGTTACGGCGTGTGGCGCAAAAGGGTGCATGGGTTGGATCTTGCCGCGGTAGGTCGGCTGGTAGAGTTCGATAATACGATTGGACCGGTCCTGGTTGCGCATCACCGTGACAGTTTCACCGTTATGGGCCATAGAGAAACTTTTGAGTTCGGCCGTAATCATTACCGGCTTGGTATCCTCTTCAGCCATAGCCGGTAGTGTAAGTAAGCCACCCAGTAGCACGCGGAGCAGCCATGTCGAATAACGGGGCTTTTTCATTTACGTTTCACCTTTGATCAAAAACACGGGCACAGTATAGTTTTTCTTGGTGGGCTCGTATCGTTATACATGGAGCGCCAGACAGCACAGCATTCTTCATGATGGGGGGCGCTGGCGATGCTCTACAATCCCCGCTGATGTGTTAACGAACAGGCGAACACGGTGGCGAAGCTCTATTTCTACTATTCGGCAATGAATGCTGGCAAGACGACGAATCTACTGCAGTCGAACTATAACTATGCCGAGCGTGGCATGAACACGCTGGTGCTGAAACCGCGCATCGATAATCGGGCAGGGGAAAGCCGGGTTCGTTCACGAATCGGTCTTGAGGCCGATGCGATCGATGTGGGTCCCGAAGTCGACCTGCGTCAGTTGGTGGTTCGCGAAGGTGAGGAACAAGCCGTGCATTGTGTGTTGGTGGATGAGGCTCAGTTTCTCAGCGCCCAGCAGGTTGGACAGCTTACCGAAGTGGTCGACACGCTGGATATACCAGTACTCGCCTATGGGTTGCGTACCGATTTTCTTGGAGAACTGTTCGAAGGTGCGCAGTTGCTGCTGGCATTGGCAGACGAATTACGTGAGATCAAGACTGTGTGTCACTGCGGTCGCAAAGCCATCATGACGGTACGTTTTGACGGTGAGGGCAGGCCGATGCAGGCTGGTGATCAGATTCAGATTGGCGGTAATGAGACCTATATCTCGATGTGCCGGCGTCACTTCAAGGAAAGCCTGCAGGACAGCACGAACTGAGCGCTACCTCAAAGCCGGAAACGTTCGGACTGACTGTACTCAGTCGATAAAACTGACCCAGTCGTCAACCGCTTCACGCTCAGTCGTCAAGCGGTTCTCGATCGCGCTGTTATCGGCGTAGCCCAAAGACATACCACACACCAGAGTCTCGTTATCATTCATTCCAAGATACGAATGAATCACCCGGTGAAATGGTGTAAAGGCTGCTTGTGGGCAGGTATCCAGGCCGCGGGCCCGGGCAGCAACCATGATGTTCTGAAGGAACATACCGTAGTCCAGCCAGCTGCCCTTCTCCAATACTCTGTCTATACTGAAAATGAGCCCAACCGGAGCATCAAAAAATGCATAGTTGCGTCCGTGCTGTTGGTGCATGGCCGTCTTGTCGTCCCTGGTGATGCCCAACAGCCCATACAGGTCCCAGCCGATTTTGCGCCGGCGTTCGAGGTAAGGAGAGATCCATTTGTTGGGGTAATAGGCGTATTCAGAAGTGTGCTGCGCCGCCTCATCCGGATTGTTGTACACCGACAGTATTTTTTGACTGATGCCGGTCAAGGCCTTGCCGGTCAGGACATATGCCCGCCACGGTTGGGTATTGGTACCTGAGGGCGCCCGCGATGCGGTGGCGAGGATCGCACGGATCGTTGCCCGCTCGACCGGTGTTGGCAAAAAGGCCCGTATCGAGCGTCTTGAAGCAATCGCTTCATCGACTGGATTGTTGTGAGGGGTATTCATCAGATCGGATCGTTATAAACGAAGGTTGTCGGTAATTGATCTTACAGGTAGTACAGTATCAAGCTCGCCGCGAGCAGCACCGCCACCCACAATACCATCGAGCCGGTCGGCCAGGATCGCGCCAGAGTGCCCTCGGGGCCATAGTGACGCACAACCGAGCGCATAACGGCACGGCTGGCATTTTGTATGGCCTGGCCCAGAGTGTCGCTGACGGCGGTCAATCCTTGAGTGCAGTGACGCAGCCAACGTGGCGCCAGGCGGCGATATAGCCACTCGACATCAATATTGGTAGAGCGCAGTTCAGGCGGGTAAATCCCTGAAACCTTGAGCCAGGCAAACGCAGCGGCTGAAAAAACCAGCAACTGGATCTGCGCCAGTATATGGCTGCCGTCGAAAGGCGCATAGCCCGTCGAGAATGGCAGCAGCGCATAAAGCACCCACGGATAACTGCCGATTAAGACGCAAAGCACAGCCGCCAGACCCATCGCGGCCAGCATGTTTAGCGGTGGCTCGGTGGTCCGGATACCACTGTCGTGGGAGAAAAAAGCGAAAAAAGGAATCTTGATGCCGGCATGGTGAAATACACCTGCCGAGGCGAATAACAGTGCCAGCCAGACCCCCGGGTGACCTTCTTCCAGCACCGCGACCATAACCATGGATTTGCTGACGAAGCCGCTGAAAAGCGGAAAGGCCGAGATCGATGCTGCGCCGACGATGCAAAGGCCGGCGGTAACAGGCATGCTTTTGTACAGCCCGCCCAGATCAGAGCCATTGATGCGCCCGGTCATGTGCAGTACGGCGCCCATCGACATCATCAGCAGGCCTTTAAAGATCACATCGTTAAAGGCGTGAGCAATCGCACCATTCATAGCCAGCGCCGTACCCAGGCCAATGCCCACGACCATGAAGCCGATCTGGTTGATCATGCTGTAGGCAAGCACGCGGCGCAGGTCGTTTTCAATCACGGCGTAAAAGATTGGGAAACAGGTCATGGTCGCACCGATGTAGACCAAGGCCTCGGTGCCGGCAAAGCCACGGGCAAGAGCGTAGACCGCGACCTTGGTGGTAAAGGCACTGAGAAAAACCGTGCCGGTCGGGGTGGCCTCGGGGTAGGCATCTGTGAGCCAGTTGTGCAGCAGGGGAAAGGCGCACTTGATGCCAAAGGCGATAAAGATCAGGAAGCTTCCCGCGCCATTCAAACCAATATGGTTAAAGGCCAGCGAGCCGCTGTGCCGATACAGCATCAGCGCTCCAGCAAGCAGTAGCACGCCCGATAGCACCTGGATCACAAGGTAACGCATGCCGGCACCCCAGGCCCGATCAGTGCGGCTGGCAAATATTAGAAACGCCGAGGTCAGGGCCAGTATTTCCCAGAACAAGAACAAGGTCAAAAGGTCGCCTGCGAAGACCGCCCCGATTGCACTGCCGGCATACAGCAACGCTGCGACATGTTGGCTACGGTCGTCAACGTGTAGCGAGAAGACAATGCCGATAAATGCGCCGATGTGAAACAGGATGCCGAACAGCATGCTCAATTTATCAACGCGCAGCGGTTCCAGATACAGGTCCATAAAGGCGACACGCACCAGAAGATCTGGGGTGAGATTCATCAGTGCGAGTCCGCCGACCAGTGGCACGGCCAGCATGACTACTTGGCGTGCGCGCCGCGGTAGCACCGCAGCTGCCAGCGCCGCCAGGTAGAAAAGCACAAAAGGCGGTAGTTCAGCCATCACGATCGTAGTAATCCTCGGCGCGCATCAGTAGCTTGCGCAACTCCTTGGCTACCAGCACCAGCACCACGCAGGCGACAAAACCGTAGATGGCATAAAAGCCCCATACCCCTTCCCAGGGATGCACGATGTGGCGGTGGTAAACAAAGTCGGCACCGATGGTGACGATACATATAGCGACCAGGGCCCACAGCACCCGTCGTACGTTTTGCGGTTTGTCAAAGATATGGGCCTTGTCGTTCATCGGAGTCTCAAGGAATCAGCATGCC
This sequence comes from Gammaproteobacteria bacterium, assembly GCA_014239575.1. Taxonomy (GTDB): domain Bacteria; phylum Pseudomonadota; class Gammaproteobacteria; order Arenicellales; family UBA868; genus UBA868. The sequence continues at coordinate 6,213 of JAAZYQ010000062.1, forward strand.
CGCCAGTTGGTAAACTGGGCCAGGAAAGAAAAATAGCGTGACACAGGCCGCCGTGGTTATGCCAATGGCCACCAGGCAGGGTAATGGGGCCTCGTTGAACTGCACCGTGGTTTTAGGCGATTGGCCGAAGAAAGCTCGCAACGGAATCGGCAGAAGATAAGCGATATTCAGCAGTGTGCTCAGCATCAGAACCCCGACCAGTATGCCGTAGCCCGCATCAAGCGCTCCGAGTGCGAGATACCATTTTCCCCATAAGCCGCCCGTCGGTGGCAACCCAGCAATACTGAGACTCGCGATCAGGAAGGCTCCCATAGTGAGCGGCATTTGCCGACCAAGTCCATCGAGTTCACTGACCCGGGTTTTGTGGGCAGCCACCAGAATTGCGCCGGCACAGAAAAACAAAGTGATCTTGCCGACCGCGTGGGTAGCGATGTGCATGGCTGCGCCAGAAATACTGGCGGCGTTGGCCAGCACTGCGCCAAGGACCACGTAAGACAACTGGCTGATGGTGGAATAAGCCAGACGGCGTTTGAGATTGTCCTGGTACAGCGCGACAAGTGAGGCGCCGATAATAGTCGCCGCTGCCACCCATAAAAGGGCCGTGCTGGCAGTGCTGCCTCTAACCAGATCGATACCAAAAATATAGACCGTGACCTTGAGGATGGCAAAAACACCTGCTTTTACCACTGCAACGGCGTGCAACAGTGCGCTTACCGGAGTGGGGGCTACCATCGCGGCTGGTAGCCACCGATGGAAAGGCATCAGTGCGGCTTTGCCGATACCGAAGACGAAAAGCCCATAGAGAATCCCAATGACCAGCGGTGAAGCCTGCCCCGCAAGAATACCGCCTGCCTTAAAGCCGGTGGTGCCGGTTAACTGCCAGGTCCAGATCACCGCCAGCAGTAAAAACCCCATGGAGGTACCCATCAGGACACCCAGATATACCCGCCCCCCACGACGAGCTTCTGGCGTACCGGCATGGGTAACGAGCGGATAAGTCGAGATCGTCAACAATTCGTAAAAAAGGAATAGGGTAAACAGATTCTGTGCCAGGGCTATTCCCATGGTGGCACCAATTGCGATGGCGAAAAAGGCATAGAAGCGGGTCTGGTGGATTTCATGATGGCTGCGCATATAACCGATGGCATAGATCGTCGTGACGATCCACAAAGACGAGGCAATCAGTGCAAAGAGTAATCCCAATGGCTCGACCTGAAGTGCCAGTGGTACTCCGGGCACTGGTATTGCCAGCAGCAGGCCGGGGGTTTCCCCAGCCAGCACGTCCGGAACCAATGAGGCAACCTCAGCTAGCAGTAATAGGCCAGTTGCGACGCTAACTGTCTCGCGTAGATTGGGCCGGTTGCCGGTGACAACGATCAGCCCGGCTCCGATAAACGGTGTCAGTACGATCAGAAATAGCATCGAGTCGCTCATGGTTGTCCCCCGAACAGCACCATGGCGGCCTGTGATGCAATGCCCGCGCTGAGTTCGGTATGCATGCCGAAATACAGATTGGCGATAGCCAGCAGCCAGGCCGGAACCAGCATAGACAGCGGCGCTTCGGCGCCACTGACGGCTTCTTCGGTTTTGCCAAGGTATGCGGTCTCGATCACGCGCCAGACATAGATCACGGCAAGCAGTGACCCGGCAATGATGACAAGGACAACGGGCCACCAGCCTCGCTCCACAGCGGCCAGCACCAGATACCATTTACTGATAAAGCCCGCGGTGAGTGGCAGGCCGATCAGACTGAGACCGCCAATCACGAAAACACCCATGGTCCAGGGCATCCGGTAGCCGAGTCCGCGCAGGTCCTCGAGGCGCACACTGCCCAGCCGCCAGGCAATACAGCCGAGCGCGAGAAACAGTGCGCCCTTCATCAGCGCATGGTTGAAAAGATGCAACAGAGTGGCTGTAAGCCCAGCAGGCGTCGCCAGGCTAACACCTAGTATCAGATAGCCGATCTGAGCGATGCTGGAGTACGCCAGCATTCTCTTCAGGTTGTGCTGGAATATAGCGACTGTAGACGCCGAAAGGACCGCGATCGAGCCCAGAACGACCAGCATGGTCGATAGCGGCATGGCACCGAGCGCGAAGTTGATGCCAAAAACCGAGAACATAAAGCGCAACAGGACGTAGACAGCCACTTTGGTCGCAGTAGCCGCAAGGAAGGCGCTGACTGCTGAGGGCGCGTAGGCATAGGCATTGGGTAACCACAGATGAAGTGGGAACAGCGCGATTTTCAGGCCCAGACCCACCGTCAGAAAAGCAAAACCGGTGCGCGCTGTGCGACTGTCGGCAACGGCCACCAAGCGCTGCGCCATATCGAGCATGTTTAGTGTGCCGGTCAGCATGTACAAAAGACCGATCCCAATAAGAATAAAAGTTGCACCGATCGTTCCCATGATCAGATACTGGTAGGCCGCCGTCAGCGCTTTGCGATCGTTCCCCATCGCAATGAGTACGTAACTCGACAGCGAGGAAATCTCGAGAAAGACAAAAAGGTTGAATGCGTCCCCGGTTATCGTGATGCCAAGCAGTCCAGTCAGACAAAGTAGCCAGGCGGTGTAAAACAGTCCCTGGCTATGTGCCTCGATTTCACTGGCGACACTGCGCTTGGCAAAGATGGACACCACTGTGCTGATCGCTGTGACGATCAACAATACGTAAGCGTTGGCAAAATCGATGTGGTATGCGATTCCAAACGGCGCCGCCCAGCCACCGAAGGTGTAGTCGATCACGCCGTGTTCCAGTATTTGCCCGAGCAGAGTAACTGAAACCAGAAGCGAGATGCCGCTGACGACGAATGTCAGTAGCCACGCTGCAAAGGGTCTATGCAAGATCAGACACAGTGGCGCAGCCAGCAACGGCACAACCACCTGTAGCGCCGGCAGTTGCGCACTAATCACAAGGACTCGTCCTGGCGATGAATATCGTCTTCTTCGACTGAGCCGTAGGCTTCACGAATTCGCACGACGAGCGCGAGACCTAAGGCAGTGGTGGCTACCCCGACCACGATCGCCGTCAGGATGAGCACATGGGGCAGAGGGTTGGAGTAAGTCGTGACGCCTTCGCGCAATATGGGTACGGCGCCGTTCACGACTTTACCCATGCTGATATAAAGAATAAAAACCGAGGCCTGGAATAGGTTCAATCCGATGATTTTCTTGACCAGATTGCCACTGGAGATCACCACGTAGAAACCGGTCATCATCAGCAGGATGACGATCCAGTAGTTGTACAGCCCAGCGACGTTCACGGATCGTTGCGCCCGGCAAAGGCCAGAAAGATGGTGACTATCACTGCACTCACCGTGATGCCCACCCCAAGTTCGACCAGGAAGATTCCCAGGTGTTGGCCGCTTATCAGATCGTCTGCGAGTGCCCCGTAGGCAAGGTAATCTGAGCCCAGCAGCATTGTGGTTGCGCCAACCCCGGCATACAAGACCAGCCCGAGTGCCATAACAAACCGTAACAGTCCGGGCGGTATGGCGTTGCGCAGGGCTTCGGTGCCGAACACCAAGCCGTAAAGAATAAATCCAGCAGCGAAGATGGCCCCGGCCTGAAAACCACCACCCGGACCGAAGTCACCATGAAACTGTACGTAAAGGGCAAATAGCAGGATCACCGGGATGATGATTTTGGCGACAATGCGTAGAACCGGATTGTCTCTCATGGCGTTGGGCGCTCTTTCGAAGGTCGTTTACGTCGCCGCAGGCCAAGCAGAGCCAGAACCCCGACCCCAGCGGTAAAAATCACCGCCAACTCGCCCAGAGTGTCGTAACCACGGTAACTCGCGAGGATGCTGGTAACGACGTTAGGGATGCCGGTTTGCTCCGGTGATTTACCGAGGTAGTACGGTGCAACGTGCTGATGTACGGGTGCCGCTGGGTCAGCGAAAAAAGGCATGTCGAGTGTGCCATAGACCAGCGCCGCGCCAGTGACCGCAACTACCAGTAACGGCAGTAGGGGCCGGTGTGCCGGGCGCTGCTCGTGCCTGCCCACCAGGCCAATAGTCGCCAGCATCAATATTGTCGAAATGCCGACACCTACAGCCGCCTCGGTAAATGCCACATCTACCGCATCCAGAACCACGAACACGACCGCAGCGAGCAGGCTGTAGATACCAAACATCATGGTCACGGCAAAAAGATCATGCAGCCGAACCGCGGCAAGCGCGGTCAGCGCCAGCATCCCCAGCAGCACGATATTGATGGCCTCGATCAGCACTTAGATTTTCGGCTTATCAAGCCAGGGTCTGTGGATACCATGTCTGGCCGCGCGGGCCAGGGCATGTGAGGCGGAGGGATTCAGTAGCGCCAGGATCGCCAGAAGTAATAGCAGTTTGCCCAGCAGCAAAGTCCAGCCGGCTGCCAGCGCAAGCCCCAGCAAAATGGCGCCAGCCCCCAGGGTATCGGTAATGCCGGCGCCATGCAGGCGAGTGAAGACATCCGGCAGGCGCAGTAGCCCAATGCCACCTACCAGGGTGAACAGTGCGCCGATAACCAACAGGGCACCGCTTGCAAGGTCTAGTGCGAGGCTCATGATTTGCCTTCATCACGCGGTGACTGAGCCTGACCAAGATCGCCGAACTCGGATACCTTGAGGACAGCGACGGTACCGATGAAGCCGATCAGGGCGTACATCAGTGCGACGTCAATATACAAGTCTGGCTCACCAACGATAAAGCCAAGCACCACAATCATCAGCACGGTCTTGGTGCCCAAGGCATTCGAGGCCAGAATCCGGTCATAGACGGTGGGCCCCTTGATTGCCCGAATCAAGGCCAGCACCATAGTGACCAGTAGCGCGATGCCGGTAAGCGTGTACATTACTTGCCCTCCATGGAGCATACGCGTCGAGCCATTTCTCCTTGTGTTAACTCCTCAGCCGCGTCATCCGTCAGGGCATGCACTTCTATCTGGTTGTCAGTGACATCTAGCGAGATCGTCCCGGGCGTCAGGGTGATCGAATTGGCGTAACTGACCCGGCCTACGGCGGTGCGTTGGCCGGCGTCGACATGGATGATTGATGGGCTTATGGGCAAGCGTGGATCGACGATACGGCGTGCCACATCCACACTGGCGCTGACGATCTGCCCAGCCAGCCAGGGCGCGTAGCGTGTCAGTCCTGGAAGTAGCCTGAGCGGCAAACCCTCAGCATCCAGTATGCCTAAACGCTTCGCGCAAAGAACCACCAGCAATGCTGATGCGATGCCAAGACTCAGCAGCAGAACGGTCCCATGCCCGGATAACAACCACCAGACTCCAAAGAGCACGAAAAAAAGAATCAGCATGTATCGCAGCATAGCAACGTTATTCTAGTGGTATATCGTTCATCCTTTAGGCAAGGACGCCAGGCCTTGTGGCTTGCTCAATGATTTTAGGGCGACCGAATCATTCCTACTAGATAAGGGGCGACGCCGCCGTCGTGCCGGACGGTTAACCATCTGGGTCAATCAAGATAAGGCTAGACCGGCCACACGACGATGAGCGCGGGCTTCACGTTGCCTATGAATATTCATATCCTGAAGCTTTTTCTCGACATAACTGATGTGATTATCCGAGGCGGTCTTGGCGGCCTGTGGGTCGCCATCCAGTATCGCATTCATCAGATGATAGTGCTGGTCGCGAAGATGCTTGAAGTTATCAGGCCGTTGGTACAGGTTTTCCAGGTTGTAATGGATGCTGCGACGCAGCAGCGAGAACAGGCTACGCATCACGTGGACCAGCACCACGTTGTGCGAGGCTTCACCGATCGCGAGGTGAAAGTCTGCATCGGCTTTGGCTTCGACCACGGCGTCATCTTGGCCATGAGAGATAATCATTCGCTTGTAGGCGGCGCGCAGCATCTCCATATCGGTTTCAGTGCGCCGAGCCGCGGCATGATATGCCGCCATGGACTCGATCGCGTGGCGTAGTTCCAAGACATCCTGCT
>JAAZYQ010000063.1 GCA_014239575.1 Gammaproteobacteria bacterium
AACCACCACCTCCGGGGAGTTCCATCACCAGTCGTTCACCCGCAGGAACGATCTGTTTACCCTTGGTTTTCAGCGTCTTGCCACTGGCAAGGCGAACCACCCCAGGAGCGCCATCGGTACCGCCGTTTCGGCCCCGAGCCGGGTAATCGACCCGGTCGAACAAGGCAAAGATCGCGAATGGTGCGCCTTGGGCATGGGCGATCTCGATCAACTGGCCGTGACCACCGCGGTAGCGGCCATCACCACCCGAACCTGGGCGCAGTTCTTTGCGATGGAAGATCACCGGGGCGATGGACTCGGTAATCTCAACCGGGGTGTTGCGCACTCCGGAAGGAAAAGCGGTAGCTGAAAGGCCATCGCGCCAGGGTAGTGCTCCGGTGCCGCCGGAATGGAAAATAGTGACCGAGAACGGTGTGGCGCTGCCGTAATCCTGACCGTCCAGCAGTCCGGGCCCGCCGGTCATCATCGGATTCCACAAACTGGAACTGCCTTCAGCAGGTGCCCGGTGGGGTAGAACCTTGTCGATACAGCCCAGCACGACGTCCGGCAGCATCTGGCCAATGACATGGCGCACGGCGACGGCGTGCGGCCGTGGCGCGTTGAGAATACAACCGGATGGTGCGGTAACCTTGATCGGCTCAAGTGAGCCAGCGTTGTTCGGTATTGCCGAACCAATGACGCAGCGTACCCCGAACGAAGCATAAGCTTGGGTGTAACTCAGCGGCACGTTGATGCCAAAGGGTGAAACGCCTGAAGTGCCGGAAAAATCGACCGATACTCCCTCGTCACTGATCTGTAATTCGGCCTTGAGAGTGACGGGTTCACCGTAACCGTCCACGGTCATCTCGTTGCGCCAGAGGCCGCGAGGCAGTTCTGCCATCTCGTCCAGCATGGCTGAGCGTGAACGCTCAATGATGTGCTGACTGATTTCATCAAGGTCGCTCAGCCCAAATTCGGTCATCATCTCGACCAGGCGGGTGCAGCCGACTGCATTGCCGACGGTCAGCGAGTACAGGTCACCGATCACTTGATCCGGTTCGCGCACATTGGCGCGGACAATGGCCATCACCGCTTCACAGGGTTGACCCTGTTCAAAGAGTGGCAGGATTGGCACGCATAACCCTTCTTCGAATATCTGGCCGGCATCCGGGCCGAAGCCGCGGCCACCGATATCTACCACGTGGACAGTAGAGGCAAGCAGGCCAACAATACATTCGTCGATAAAGGCTGGGGTTACTACGGTGAAGTCAAAGAGATGTCCGGTACCAAGCCACGGATCATTGGTAACGTAGACGTCACCTGCACACATGCGCTCCAGTGGAATGGCCTCGAGAAAGTAGCCGACCGATGCGGCCATGGCATTGACATGGCCTGGAGTGCCGGTGATAGCCTGTGCCAGCATGCGTCCGGAAAGATCAAAGATGCCGGCTGACAGGTCACCAGCTTCACGCACGGTTGTCGAAAAGGCAGTGCGAATGAGCGCCTGGGCCTGTTCTTCAACAATGCTGATCAGTCGGTCCCAGGTGACCTGGCGCTGGATAGTTGCCAAAGTGCCCCCGATCGCTCCGCTATGACCGGCAGTTTGATGATTGTTGGCAACAAGGTCGCCATGTTCATTGCACGATACATCCCATTGTCCCGGGACAATCAGCGTGGTCTGGTCTTCGGTGATCACTACCGGACCATCGATGGATACATCTGCCGACAGGGCGTTGCGGGACAGCACCGGGCAGTCGATCTTTGCGTCGGTGCCCGGCATCTGCACTGCCCGCCGGGCTGAGCTATCGTCAGCTGATGTTGCTGACAATGACTGTATCTGGTGGACGTTGTCATTGGCCGGGGCTGAAGCTGTCAATGACCAGGTCAGAATCTCAAGGGGGACGCCGGGGATGCCCTGGCCGTACTGTGTTTGGTAGGCGTGAGTAAAGGCGGCGTTGATGATGTCACGATCGGCTTTTGTCAGTGGCCGGTCGGGCAGGCGGACTTTGATTTCATGGCCTTGCCCAGCGTAGCGGATGTAGGCATGGCGTACCTCGTCGATACGCGCCTCTTTGGCACCGAGTTGTACAGTGGATCGCGCTTCGTGCGACATTTCATCGAACAGCGTGTTGATCAGCGCCGGGTCGAGTTCATCCAGCACAGTAAACCGGCTGCGCACAACCTCAAAGGCAACCGGTGCGAGTAGAAAACCCACGGCGGAGCCCACCCCGGCATCACGCGGGATGATGACCCGGGAAATGCCCAGTTTGCGTGCCACTGCCATGGCGTGCAGCGGCGCACCCCCGCCAAAGGCGATCAGAGTGCGCTGAGTCACATCAGATCCTTTCTCCACCGCATGTACCCGGGCTGCGTTGGCCATGTTTTCATCGACGATTTCAATGATGGCCTGAGCGGCACCGTCTGCCTGGGTGCGCAGTGGTTCACCTACGGCCTGGTGCACAGCATCGTGCGCAGCTTGGGAATCAAGAGACAGGCGTCCGCCGGCAAAATGGTCGGGGTCGAGTCGTCCCAGCAGCAGGTTGGCGTCGGTGACGGCAGCGCCTTGACCGCCTTGACCGTAACAGGCGGGCCCGGGATCAGCTCCGGCACTGTCAGGCCCCACAGTGACACGGCCCAGCTCGTCGACTCGGGCGAGTGAGCCACCGCCAGCACCGATTTCAACCATGTCCACGACCGGAATCTTGATCGGCATGCCGCTGCCTTTCATGAACCGGTGGGCGCGATCAATTTCAAACGTGCGCGACAGCGGCAACTCGTAATCATCGATCAGGCAGATCTTGGCGGTCGTGCCACCCATATCAAAAGACAGCACCGACGATTCACCGAGTGTGCGGGCAAGATGGGCTGCCAGGATGGCCCCCCCGGCGGGTCCGGATTCCACCAGGCGTACCGGGAACGCTGCCGCGATGTCGATGGTGACCTGGTGGCCTCCCGATGTCATCAGCAGGCAGGCGCAGTTGAAGCCACTGTCAGCCAGCCGTTGGCGAACGTCAACGAGGTAACTCGATATCAGTGGCCGAACGTAGGCATTGGCGCAAGTGGTGCTCTGGCGTTCGTATTCACGGATCTCGGGACAAACCTCGCTGGACAAAGAGATATAAAGATCCGGGAAGTGCTGCAAAAGAATCTCGCGTATGCGCGCCTCATGTGCCGGATTGGCATAGGCATGCAGCAATCCCACTGCGACGCTTTTGATGGACTCAGTCTCAATGCGCTCGATCAGTGCATTGACGGAAGACTCATCCAGGGCCTGTAACACCTGGCCGCGGTAATCAACCCGCTCACGCACACTCCAGCGTAGTGCACGTGGCACCAGTGGTGGGTTGCGATTGGCATCAAAGTTGTACTGGTCAAAGCGGTTTTCGTAACCGATCTCCAACGAATCGCGGTGTCCATCGGTCACGACCAGTGCCGTTCGCGCACCACGCCTTTCGATCAGCGCATTGGTCGCCAGTGTGGTGCCGTGGGTAATCAGGGCCACATCGGCTGGCGCGACCACGGCTTGCGATAGCAGTTGCGAAACACCCTGCATGAAGCCCTCGGCTGGGTTGGCCGAGGTGGTCAGTACTTTGGCGGTATAGCGTGTAGCTCCCACCTGCAGGACCGCATCGGTAAAGGTGCCGCCGATGTCAACGGCAATACGCGGCGCGGTACTCATACGGATGTTCCCAGCACAATGCCCAGGCGCCACTCACCCTGAAGCATCGGGTCTGCCATGACGTGCACTGCAATTTGACATGTGAAACCCTTTTTCAAATCCGGCTTGGGCGGGGCTTTTGCTGGCGGTATGCCAAGGAACCAGGTGTCGAGCAAAGTTATTCAACACCTGATTCTTATCAATAGCGTTTGAATTGTAGTGTTTTGTAGAGCAAGACTCATGGCTAACCAGGTTAAAAACTGTCTTTCATTTCCCGGGTGCGGGCAAACACTTCGACATCAGAAGCGCCGACGAGCCCCACGGTCTGCTGCAGGTTTGAGCTGTGAGGTCGCAGGAAGGGGTTGGTTTTTCTCTCCAACGCCAACGTGGTTGGCACGGTGGGTTCGCCGCGTTCGCGCGCGGCGCTGATCTGGACATCCCGTGCTACCAGGTCGGTATTACCTGGCTCTACCGAGAGCGCAAAGCGCGCGTTGGCTTGGGTGTACTCGTGCGCGCAATAAATCAGGGTCTGGTCCGGCCAGGATAAGATTTTCTGCAGTGAATCCCACATCTGTGAGGGTGACCCTTCAAAGAGTCGTCCGCAACCCAATGCAAACAGGGTGTCACCGACAAAGGCGACTCCCGCTGGCTGGCAGTGATACACAATATGGCCCCTGGTATGTCCAGGCGTATCGTGTACAGTGAATGGCCACTCGCCGAGCGCCACCGAATCACCTTCGCCTACCTGGCGGTCAATCCCCGGGATGCGATCGGCATCGGCACGTGGCCCAATAATCTCGCAACCGGTTTTTTCCTTCAGCGCCAGGTTGCCTCCGGCGTGGTCATCGTGGTGGTGGGTGTTAAAGATGAAATCCAGTCGCCAGCCTTTTTTTTCCAGCGCCTGCAGGATCGGCCCGGTGTCGGGAGTGTCGATGGTTGCGGTCAGTCCACTGACGGCATCATGGACCAGATAGCCGTAGTTATCCGAAAGGCAGGGAATCTGTTGTACCTCAAGAGTGGTCGTCATGGGTCAGGCCTTGTGGTGGCCGCTGATCGAGGCGTGTAGCGGTTTGGTTGTTTCGAAATCTGTTTTTTGCTGTTCAGTTGCCTCGCCCTGATAGTCACGCTTCCATTCATTGTAGGCCATGCCGTAGACGATCTCGCGCGCAGCGTCGTAATCCACAGACACCCCTTGGTCCTGGGCGGCTGCCATGTACCATTTGGACAGGCAGTTTCGACAAAATCCGGCGAGATTCATCAGGTCGATGTTCTGCACATCGGTGCGTTGCTGCAGGTGCGCGACCAGCCCCCTGAAGGCAGCGGCTTCAAGCTGGGTACGTGAATCTTCGTCCATGGTTGTCTCCTTGAGCTGTGATAGCCAACGGGCGCCGAGGCACTGTTGCGCAAACGGTAGCGCCTTGTGGCTTGTTGCAGGATCGGTCCACCGGAGGGGAATAATAGCAGTCTAAAAAAGGCGTGTGGAAACCTAAGGTTGTTAGGGCGCCAAGGGGTGGAGACATCTGCTGTCAGCTCCGGTACTCGATCACGCTGATACCCGTTAAGTTTGGCTACTACAGTCATGGCGCGAATTGCAGAAAGTTCGCGGGTCGATCACTTATTGCAGGCGATGCCGGCGCCGAACCTGAGGGACAACACCCTGTCTATCGCCCGTCGCCGACAAAGAAAGACCCCCAGATCGCTTGTCTAGCCCCAGTAAGACCAGCGAAGCCCAGACCTAGCCGTTGTCTGGACCGCTCAATCATGGTCTGCTCGGGGTCTTGTTTCGCGTACTACGTGCGGTCGTCGATTTTTCTCTAGGGCGGTATGGTTGGGGTAGTTGCCTGATGCGTTATGATGGTGCGCCATGGATTTGTTCTTGTCATCGATCAGCCGCGTTTCATCTTTTCGGCCGTTATGCCGAGCCGGTGCCATCGTATCGTTATGCATGGGCTTATTAGCCGGCTGCGCAAGCTCATCGAGTAGCGGCATTGAACTTTCAGTGTCACGAGGCGATGGTACCGGCAGTTATGCTGGCACCTATATTGGCGCCCTTTCTTTGACCTCTACAGCTGATGTGGTGGCGGTTGGTTCGGCAACAGATCAGCGTATCGAGGCGGTCTCGGTTCAAGTGACCACCGACGGGCTGGCATTTGTCGAAGTGCGTGGCGTACGGATGTCTGGTGTGGTCGATAACGCTGGTAATTGGGGCCTGCAGGTATCGATTGACAATCTGCGTTCCCTGATCAGTGATACCAACATCGATCGGCTGAACGATGCCGGCTGTCCTCTTGGAGCTAAGGCGGCACGCATACAGGGAGTGATCAGCCCACCCAATCTCAGCGCTGAGGTCAGTGGGCAGCTGAAGTGCAAGCGCGCTGAAGTCACCGTTGCCACTCTGGTTACCGCCGGTACCCTGACCGCATCCTCGCAATAAACCTATGGAGAGTTTGTTTGTCGGTTGCGGCTATGTCGGCCGGCAGGTCGCCCACCTCGAATGTGACGACGGCGGCTCGGTAGGTGCCGTGGTGCGCACCCCGACCAGTGTCGCGGTACTGGGTGCTGAAGGTATTGAAGCGGTCAGTGCAGACCTTGATTCGGAAATAACGCTTTCTGTGCCAGTGACTGACAGGGTGCTGTACTGGTTCGCACCACCCTCGCCTGAGGGTAGCCAGGATCTGCGCCTGCGAAATTTGACGCGACGTCTTTTGGCAGATGGCCAGGCACCGTCGCGGGTGGTATTGATCAGCACCACCGGGGTATACGGTGATTGCCAAGGGGAATGGGTGACCGAGGAGCGAGTGCTGGCGCCACGAACGGATCGTGCACGGCGGCGTGTAGATGCCGAGATGGCCATGCGTCAATGGTGTGATGCCCTGGGGATAGCGTTGGTCGTGCTTCGGGTGCCGGGCATTTACGGGCCGGGTAAATTACCGCTGAAACGGTTGCGGGCCGGGCAGCCGGTGCTCGCGCCGGCGCTTTGCCCCTGGAGCAACCGGGTACATGTCGAAGATCTGGTTCGCGCCTGTCTCGTAGCCGCGCGGATCGATGAACCATGTCCGGTCTATAACATCAGTGACGGGTATCCCTCAACTATGACTGACTTTTTCTTTCAGGTCGCCGATGCCGTTGATCTTCCCCGCCCGCCAGTGATCGATGCTAAGACGGCGCGCTCGCAGTTAAGCCCCGAGATGCGCTCCTACCTGGCTGAGTCCAAGCGCATAGATAACACCCTGATGCGAAAACACCTGGGAGTTGTGATCCGTTACCCGGGACTCGCCATGGGCCTGGCACAGATCGTACCTGGCTGAGCCAGCGCTGGTTGTGCTAGAAAATCCAAAACAGCTGTCACTGCCGTCATGGCATAAATGAAGTGTCCCACCAAAGCGTGTTCGCGGGTCACCCGGGTCTGTTGCCAGGCTCCAGCAAGGGGTCCATCAGTCGGCGCCACCATGGGGGAATCAGTGCCGGCCAGAATAGGGCGTAGTAGCCCGCAGGGAGTGTGGGTGCATCGGGGCAAGGTTGCAGTGCCCAGAAATGTCGCCCGGGGTGCAGGTGATGTGCGGGATGGCGAGTTAATTCCAGCAGTGTCCAACGTGACCAGCGCGCCTCGGTCTGCCAGGAATGCTGTGCTGTCACCGGAGCGCCTGGCTCACGGCGCAACCCGTAATGCCGGATGTAGTTGACGTATTCCAGCATGAAGATGCCGATCAGCGCCTGGCCGACAAAAGCCAAAGCGACACTGCTCGACAGTCCCTGCCATATGCCGATGACCAGGATACTCTGGAGCAATAAACCGAGCAGCACCGGGTTGAAACGTTGGTGTGATCCGCTGCGCCCGGCGAGTACCCAGGCGCTCTTAAACTGGGCTGGGAGGGTGTACGCCAGTTGTTGCCAGAAGTTGCGTTCACGCGGCGCACTGGCCGGGTCGGTGTCGGTAGCCACCGCCGGATGATGATGGCGATTGTGCTCAATCGTGAAATGCAGATAAAGCGTCAGCAGCAGATTCCAGCGTCCGAGCCAGTGGTTAATCGATCGTGCGGAACTGTGCCCTAGTTCATGCGCCACGATGATGCCGCTCGAACCACTGTTGATCCCAACACTAAGCATGGCGACCCAGGTGGCAGCGGTGTTGCCAGCGACTGTGACACACCAGCAGAGCGCCACAATGACGCTGGTATGCAATAGTACGTGCAGGTAAAGCAGCAGCGAAAGGCCCCGCCCATCGCTACGCACGGCCCGTAATGGCGCGGATCGAGCCAGGGCGAGATCCACAAGCGGGTAGAGCACCAGGACTAAGATGGCGCCCGCCGCCGGTTGACCTGCAACGATGCCCGTTAGGGTAACCAGTGGGGCGATCAGCCCCAGCAGGTGCCAAGCCCCAGATTCAGGGGTAGCCACCGGCCCCAGGGTAGCCGTTGTCGGTGCTGGGGTATGGGTCATTGCGTTTGGGTCAGTCTCAGCGTTCGTAGGATTCCCGTCGTGCAGCTTCGGACAGTACGATCAGGTACTGCAGCGGGTCAGGCAGGGTCATCTCACGTGCATCGGCCAGGGATTCACAGCCGGAATAACTGACCGCCGAGCGCAGATGACCGCGAATTCGGTGGAGGATATCGACCACGCCACCGCGGTAGGGCACCTGGATTTCCTGACCCTCCGGTGGTGTTGCCAGCGCCGCATCCACGGCTTCAGTGTCCTCGCCGTCGTAGAGCGACTCCATCACGGCTTCAGGGGACGTCATACCGCGGTATATTTTCTTCTTGCTATGAGTTGCTGGATCCTCGATCACCCGTCCGGGCGCTTCATCGGTACCTGAAAGTGCACTTCCCAGCATTACGGTGTCAGCACCGCAGGCAAGTGCCAGGAAGATATCCTTGTCGTGGCGTACACCGCCATCTGCCATGATCGCAATCTCGCCACCCACCGCACACCAGGCCTCACGGATAGCCTGTAGTTGCGGTACGCCAGCCGCGGTCTCCAGGCGTGTCCGGCAGCCCCGACCCGGGCCAACCCCCACTTTGACGGCATCAGCCCCCAGATCGCGCATGAATTGGGCACCGGCACCCGTAGCCACATTGCCGCAGACCAGTGGAGTGCTGGGAAACTGCGCCCGCAGGCGCTCGATCCCGTTTTGCATGACCTGCGAATGGCCGTGAGCAATATCCACAAAAAGGCAATCGGCACCGGCTTCGAGGAGTGCCTGGGCACGCTCTAAAAAATCCCCAGAACAACCAACAGCGGCTCCCGCGAGTAGTCGGCCCTTGGCGTCTTTGCTGGCAAACGGACGCTCGCGCAAAAAGCGCACGTCCTTGCGCGTGATGAGCCCATGGATACGTCGCTCATCGTCGATCAGCGGCAGTCGCTCGATGCGGCCATCAAACATGATGCGCTCTGCTTCTTCGGTTGCTACTCGCGGCCCTGCGGTTTTTAACTCGGCCAGTGGTGTCATGAAGCGGTCCACAATCTCGCCGTCCTGTGAACGGTCCCACGGAATGTCCCGGCGTGTCAGAACACCCGCCAGGATGGCGCTACCGGGTGCATTTTCAATCAGAATGCCGTTGATCTTGTGTTTGCGCGCGAATGCGCGGGCCTCGCCGATTGTAGAGCCGGCAGGCAGGGTGCGAGGGTGTTCAATCACGGCGCTGTGGCTGCGTTTGACCCGTGCCACCGTATCACTTTGGCGCTCAATACTCTGGCCACGGTGAACAACGCCTAATCCGCCTTCAAGGGCCATGGTCTGTGCCATGTCGCCTCCAGTGACGCTATCCATATTGGACGAGATAATGGGTAATTCCAAGGCAATGGCGTGAGTCAGGTTCGACCTCAGCGGTACAGCTGCGCGGCTGGCTGTAACACCCCTTTGCGGGCGAAACAGAAAATCGTCAAAGGTTTTGCCAATCCAAAGGGGATCGAGGGATTGCTTATTCATGGTGTGGGTTGGGCTAGTGACGCCCGATCATGATCGCTACGGGAAAAGGAGTAGTGCGGATCATAAGACCCGTTCCTTTGTGACTCAAGCGCGCAAGCCGTTACCGTGGCCCAAAACCTGGCTCCCCGAGGGGACCCGACGGGGGTATCAGGCAGGGGCTGGGTGCCAGCCGGCATCGGCCCATAACTGGCCGCTGACTGCAGAATTTCGAATCATAAAGCAAATCGCGTCGGCGATTTCCTCGGGCCGAATTAGCCGGCCGAGCTGGGTATTGGGAAGGATATGCTGCTCAACATAGCCTTCCGGCATGGCTTGAAGCATCGGCGTGTCGACAAAGCCTGGATGGATGACCCCGGTGCGTACCCCGTGGAACATTGCTTCTTTCATTAGCGTTGAGGCCGCGCCTTCAAGACCGGCCTTCGTGCTGGCATAGGAGACTTGACCGCGATTGCCCTGTGAGGAGACCGAGCCGATAAAGATAATGGTGCCCTGGACTTTCTCCTCGGCCAGCCATTTTTTCAGGCCGCGCTCACGCCGATCGAGCGCGATTCTGGCGATCATTTCCATGGCCCAGTAAACCGGGTGAATCAGATTTACTTCCAGAACCTGGCGAAAGACCTCTGCCGGGTAGATATCAGCCTTCCCGCTATCGCGATCAATTTTGACCGCCATCCGGTCGCGAAAAATGCCGGCAGCCGGAACCACGATTTGGACAATGCCATGTTGGCGCGTGGCCTCATCAAACACCAGGGCGCGAAAATCCTCATCGGTGACGTCCCCGGCGAATGGCAAAGCCACTTCGCTGCCCGCCGTGCTGTTGATCTCATCGGCAAGATCACGTAGCGGCCTCTCGTTAAGGTCTACCAGGGCGATACCCTTGGCCCCCTGGGTTACGAGTTCCAGTGCTGTGGCACGGCCTATGCCGCTGGCGGCGCCGGTGACTACGCTGACTTTGTCTGTGATCTGCATAAATCGCCTCCCGGCGCTATCCGGGTGTCTGTGGATGGCTATTGGACTTGAACCACCTTCACCTGATCTTTGTTAAGACAATGGTGCATTGCACAAATGAAGTTGTCAACCAAAGCAGTCATGTAGAAATGAAAAATATCGGTAAATAAAGTTATTTACCTTTTAGAATCATTATCAGACCGCGGTATATTGCGCAGCGCAACAAGGTTTCCCTTCGTCAGAAATTACATTACAGGGCGACCCGTATCGCCAGCGCAATCAGAATCAGGCCAAAAAGACGGTCCAGCATTCGGGCCCGGGCGCGTAGGCGCTCAAGGATTGCCGAGTGCGAGAGCACCAATGCAACGAGCGCATACCAGAGTGCATCGATGATCCCAGCGGTCAGCGCCATGATCACTTTCTCGCCCATTCCGGCCTCGGGTCGGACAAACTGGCTGAAAAGGGCGAGGAAGAAAAGTGCAATCTTTGGATTAGTGATGGCGATCGCGAAGCCATCCCGGACCGGAGTAGCGCGGCCAGCCGTGGCAACAGGGTGCAACGCTTCGGCGGCGCTCGCTGTGCTGCGCAGACTGCGGATTCCAAGGTACACCAGCAATATTGCCCCGCCGTAGCGCATGCCGTCGAACAGAGCGGGTTGCTGGGTGATCAGCAGACCAATCCCGCCCGCGGTCAGCAGGGCCCAGATGACGATTCCAACGCCATGGCTTACGGCTGTCACGACCCCCTGAGTCCGCCCGCCTGCCAAAGTGTTCTGGACCACTACTGCCAGGCTGGGCCCGGGGGACATAGCGCCAAGAATGCAGATGGCCGACATCGATAGCCAGAGTGACAGGGGCATGGGTATGAACCGGCAGTAACCAGCCCCTAGAATATCCTTTCAATTGCAAAGGTTCTATGACTTAGGGGCAAGTAATGCCAACTGGGATTCTTGATTTGTACATGCGTCAGGATTGTCACCTGTGCGAGGATATGCACGCACAGCTCGTGGCACTGCAAAGCGATTACTGTTTTTCTATCCGGGTGCATGATGTCGATCAGAGCCTGGACTGGGCCGACGCCTACGGTGAGAAGGTTCCCCTGCTGATGGCCGCTGATGTCGAGGTCTGTCGGTATTTTCTGGATTTGCAGGCTTTTAAGACCTATGTCGGGGGCTGATGCCACCGCTTGAGCTTTGGCTGGCAGTGCCCGGGTTCCCTCACCCCGCCACGGATTCGGCATAGTTGAGGCCTGGCCTGGTCTGTTTTGGTCGGTAGTTCTGGCTCCATCTGGACTAAGCTTTTCGTGTACCTTTGCCGTTGCATCGAAATCCGTTTTTTAATTGCCCAGACCAGCAACACGCGAGAGTCGCCGTATTACAATCGAGTACCGCAGGAATGGCCATTGTCCATAGGAAAAATCGAGGAGTAGTCCCATAGCCGTCCTGTGGAGTCAGCGACAAAATGGCCGCCTGTATCAGGTGCGCGGCGCCGGCGCCAGCCGGCGTCTGTATACCGATGGCATCTTGCATAGCCAGTTCAATCCTCGACGAATTGTGACGGGCAGCGTTTGGGATC
>JAAZYQ010000064.1:0-217 GCA_014239575.1 Gammaproteobacteria bacterium
GGGGGTGCGCTGCGCCATTTCGTCGCGCAACCAGTCTTCATTTCGATCGGCCCCGATCTTCGAAAAACGCCCCAAAACCACGGCAGCCACTCCTTCCAGCAAACCACCATCCAGCCATTGGCGCCAGCAGCGCAGCACACGCGAAGCGCTCTCTCCTGTATCCTCAAAAAAAAGAATATGCCCGGCAAACGATGCTGGCAGATACGCGGTGCCGATC
>JAAZYQ010000064.1:227-11590 GCA_014239575.1 Gammaproteobacteria bacterium
TCAGATTGGTCAGAACACTCAGGCAACCGCCAAACAGCAGACCGGTGCAGGCCTCTTGGGCGCCGGCGGTCAACGGGATAACAGAGATAGCGCCCCGCCACGGCAGCCCTTTTTGCAGATAGCCGGTCAGTTGATCTACATCGGGACCATTGGTCCACAAGGGTGAGCCAGGCATTGGCGCATGCAGGCCGGGCCACTGTAAGCGGGTATAAAACGCGCTTTGTAGCGCGCTTACATCGGAAAACCCGATCAGAGGGCGTGGGCTCATCCCGGTAAGCGCCGACCAGTCGATAAGCGATAGCAGATCGCTTGCGCCGTAACCTCCCCGAACACTCAGCAGATAATCATAACGCGGCGTGCCGAGGCCAGCGTTTAACTGTGCCAAACGCTCTGCCACCCCGCGTTCCCCAAGTCGCTCCCCGGCGTTTCGATCATAGGGTTGGTAATCGACATGTATCCCTGTCAGCCGCAGGCTCTTCAGGCTTGCGCCCAGAATGTCTGCATCGGGCGGCCCACAAGGCTCCAGTGCGAGTATCCGAATCGTTTTTGCGCCAGACGCTATCGCTGAGGAGTCAGTTCCGAACATACTCAGTCCGTTAACAAAGCTTTGAACGGGCCGCCTTGTTGCTGCAATGCTTGAGACTTACCTTGTTCTAATATCCGGCCCGAACCCATCACGATTACATCTTCGAATTCTCGAGCCAGCGCTGGGGTCTCCCGCACCCAGAGCACGCCACGGCCGCTCATGAATTCGCAGACGTTTTTAATGATTTGGCTGCGGGCATTGAAATCCAAGGGCCCAAGCGCTTCGTCTACTACGAGCAAATCCGGATCCTTCATCAGTGCTCTAGCGGTCACGGGCTTTCGCCGTTGAATGCTACTCAGTCGGCCGCCGGCGTTACCCACGTCTGCGGTCAGGCCGAGCTCAATCACATACTCGCGTAAACCTGCAGCCGTTATCGCTTCATCAATGGCACGACGAATAGTCTCCCGAACCACCGGGTATTCAAGCGTCTTACTCCACCGGCGGGGTAGCCGACTCAACCAGAATTTTTCCCGTCGCACTGGCAACCTCTATGTTTGACTGATTAGTACAACAACACTCAAGCTCAACAATACCACCTTTAAACTTCGCCTTATCTGTCTTGGACAGAACTCGCCACAGGGCGCGCAGCGTATCACCCGGCCGAACGGGGGCTATGAATCGACAGTTGTGCTCCAAATAAGCGATCGCAGTGCCAGCAAAATACAGGCCTATCGGAGCTGCGATAAAGGCGCTAGTGAAGGGCCCATGAAGGATACGGCCACCAAAGTGTGACTGGGACGCAAAACTTTCATCAACGTGCAAAGGATTAAAATCACCAAATAATCCCGCGGCGTTAACAACATGAGTCTCCGTGATGGTCAGCACATAGTCAAACTCATCGCCAATAGCGACCTGATCATAGGCCCTACCCTCTGGAATACGAACCACGTTCTACCCTCCCCCGACCCCGCTAAATTAATACTCTCCAGCTCAGTCAACGGTTTGAGTCAACCCAACCGCACTGATCACTGATTATAGCCGTGACGTCAATAATCTACGGAAATCTACGGAAAAGGGATTGCCACTCAAGCCGACCAGTTTTGATTGACCCTATTACGATTCGATGGCTCGCAGACCATGGAGTACCTGTCGCCTTGATCTTGGCTAATCTGGCGACGATGGGGAAACTGACAACTTTGCAAGAAGGCGTTAGGATTGGCCAACTCAATGGTGGAGTTACCTATTGTCTATTTTCGAACAATCATTGGCGAAAGATCGGGCGAATTTCGAACCCTTGTCGCCGGTCAGTTTTCTTCGCCGCGCGGCACAAGTGGCGCCGCGCCGTACCGCGATTATTCATGGAAAACGCCGCTATACCTACGCGCAGTTCTGGGAACGTTCTTGTCGCCTGGCATCGGCACTCGCTGACAAAGGAATCGGACCTGGTGACTGTGTTGCCATCATGGGTGCCAACACGCCCGAAATGCTCGAGGCGCATAACGGAGTGCCCATGCTTGGGGCGGTACTCAACTCTCTTAATATTCGATTGGATGCAAAAACAATCGCATTCGTTCTCGACCACGGAGAAGCCCGGGCGATACTGACCGATCGGGCTTTTTCCGCAACCGTTAAGGAGGCGTTATCTCTCCTATCCCGGCCACTGATGGTAATTGATATCGATGATACTGAGAGCGATGGTGGCGAGCTTATCGGCGAAACTGACTATGAGGCATTTATCGATAACGCGAGTCCTGAATTTCTTTGCAACCAGCCAAAAGACGAATGGCAATCCCTGTCACTGCTCTATACATCTGGAACGACTGGAAACCCCAAAGGCTGCGTTTATCATCATCGTGGCGCGTACCTTAATGCGCTGGGCAACATGTCCACCGTGGGGCTTGATCGACACTCTGTCTATCTGTGGACTCTGCCAATGTTTCACTGTGATGGCTGGACTTTCACCTGGGCGGTTACGGCAGCGCTCGCAACCCATGTTTGCCTACGCGCTGTCGAGCCAAGCCTGGTATTTCGTTCGATTTCGGATCACGGGGTAACTCATATGTGCGGTGCCCCGATCGTCCTCAATATGTTGGCCAATGCGCCCGCTGAAAGCAAAGTGGCACTTCCACAGGCCGTCGAGATAGCAACCGGGGGCGCTGCTCCGCCCTCAGCGGTGATTGAGGCTATGGAGGCTGACGGTTTTCGTGTGACTCACCTCTACGGTCTGACCGAGACCTACGGCCCGGCAACGGTGTGCATCCCTCAGGAAGACTGGCCCGCGCTCGAACTGAAACAACGATCGGGGCGTATGGCGCGCCAGGGTGTCCATTACGGCACTTTGGAAAACGCGAGCGTCAAACACTCAAAGACGATGGAGGATGTGCCCTGGGACGGTGAAACCTTCGGCGAAGTGATGCTTCGCGGAAACACCGTTATGAAAGGCTACTTGAAAAATCCAAAAGCGACGGTCGATGCATTCGCCGGCGGCTGGTTTCATACCGGCGATATAGCCGTTCGCCACGCGGATGGCTATATTGAAGTGAAGGATCGCTCCAAGGACATCATTATTTCAGGTGGGGAAAATATCTCTAGCCTGGAGGTTGAAGAAGCGCTCTACCGCCACCCCAAGATCCTGGAAGCTGCCGTAGTGGCGCGGCCCGACAAAACCTGGGGTGAAAGCCCTTGTGCTTTTGTTACGTTACGCGAAGGCGCGCAGGTTAAGGAGCGCGATATTATCGAGTTCTGCCGGGATAACCTTGCCCATTACAAGGCGCCGCGCACAATCGTCTTTTGTGATCTACCGAAAACCTCAACCGGGAAAATTCAGAAATTTGTCTTGCGCGAGCGAGCTCAGAACCTTAAGGACTAAGAGTTTGGTGCCAGACAAGGCCAACAGTCAGGTGACCGGCGCTATTGGGGATATCGAACAAGGCTATCGCAAGTAATCAAACCGTCCTCTAAGATCTCGCAGCGAAGCCCGCCCTTATGAGTCAGACGCTTGACCAGATCGGGCACGTCCAGTAGGTTCTGCAAATAAGCGCATGGCTCGCAAAGTTCAATACCTTGCACCCGCACGTCACCTACAGCGAATGTCGCACCGACCAACGAATTCAGCACGACGCCTTCGGTCACCAGGTTACGGCGAAATGCAGTCACAGGTAGTGGTTTGGCAAGTTCGCGGTTCAGAGCATCGATAACCTCGCTCTCGATCAAGGTCAGTTGCGTCTTTGACGACGCGCCAGTTGCGCGGTAGCGATCCCCCTTTAAACCTTCGCCGGCTATTGCAACAGCCTCGGTTACCGTTTTGATCGGACCCCCTTCAGTCGGCGAAATACAAACAGCCATAATTCTTCCTTCATTAGGCATACTGATTAACCGTATCTATAGTGGAATGTTACCGTGCTTTCGCCAGGGGTTATCCAACCGCTTGTTTCGCAGCATAGATAACGAGCGGCACAGGCGTCGGCGGGTATCACGGGGAAAAATCACGTCGTCAATAAATCCTCGATGCCCTGCGACGAAGGGATTGGCAAATTTCTGGCGGTAGTCTTCGGTACGCTGTGCAATCTTTTCTTCGTCTCCGATATCCTCGCGGAAGATGATCTCAACAGCTCCCTTGGGGCCCATGACTGCGATTTCAGCACTCGGCCAGGCCAGGTTGACATCGCCACGCAGGTGCTTCGATGCCATAACGTCGTATGCGCCGCCGTAGGCCTTGCGCGTAATCACGGTAACCTTGGGTACAGTGCACTCGGCGTAGGCGTAAAGTAATTTCGCGCCGTGGCGAATAATGCCTCCGTACTCCTGCGCCGTACCGGGTAAAAAACCGGGGACGTCGACAAAAGTTAAGATGGGTATTGAAAAAGCGTCGCAAAAACGCACAAAGCGGGCCGCTTTAACGGACGACTGGATATCCAGGCACCCTGCGAGCACCATCGGCTGATTGGCAACCACGCCAACCGTTAAGCCTTCCATACGGCCGAACCCGGTAATAATGTTGCCGGCGTAATCGGGCTTAAGTTCAAAAAAATCACCATCATCCAACACCTTGGTAATTAATTCATGCATATCGTAGGGCTTGTTCGGGTTATTCGGAATCAAGCTATCCAACGAGAGCTCCACACGATCAGCAGGGTCGACTGCCTCGCGCTCTGGCGGGTCGGCAATATTGCTAAGCGGTAGAAAATCGAAAAAACGCCGCAGATTCAACAAAGCGTCGATGTCGTTATCAAACGCGCCATCAGCCACACCGGAGCGGCTGGAATGGGTAGTCGCACCGCCAAGTTCCTCATGGGTCACGGTTTCATGGGTGACAGTCTTGACCACTTCTGGACCCGTGACAAACATGTAGGAGGTGTTGCGAACCATGAAAACGAAATCCGTTATCGCAGGCGAGTACACCGCCCCACCGGCGCAAGGGCCCATAATCATGGAGATCTGTGGAATGACCCCCGAGGCCAAAACGTTGCGCTGAAAAACCTCTGCGTACCCAGCCAACGAATCAATACCTTCCTGAATCCTCGCGCCCCCCGAATCATTCAGTCCTATAACCGGAGCGCCCACCTTCAGGGCATGATCCAGGATTTTGCAGATCTTGCCGGCATGGGCCTCTGATAATGAGCCACCGAATACCGTGAAATCCTGGCTGAAAACGAAAACCGTTCGCCCGTTGATGGTGCCGTGGCCGGTAACCACGCCATCGCCTGGAACTGTTTTTTCGACCATGTCGAAATCAGTACAGCGGTGCTCGACAAATACGTCCCATTCCTCGAAACTGTTCTCGTCAAGCAGAACACCAATACGTTCGCGGGCCGTCAGTTTGCCTTTGGCATGTTGTGCCTCGATACGCTTTTGACCGCCGCCCTGCTCCGCTGCCAGACGTCGCCGCTCTAATTCTTCGATAATTTCGTGCATCAGTTTTGAGTTCTCGAGCGTTGGATCATGTTCAGCACCTCTTGTGCCGCCTGGGGAATATTGGTGCCAGGGCCATAAAACGCAGCAACCCCCAGGCCCGACAATCGTTGTCGGTCCGCCGTGGGTACTACGCCGCCGAGAACCACGATAATCTCTGTGGCTTGGTGTCTATTCAATTCTTCAATGACCTGCGGCACCAGTGTGTCGTGACTTCCCGCCTGAGAGGATATGCCAATAACATGCACGTCATTATCAATAGCCTGTCGCACAACCTCCTCGGGTGTTTGAAACAGTGGGCCGATGTCAACATCAAAGCCAATATCCGCAAACGCGGTGGCAATGACTCGAGCGCCTCGATCGTGCCCATCTTGCCCTAACTTCGCAACGAGAATTCTCGGGCGTCGGCCAGCATCTCGCGCAAAATCGGCCACAGCGCTACGAATGGCGCCGAACGTTTCGTCATCCTGGTATGCCTCGCCGTACACCCCTGAAATCGTCCCAATCTGAGCCTGGTGACGGCCGAAAACCTGCTCCAAAGCCAGAGAAATTTCCCCTACGGTGGCGCGCGCCCGTGCCGCTTCAAGGGCATACTCTAGCAGGTTCGCTTTAGCCTGCCCGGCCGCCTCGGTGAGTCCGGTTAACGCCTGCTGGCAACGATTCTCGTCACGGGTAGTACGCACCTGTTCCAATCGCCCAAGTTGGGTCTGGCGTACTGCAGAATTATCTATGGCGAGAATATCCACATCGGTATCAGCACTGCTCTGGTAACGATTCACCCCCACCACGACCTCCTCACCGCGATCAACCCGAGCCTGCCGGCGAGTGGCCGATTCCTCAATACGACGTTTTGGGATTCCACTGCTAACCGCTTCGGTCATGCCGCCCATCGCTTCAACTTCTTCAATCAACGAGCGTGCATGACTGACCAGAGAGGCGGTCAAGCTTTCGACATAGTACGAGCCCCCCAAAGGATCAACCACTCGAGTTATCCCGGTCTCCTCTCGCAAAATGAGCTGGGTATTACGTGCAATATGCGCCGAAAAATCGGTAGGGAGTGCCAACGCCTCATCAAAACTATTGGTGTGTAACGACTGGGTACCCCCAAACACCGCGGCTAGGGCTTCTATCGTGGTGCGAATAATATTATTGTAAGGATCCTCGCCGGCCAGGCTCACACCAGATGTCTGGCAGTGCGTACGTAACATGAGCGAGCGCGGATCAGACGGGTTAAATTTTTCCTCAATCAATTCGGTCCAGAGTAATCGGGCGGCGCGTAACTTGGCCACTTCCATGAAAAAGTTCATGCCAATGCCAAAGAAGAACGACAGACGCGGCGCAAACTGATCGATATCCAACCCACTATCCACTGCCGTGCGCACATACTCGACGCCATCAGCTAGGGTGTAGGCCAGTTCCTGTACCGCCGTCCCACCCGCTTCTTGTATGTGATAACCGGAAATAGAAATCGGGTTGAACCGAGGCATATGCTGGGCCGTATAACCAATAATATCCGATACGATCCGCATGGAAGCGAGCGGTGGGTATATATAGGTATTTCGAACCATAAACTCCTTGAGAATATCGTTCTGCAGGGTGCCGGACAGCTTCGCGATATCAACCCCTTGCTCTTCACCCGCCACGATGAACATCGCCAGCACTGGCAGCACGGCCCCGTTCATGGTCATGGACACAGACATCTCGCCCAGAGGAATCTGATCAAAAAGAATCTTCATGTCCTCGACCGAATCGATCGCCACTCCGGCCTTGCCAATATCGCCTGTCACCCTCGGGTGATCGGAGTCATAGCCACGATGAGTGGCCAGATCAAAAGCCACGGACAAGCCACTTTGGCCTGCCTCCAGGTTGCGCCGGTAAAACGCATTGGATTCTTCAGCTGTAGAGAACCCAGAGTACTGACGGATCGTCCAGGGTCGTCCGGCATACATGGTTGCACGAGCGCCTCGGCCATAAGGTGGGAACCCCGGCAAAGATGCTTTATGGCCAAGAGCGGCCAGATCATCAACGGTATAAAGCGGTTTAACCGTGATACCTTCGGGAGTCTCCCACTCGAGAGACTGGTGATCCCGATCACCCAATTCCTGCTCGGCGAGCGCGGTCCATTGTGCGAGCGTCACGTCTTTCGAATCATTCATGAGTAACTTCGCGGTGCAATCAACGGGGGTAACCGATAGTCGATAGCGCCTGGGTAATCTCATCGAGAATGACAGGGTCATCGATCGTTGCCGGCATTTTCCAGACCTTTCCATCAGCAATGCTACGCATGGTGCCTCGCAAAATTTTTCCCGAGCGTGTCTTGGGTAAGCGGCTGACCACCAAAGCCTGTTTAAAGGCGGCGACAGGGCCTATCCGATCACGCACCATCGCGACGGCCTCGGCAATAATCTCATCGTCGGCCTGCTCGCATCCAGCACTTAACACCAGAAAACCCATCGGCACCTGACCTTTTAGATCGTCTGCCACCCCAGTCACTGCGCATTCAGCGACGGCCGGATGGTCTGCCAGAACCTCCTCCATGGCACCGGTCGACAGCCTGTGTCCGGCTACATTGATGATGTCGTCCGTGCGTGACATGACAAAAACATAGCCATCACTATCAATAATGCCTGCATCCGAGGTGTTGTAGTACCCCTCAAACTGCTTGAGATACGAATCAAAGTGGCGCTCGCGTGCATTCCACAGGGTTGGGAAAGTGCCCGGAGGCAAAGGCAACTTGGCAGCCAAAGTGCCAATCTCCCCCGCTGGCGCCTGCCTGCCATTATCGTCAAGAACCTGCAAATCCCAACCCGGCACCGCAACCGAGGGCGAACCTTCTTTTATGGGTAACAACCCAAGGCCCGCACAATTGGCAGCAATAGACCAGCCGGTTTCTGTTTGCCACCAGTGATCAATGACGGGAATGCCCAGTTTGTCCTCTGCCCAGTGCAAGGTATCCGGATCAGTACGCTCACCCGCCAGGAACAGGTAGCGAAGCGAGGAAAGATCGTAACGTCGAATATGCTCGCCAGTCGGGTCCTCTTTCTTGATAGCGCGAAACGCTGTTGGCGCGGTGAATAGAACCCGGACGTCGTTCTCGGATATGACGCGCCAGAAGGCGCCTGGGTCCGGTGTGCCCACTGGCTTGCCTTCATACAATATGGTGGTATTGCCTGCCAGCAAAGGGGCATACACGATATAGGAGTGTCCGACCACCCAGCCGACATCCGAGGCCGCCCAAAAGGCCTCACCGGGTTGCACCCCATAAATGTTCTCCATCGTCCATTTCAGGGCGACGGCGTGGCCTCCATTGTCCCGTACCACACCCTTGGGCTCGCCAGTCGTGCCAGAGGTATAAAGGATATACAGTGGGTCGGTTGCCAGAACCGGTACGCAGTCCTGAGCGCTCGCGCCAGCGACCGCCTCATCCCAGTCGACATCCCTGCCGGCTTGTAGCGATGCTTCAACCTGTGGTCGCTGCAGGAGAACACAAAAATCAGGCTGATGGGTTGCCAGTGAGATGGCTTCGTCAAGCAAAGGCTTGTAAGCCACTACCCGCCCGGGCTCAATACCGCAGGACGCACTGATGATCGCTTTGGGTGTCGCATCGTCAATACGAACCGCCAACTCATTGGCCGCAAACCCCCCAAAGACTACCGAATGCACGGCGCCAATCCGGGCACACGCCAACATCGCGATCGCTGCCTCAGGCACCATTGGCATATAAATAATCACGCGATCGCCCTTGGCGACTCCGCGCTCGGCCAGCACGCCGGCGAAGAGCGCGACCGTATCTCGCAGTTCACTAAAACTGTAACTACGGCGCGTATCGGTAACGGCCGAGTCATACACCAGTGCCGCCTGTTCTCCGCGCCCTTGATTCACGTGCAAATCAAGCGCGTTGTAACACGTATTAAGTTCACCGCCCGTAAACCAGCGGTAAAATGGGGTATCGCTGTCATCGAGCACTCGATCCCAACGTCGGGTCCAGTGCACGGCCTGTGCCACCTCGCCCCAAAACTTTTCGGGATTCTCTTTAGCCGCCTGGTAAACTGCGTGGTAAGAACTTACCGCTGCGCTGCTCATCATTCTCTCCCAGTCACTTCGCAATCTTGCTCAACAAGGCTTTTGCGCCATACCACTCCAAAGACAGTACCAGGCGGAACTCAGTATTAATTCCCGCCAGGTTGTAGCAGAACTCTCTGCTAGACTAGCCCGGAAACGGCACGATAGACGATCGATTGCCTAATTGATCATAAGCCTCTTGCCGTTAATCTCCGAGCAGTCATTGTAACGGTTTGTAATATCTTTCCCAAAGGAGCCCTGATGAGTTACGAAAATATAATATGTGAAGTGCATGACGCTGTCGGACTGATCACTTTAAATCGGCCTGAGGCGCTCAACGCCTTGTCTGATCCGCTGATGGATGAACTGGGACAAGCCCTGCGTGCGTTTGAGCAAGATGACAGCATTGGCGCTATGGTCATTACCGGCAGTGAAAAAGCATTTGCGGCGGGAGCCGATATTAAGGGCATGAAGGATCGCTCCTATGTCGATGTGTACCTTGGCGATTTCATCGGCCAGAACTGGGAACAAGTAACCCACTGCCGAAAACCAGTGATTGCAGCCGTTGCGGGATTCGCTCTTGGCGGAGGATGTGAGCTCGCCATGATGTGTGACTTTATTCTCGCTGCGGACAACGCTCGCTTTGGACAACCGGAAATCAAACTCGGGATCATTCCGGGTTCGGGTGGAACGCAGCGGCTGACGCGTTTCGTTGGAAAATCCAAAGCCATGGAGATGTGCCTGACCGGACGCATGATGGATGCAGCCGAAGCTGAGCGGTCTGGCCTGGCGAGCCGTGTGGTTCCTGCGGCAGAGCTAATCGAAGAAGCGCTCGCCACTGCAACGACTATCGCACAGCTGTCCCGCCCGTCTGTATTTATGGCCAAGGCCTCTGTTAACCGCGCCTATGAAACTAATTTGGCACAAGGCGTAGCTGGCGAACGTATTATGTTCCAGTCGCTTTTTGCTACCGAGGACCAAAAGGAGGGCATGGCCGCATTTGCAGAGAAACGCCCGCCGCAGTGGAAGAACCGATAGGCTGAGTTGATGAAGGTTGCGGGTAAAACTTACCGTTCGATCTGGCTGGATCAGCAGGCGCCTCTGGTCCATGTCATTGACCAGACGGTGCTACCTTTCCGGTTTGATATACGGACACTGAGCACTGTTGATGCAACCGCCGAAGCGATTGTCACCATGGTCGTACGCGGTGCCCCACTGATTGGGACGACTGCCGCCTGTGGGCTTTACCTCGCTTGCCATGCAGACCCCAGCGACAACAATCTCCGCCAGGCTTACCAGCAACTCCTCGAGGCCCGTCCAACGGCTGTCAATCTACGGTGGGCACTTGATCGGATACTACCGGCCTTGCTCGAGACCCCAACTGGTTCACGCACCACGGCCGCCCAAACACTAGCTCAACAACTGTGCGATGAGGATGTGGCAACCAACAGCGCCATCGGAGAGCATGGCCTCGAGCTGATTAAAAAGCATACCCATTCCAACGGCACAACCCCCGTTAACATTTTGACTCACTGTAACGCCGGATGGCTTGCCACGGTCGACTGGGGCACCGCTTTGTCACCTGTTTTCAAAGCGCACGACGCAGGTATCCCGATTCACGTCTGGGTAGACGAAACCCGACCACGCAATCAGGGGGCATCGTTGACCGCGTGGGAACTGGGGGCTCACGGGGTACCCCATACTGTGATTACAGATAACGCGGGTGGGCACCTGATGCAACACCAGCAGGTCGATCTGTGCATTGTGGGCTCCGACCGCACTACCCGCACCGGAGACGTATGCAACAAGATCGGCACATACCTTAAGGCGCTGGCCGCCCATGACAACGGTATTCCTTTCTACG
>JAAZYQ010000065.1 GCA_014239575.1 Gammaproteobacteria bacterium
ATGGCGGGGTTCGGCTTTTTGCCCGCGCACTACAAAGAGCCATCAGCGTAATTCCAGTCAGTATCAAAGCGCCGCCCATCAGTGATTGCTCCGAGGGGATCTCACCAATACCGATCCAGACGATGATGGGTCCGGCGATAACTTCGGTCATGGATAGCAGAGTCAGTTCTACTGCTTGCAGGTGACGGGCCCCGGCTGTAAACAGAACAAATCCCAGTCCGATCTGAAACCAGCCCATGCCGATGCAGTTAATCAGATCGACCCAGGGGATCGCAAAGCCAGATCCGGATAGGCCTATGCCGGCTAGTGCGTAAAGTGTGGCGACAGCCGTTGCTGCAAAAATGGTAATGAGTTTGTCTGTGCCGGGGCGAGTGCGCAGTGAGATAGTCAATCCGGCAAAACCCAGCGCGGCCATCAGGGCAAAACCTTCACCGCGGCCTTTACCCAGCGAGAGTTCTTCGCCGGCCATGATGCCGATGCCCACAGCCGCAATCATCATCGCTACCCACATGTAAATGGCAATGCGCTCGCCCAGCAGGATGCGTCCAGCCAGGGCGGCAAAGAACGGGGCGCTGGCCAGCAGGAACATCGCGTTCGCCACGGTGGTGTGCTCCAGAGCCAGGATATAGCCGGTAAAGGCTGTGCCCAGACAAAGCCCGCCGAGTAAGGCAGGCCAACCGGTTTCGATCAGCGTTTGCCCCAGAGCGTCACGGTAGCGAAAGCCCAGCCAGAGGCCAAGCACCAGCATCAGTGCCAGCGAACGGTACAGCAGCACATGCCACGGCGTGGCCTCCTGAATCAGTCGATAGAGGATGCCCGAGGTGCTCCAGAAAATACCGGCGGCCAGTACCAAGGGCACACCGATGTGCCGGTTGGAAACCAGTGTCACGGGAAGCGGGTTATTGGCTGTTGTTTCAAGGCGGCCTGATCATACGGGAACACAAACGCTTTGCGGTAGCGCTAAAACGCCAGCCACCGCCGGGAAAATTCGAGCGGCCGGGGTTTTCCTATCCACTGACAGTCAGTGGGTCAGGCCGAGGGGCGAAGGGTCAGCAGCTTTCCGGGAATATTCTGGCGGGTCAGGTAGGGAATGTCTGATACAGATTCGATACGAAAGCCGTTTTTCTCAGCACTTTGCACCAGTAACGCCGCCCAATCGATTTCTTTCCAGCCCTTGCCGTTGACGGTAGCTATCAGTACTCCATCGGGGGTCAACGCACTAAACAGTTTGGCAAGATCAAAGGGTTGGCTGGACTGATGCGAGAAGACCCCAACGCAGATGACGGCCTGGTAGATCGGTTTCAGGGTCAATGGTTCTGTCAGATCGGCTTCGTCCAGTGAGCGATAAACCCCCAGTTCCTGTGCCTTTTCCAGCATTTCCAAAGAAAGATCCAGGCCGTCAATTATCTGATAACCAGAGTCAAAAAGTAGTTTTCCAACCAGGCCGGTGCCGCAGCCCATGTCCAGAATCGGGGCGCTCAGTAAAGGCAGGTGCGTTTTCAGGCACTCAACGGCTGCCTGCGGGGCAAGATAACCGAATTCATCAATAAGATCACGGTCATAGGTGTCAGCCCACTCACGGTAAACCGCACGAAAATCATCGCTGGTTTTTTCGCCATAGTTTCGCGCCAGGCGTGGGTCGAGGTGGGATGACTCCTTGGCCATTCGTTATTGGAAGGGGTTAGTTCTGGGCGAGGCCTTTAAGTGAGGCGCCCATCGAGGCAAACCCACTTAATGACCAGCCGCCGTCTACCGGGATAACAGCGCCCGTAATGTAAGACGCCAGGGGTGAAGCCAGGAACATGGCGGCCTGGGCGATATCGGCAGTGGTGCCCTGGCGACCCAGGGGGACGGAAGCGGTGACGGCTTGTTGCATCTTGTCGGTTGGGGCCAGTCGCGCCATGCCTTCAGTATCCGCGATAGGGCCGGGAACAATCGAATTGACACGGATGTTTTCCCCACCCCATTCCATTGCCAGCACGCGCGTCACCATGTCGACTCCAGCTTTGGCGGCGCATACATGGGCCTGCATTTCCATGGGCTGGAAAGCCTGTGGCGCAGAGATATTAATGACTGCACTGCCAGGTTTTCGAAGGTAGGGGTAGGCCGAACGCATCACATGGAAGGTGCCCAGCAGGTCGATATCGACTACCGCCTTAAAGCCGTTGGCTGACATGCCGTTGACGGTTGCCGGAAAGTTGCCAGCCGCACCCGAGATCAGCACATCAATGGCACCAAAGCGCTCACTGAAGTCCCGATTACACGATTCGATTGCTTCGTAATCGCGCACATCGGCACTAAAGCCAATCGTGTGGGCGGCATCAGCCAAAAGTTGTGTGACTGCGGCATCCACTTTTGCCTGGGACCGGCTGACCACACCGAGATTCGCCCCCGCTCTGGCGAAACCTTGGGCGATACCCAGGTTGATCCCACTGGTACCGCCGACGACCAACACATTCTGATCAGAAAAATTGAATTCAACAGTCACGATTATTGAATTCCTATTGGCTTCCGGTAAAAACCGGCGCACGCTTGTTGATAAACGCTTCCAGTCCTTCCTGGCCATCACGTCCAGTCATATTGGCACCGATCTCCCGTGTTTCCAGCGCGGTTTGAGCCATAAAGTCATTGCCGAAGCTGGCATGCAGCATCTGCCGAGCCGAGGCAAATGCCTGGGTAGGTCCTTTGGCAAAGGTATGTGCCAACGCTATGGCGGCGTCCAGAGCAGTGCCTTGAGGAACGGTACGGGTTGCCAGCCCCCACTCGACAGCTTCGATCGCTGAGAGTTCGCGGTTTTCAAAAATGAGTTCCTGAGTGCGGCGCAGCCCAATCAGCCGAGGCAACAGCCAGGTAGATCCGCCGTCAGGGCTGAGCCCGGCTGCCGTGTAGGCGAGTCGATAACGGGCAGTTTCATCTACCAGAACAACATCACCCACCAGCGTCATCGGTACGCCGCCGCCAGCGGCGATGCCATTAACACCGACCACGACTGGCTTGGGCATTGTCAAAAGACAGTGCTGGGCTTCGTGCCATCGATCAGCAACGGTGACCAATTGCGCCGAGTCCGTACCAAAGTGCCGAAATTCTTTAAGATCGCCGCCGAAACTGAACATCGGCCCATGGGCGCTGAAAACCACAGCCCGCACCTGTGGATCGTTCTGCGCCTCGCTGGCAGCCCAAAAGAGATCCAGCGCCATCTGTCGCGACAGTGTATTGCCTGAATCAGGCTGGTTAAGACAGATCACGGCAATTGCCTGATCGCGCTGGTAGTCAACGTGAGTGAGATCCAAGTGGCACTCCCTGGGTAAATGGCTGGTAGGTTGGCAATCATGACGCAAACCCGGTCGGGATATCAATTCCTGGGAACAACCACAGGTGATTAGGCTGGGGATTACCTCCCGGCCACACGGGTGATAACATCTCCCCCTCAAGCATTACTTTTAAGGACACGCGATATGGCGATGGGTAAGAAAACCACTCTTGAGGTGGAGTTACATCAGGATACAGTGGCAATGCTGGAACACGCAAAGGAAACCTATGGTTTTCGCAGTACTTCCAAGGCATTGCGGGTCATTCTGGATTACATGGTCGCTGATGCGGATTGGGATGAGGTGTTTATGAATCAGCGCTGCCTGCGCTGTGGCAGCGGCCAGGGCTGGCAGAAACCGAACGCCTGACATCAGGGCGATAGCCACCCATTCTGATCATTACCTGGGTCAACTGAATGTCAGGTCAAGTCAAATCGATAAGCACTGAGCCGCCTTATGCCGAGCAGCGCCAAGCGCTGGCGGGCGCATTTCGTTGGGCCGCTCGGATGGATCTGCATGAGGGGGTGGCCAACCATTTTTCGCTGGCAGTCAATGATGAGGGCACCTGTTTTTTGATGAATCCAAACCAGGTGCATTTTTCGCGTATCCGCGCCAGCGATCTGCTGCTACTTGATGCTGATGATCTGACCACTATGGAAAAGCCAGGTGCGCCGGACCCAACGGCCTGGGGATTGCATGGCGCCATTCATCGTCATTGTCGACACGCCCGCTGTGTGATGCATGCACACCCACAGTACGCCACTGTCCTTGCGAGCCTGGCAGACAGTCGGTTGCAGCCAATCGACCAGAATACGGCAATATTCTTCAACCGCTATGTGATTGATAATGAGTATGGGGGTTTGGCTTTCGCCAGTGAAGGGGAGCGGTGCGTGCAACTGCTATCCAACCCGTCCCACAAGACGATGATTATGGGCAACCACGGTATCCTAACGATCGGCGACAGCGTCGCAGAAACCTTTAATCGTTTGTACTATTTTGAGCGTGCTGCGCGCAACTACATCCAGGCGCTACAAACCGGTCAGCCGCTGCGACTCCTGCCTGACGATGTCGCCGAGAAAACGGCAAAACAGCTGGATGCCTACCCGGAGCAGGGAGTACGGCATTTTGATGAACTCCTGGCCATCTTGGATCGTGAAGAACCCGAATTTCGGGATTGAAGCCGCGCCGGCAGGTGCGGCTTAGTCTAAGGGGTTACTCTACCCCTCCCCTAGCACTTTGGAGCAGGCTCCGTCTGCAAGATCTGCAAGGAGTGCAAAGTGGTGAGCGGGCTCTTAAACCAGACGCAGACGTCAAAAATACACTCCGATATAGGTCGGCTGATACGATCGACCAGGGTTTGTTCGCCCAGATCATCACATTGGGTTTGGCCATGTCTATGAACTAGGGAACCCGGCCCACACTCCGGGGTGTAGAGTGTCGTTATGTTGGATAAGCGATGATTGAAACTATCAAGACTATTGGGATTGCACTGGTCGAGCATTCGCTTTGGGTGGGTCTTGGGGTAATTGCTGTTGCGGTGTTTCTTCACCGTCGCAGCGATCGAACTGAAGTGCAGGCGAATGCAGCTGTCAGCTGGATGGAGGCGGCACTCGAAGAGGCGCCAGACCGTCTCTATGATGGCGTCCATCCTAACTGGTCGGTCTACCGAAAGCAGGTAGCGCACCGCTTGAAGGCCGCCATACCTGATTTGCCAGAAGCGGTGTTGCGATTGGTGCTTGCTGAATTTGATGCCTGCTATCAGTTATCCGAAGGCGTTTATATCCGCATGGGTTCGCCAGCAGACGAGTCGCATTCTCCGGGGCCAAGCTTTGTTCCACTGGTTGCGCCCATCGAAGGTTTTCGTTTGCGTAAAGTTCAGGCACGTCGGAACGCGCGACGCATTCGCAACATGGCAGTCGGGGTTATGATTTATGCGGGAGTGGTGTTTCTGGCACTATGGGGCTTAGTGTGGCTCCGTGGTGGCAGTATTTAGGTGTTTCGTTTTAGGCGTCGAGTTGCTCGCGCGGCTTGACCAGGGTGAGTGCGACGATCATGACAGCGAGCGAGCCCCAAATCCACGCGGAATGCGCCTCGCCGTAGATCAGCATGCCCCACAGTACACCCGCGAGTGTTACAACGTAAGCGCACTGGCTGGCATATACCGGCCCCGCCCGAAGTACCAGGTAATAAAAGCCGCCATACGCAGTTGCTGTAATAACGGCCATGCTGATGATGGCCCAGTCTGAGCGACCCGGGGGCCAGGAGATAAGCGTAAAAGCACCGGACAGCCAGACGACGGGCGTCAGCATGATGGTGGCGGCGATCAACATCCCGGTCACAATAACAAAGACGTTGTGGCCCGGTGGCGTGCGCAAGGCAACCACCAGGTTCTCGGCTGCATAGCAACTTGCCGCCAGGACCATCACCAGCACCCACGGTGCAGCGGCCGGGTCGGGCAAGCTGGCGCCGGGTATTACCAGCAAAGCAATCGAGAGGATCCCAAAAAGAACCCCGGCGATTCGTAAAAGCGACATGGCCTCAATGCGCAGAACGGCGGCCGCCACAAATGTTATCAGCGGCACAGTGGCTATGGTAATTGACAGTACGCCGGCACTGATACGAGAAGCGGCATAAAAATACAGTGTTCCGGGAATGACCGAGCCAAGCAGGCCACACACGATGTACAGAAAAAGAAACTCCTTTTTCAGTGGTAGGGGCTGGCGGGTGACGGCGCAGTACAGCAGTAGCAGGAGTGCGCCAAGCAGGCAGGTCCAGTAGTTTATTGCCAATGGGTGCATGCCGCTCTCGGTAGACATGCGAGCCAGTGAAAACGAAAGACCCCAGATAATCCCAAGCGCCACCAACACCATAAAGTGCCACAGTCGGTGGTTACGCGCGCGGGCCTTGGGCTGTCCAGTGGGTAGTACGGAATCTTTCATCGGCTCCACAACAGATTTAATCTAAATGATCGTGCTAGGTGATCGACTTTGATGCGATTTAATTGGCGGGGTGTGGTGAGAAAGTCTACCCAGCCCGATAAGCTCTGACTGTCTAATTGGCGACACCCGGCGCCCTTTGCAGGGAGTATCACGGTCAGACAAAACTGGGTAATCACCTTGCTGGATTGTCAAAACGTTAGAATCAGTGCGATGCTGACTTTAACGATCATATAAGCCGACTGTGTGTTGTAACAGGTATAACCGCGATGCTGTTGTTGGGTTGGGTAATGATAATTTGAGTGTTTGGTTTTAATCATGGATGCGACTGAACTCTACATCACCATCGGTTTGATTTTCATCCTGGCTGGCACCGTTAAGGGAGTGGTCGGTTTCGGTTTGCCACTGGTATCGATCACACTGCTGACGCCCCTTTATGGCCTGGTTGATGCCATCGGTTTGATGTTGATCCCTGCGATCGTAACCAACTTTTGGCAGGCTATCAGTGGTGGGCATTTTGTAGCGCTTTGGCGTCGACTATGGCCGCTTTTGGTGTCCGGCGCGATTTTTACCTGGCTCACTGCCAACGTTCTGGTACAGATTAGCCCCCGCTGGCCTACGGTACTATTGGGAGTCGTGATACTGGTGTATAGCGGTATCGGCCTTTGGTCCTGGCAGCCGCCCGAACCGGGTCACCGTGAAAAGTGGCTATCTCCGGTGGCTGGGATGATGACGGGTGTGTTTTCAGGCCTGACGGGTGTACTGGTTTTCCCCCTGACAGGATATTTGCAGGCCCTGCGTCTGGGTCGACAGATGCTTTTTCAGGCCATGGGGATTTACCTTCTTCTTGCCAATTTAACCCTGGCGAGTGTATTTGGCTGGCAAGGCCTTTTTCCAAAGGCTATTGCCAGTCTGGCGGTGACTGGGACGGCCGCGGGACTGGTTGGGATGCTGCTGGGTCAAGTGATCCGTAAGCGCCTTTCGGAATCAGTGTTTCGTCAGGTATTTTTCGTAGCTCTGGGCGTGCTTGGGGTTTTTGTAGCGCTGAGGGCGTATTGGGCCTGAAGACTGGGTTTATGGGCCTTAATACCGGGCCCTCGGGCCGATTTGAATCTGAGAGCTATCTTTGTAATACTTTTCGTAAGTCGGTTTGCCTTTGAGGTTAGCGAGATGAAAACGCTGGAGCAGATCTTGCAGTTGAAAGGCCGTGATGTACTTGTCACCAGCCCTGACTCGACGGTTTATGCCAGCCTGGCTCTGCTCGCGGAGCATGAGGTAGGCGCGCTGGTGGTGGTGGATGATAATCGACCAGTAGGCCTTTTCAGTGAACGTGACTATGCTCGCAAGGTCATTCTTAAAAGTTTGTCATCACACGATGTGCTGGTGCGCGCCATCATGGCCAGCCCGGTAATCTGTGTCGACTCCTCTCTAACGGTTGATAAGGCAATGGGCATTATGACTGAGCGGCGTGTCCGTCACTTGCCGGTACTGGATGACAATGCCCAATTGACGGGTATCGTCTCGATCGGCGATCTGGTCAAGGATATCATCGCCGAACAGCAGTACACGATCGATCAGTTGCAGCACTATATCCACAGTTAGTTCTGGGAACTGTTTGTCTTGGATCTAGGTGAGAAACTGAAATAGGGATCCGGCGGCGATGGCGCCGGTGAAGCCCAAAGCCACGTAGGAGGCAAAAACGGGCCAGCGGACCAGCGACCACACCGCGACCATTGCCGGAATAGAACTGATGGCGCCGGCAACCAGAAACGACATGGCAGCACCACTACTCATGCCTTGTTCTATCAACCCGGCAACAAGGGCGGGGGCTGCATAACTGTTGAGATAAGCCGGTGCCCCAACCAGTGCGCCCATGACGATGGCACCAAAACCGCCGCCGCCAACCACTCTTCCAATCGTCTCGGCGGGTATATAGGTTATCAGCAGGGCTTCAAGCAGATAGGCGAGGGTGAGCCACTTTAAAAGGAACAGGCTGTTTGTTATCGCCTCGGACTGAAAGATCTCGCGTCGTGCCGGCTCTGTCCAGAAGCGCCATTGCGTGGCACCTGCAAAGGGTGCCGTGCTGCAACTTGAGCAGCCACCCCCGTCACGACTACGCAGTACTGAAGCGAATAGTCCCTGGCGAGCCAGCAGCCAGATGACGCCACCGCCGGCCAAACCCATAGCCACAGCGGCGGCTGTCTTGCCCAGCGCGTAATCCCAACCGAGCGCATTGGCGGTGATGAGCAGCGCGGGAGGGTCAATAAGGGGTGACGACAGCCAGAAGGCCATAACCGGTGCCAGTGGCACCCCAACGGCCAGCAGTCCGGCAATAAAAGGAATAACCTCGCACGAGCAAAATGGGGCCAACCCGCCAACCAGTGCTGCAAATACGATCATACGTAATTCATTCCCCGAAAAGGCTTTTGCCACCAGAGTTTCGGCACCGGTCGCCTTTAAGAGTGCGATCAGAAAGACCGCAATGGCGACGATGGGAACCGTGCCGAAAAGCGCCTGAGCGGCAAATCCTATGATCTGCCAGAAGCGGTCCGGGTCTGTTGCTGCCACCAGCAGTGGCAGAATCGCGATCAGTGTCCACGCGGTATTCAGTCGCTGGCGTCCGACGGTCCCGATAGCGCGCAGGGTTAATTCGGTCATAGGATTCCATCACCTGCAGGGTTTTGTTTTGTCATTTTTTCTTCCGCACAACACTCATGCAGCAGAAAAGCCGAGAGCGCCTCGATCTGATCGAACACGATGCGATTGATAACCGTGCGCCCGCATCGTTGCTGGGCGACCAGGCCTGCTGTTTGCAAAAAACGCAAGTGATGGGCCAAGGTCGATGCCGGCATCGCCAGACGTTCTTGTATGTCGCCCACCGATAGTCCTTCATGACCTGCCCGGACCAGGGCCATTACCACGGCCAGTCGAGGTTCCGAGCCCACGGCAGCAAAACTGGCCGCCGCCTTTTTCAGCTGCAGCATGATCGCTGGTGCTTTAAGTAATCCATATAACTAGTATTATAGTTATAAATAAAAAACCAAGCCATACTGTAAATCGGCCCGACCGGGGCTGTTCTGGGAGGGGTTACCAGTACTTCTCGAAATGAATCTCGCCGGGCCTTCTCGGTTTATGAATGCTGAGACCGTATTGTTGGATGAGAGCCTCGACCAGGCCGTTTGTTACATCAAAAGAAAGGGCGCCGGTTTTGCGATCTTCACGGGGAATACCGATCATTGCCGGGTTGCCGCACGCGAATACGTGCGTATGCGCGGCATCGATCTTAATGTCGTGCTCTTGCTCTAAAATGCCCTCGCTGAAAAATTCCTGTATGTAACGCTTTGGCCCACCTTCACGCGTGACCAGTGGCAGGTAAAGCAGATTGGGGTGGTCTGCTGCGTAAGCTTGAATCTGACTGGCATAGGCTAACTCCGTGCTATAGCGCACGCATTCCATCATCACAACCTGGCGACATTTATCCACACAGGTTTCGAGCATAGTCATGTGGGGAGCAACCCCCGTGCCGGTCGATGCAAAAATAATGGTCATATCGTCATCCAACTGGGGCAACAGATAAGTGCCCATCATCTTGGGTCGAACGAACAGACGATCGCCGGCGTTGCGCTCGAACAGCGCCGGGGTCAGGTCGCCCTCGGGCACCCGGATCACCAGAAGCTCGAGCAAACCGCTGTTTGGGTCAGATGTTAAAGACTGTGAGAGGGAGTAGGGCCGGCGAATGAGCTTGTTGCGGCTTTTATCGAATAGACCAATGCTGACATAGTGCCCGGGCAATTGTCCGCCGATAGGTTCGTCTGGTTTAAGGTAGAAGATAGACAGCCCGTCGGCAATCGGTGTGATCTTCGCAATGGTCGCGTTGTAATCACCCTCGCTCTTTTTGGTTTCTGGAGGCATTACAATTAACGTCGATAGGGAAATGGGTGGCGGCCGTTACTGCCCAGCCGATAAGTTTTGGCAATGAATTCTTAAGTAGGAGGAGCCCGGGCAAAGGTACACGAAGCCAGCGAAAGACACAATGACAAACCCGAAAGATACCATTCATGACCTGCGCGCCATTCTTTTTGATGTGTTTGGTACTGTGGTGGACTGGCGCTCTTCGGTCGCCAGGGAAGTGACCGCAGCGGCAGCTCGCTATGACTTGAGCGTTGATGCCGAAGCTTTGGCTGATCGGTGGCGAGCACTCTACCAGCCTGCAATGTCGCGGGTCCGTGCGGGAAATACACCCTTTGTTGTTCTAGACGTATTACACCGACAGAACCTGGATCAGGTGCTTGAGGAGTTTTCACTGGGCAGTTTAAGTGAGAGCGAAAAAGAAGCGCTGAACCACGCCTGGCACCGGCTCGATCCCTGGCCAGACTCGGTCGCAGGGCTGGAGCGACTGAAGCAGCACTACATGATTGGTACCCTTTCCAATGGGAATATCGCCTTGATCGCCAACATGGCGAAATATGCCCGCTTACCCTGGGATGTGATCCTGGGCGCAGAGATTGCCCGAGCCTATAAGCCCCAGCCGCAAGCTTATCTGGGCTCTGCTGCGGCGCTGTCGCTACAGCCTCAACAGTGCATGCTGGTCGCGGCGCACAACAGCGATCTAAAAGCCGCTTTGGATTGTGGTTTTCGTACCGCTTTTGTAGAGCGGCCCTTTGAGCACGGCCCGGGCCAGAGTACGGATCTGGTTGCCAGCGGTCATTATGATTTTATCGCTTCAGATTTTGTAGATCTGGCAACTCAGCTCAAGTGCTAAGCGTGATTGGCCAGATTTATCCTATTTAAGAAACTTTTGCGCTTTACCGCGACTAAGCTGGGGCTGTTACGCTCGCTCAGAACCTCGGCAAGGCCGCAAGGTGCTAACCCTGCAATCACTCCCCGCCATCGATGAATCGCTCGGCGCCAAAGCGGGCAGTGTCGCCGGCTTCTCCTTGCACGCCGGGGTCGCAGCCAAAGCCAATGAACGCAACAAGCTCGAACGCCTGTGCCGCTACATCACCCGGCCCGCGGTGTCCGAAAAACGCCTGTCACTGACTGAACACGGCCAGGTCCGCTACTCTCTCAAGA
Organism: Gammaproteobacteria bacterium; assembly: GCA_014239575.1. Lineage (GTDB taxonomy): Bacteria > Pseudomonadota > Gammaproteobacteria > Arenicellales > UBA868 > UBA868. The sequence goes on from JAAZYQ010000065.1 coordinate 11,318, forward strand.
ACCCCTGGCACGATGGCAGCTCCCATGTGATCTTCGAACCGCTGGATTTCATCGCCCGGCTCGCTGCACTAATTCCCAAGCCTCG
>JAAZYQ010000066.1 GCA_014239575.1 Gammaproteobacteria bacterium
CCAATAAGGTTTATTACCGGATTGGTGACGACAATATCCTGACGCTGATGGCGACTATGCGCGACGCCTTCTGTAGTTCCCATAACTGAAGTACTACATCAGTCGTGCCCTACAGCCGGCTGCGAAGCACGGTTGCTGTAGACTACCGCTCCTTCTTAGCCCCCACTGACCAACCATGGATCTTGATTTTATTGCCAATAATTGGCACCTTTTCGCTGCACTGATTGTCATCTCCTTGCTGATTGGAATAGATACCATGCGCCGAGGTGGCGCTGGCGCCAACCAGGTTAGTGCGGTACAACTACCGCAGTTCATCAATCAGGAAAACGCGGTGGTGGTGGATGTCTGCCCACCCGAAGAGTTTCGCAAAGGACACATCCCGGCGGCCATCAACATACCGGTTGATCAAATCAAAGAACAGTTGGGCCAACTGGAAAAATTCCGAAAAAAAGACCGGCCGATCGTGTTGTCGTGCCGCAGCGGTCAGCGGGCAAGCCGCGCAGCGGCGGTTCTTCGCAAGAACGAGTTCAAGCGGGTCTACACGCTGAGCGGCGGACTGGCGGCCTGGGAAAAAGAAAACCTGCCTTTGGAACGCTAACACCACACCTGGAAATCAACCCATGGCCGATACTGCCGCAGAAGCCGCCAAATCAATATTCCATCTACACCAGGTTTTCGTCAAGGATGCCTCCTTCGAGTCACCGTGCAGCCCGGACGTTTTCACCTGGAAAGACTATCGGCCCGAGACCGAAGTTGATCTCAAAGCCCAGCACCATGAAATCGATGCCAAAGAGCATATTCATGAAGTCATCCTCAAAGGTACGGTCACTGCGCGTCACGAAGAACAGGTCGTATTCCTAGCCGAAGTTCAGCAGGCAGGCGTCTTTACCGTGCAAGGCTCCAACCCGGAGATGCAGGAAATGATGCTGGAAGCCGCCTGTCCAAACGTGTTGTTCCCGTTTATGCGTGAAACGATTGCCGGGCTGATCTCCAAGGGCGGCTTTCCCCAGTTCCTGATGGGTCCGGTCAACTTCGATGCCATGTACCTGCAAAAGAAAGAACAGGCGGCACAGGCTACCAAGGACAACGGCGCCGAAGCGCCTGCAGTGAACGACTGATCCTACAACCCTGTCGGCGCCTGCCTAGCAGGCCACTCGCTCCTTGAAACCATTCCCAGCAACTCCGATCGGCATTCTCGGAGCCGGCTCCTGGGGCACTGCCCTGGCGCTGCTGGCAGCGCGCTGCCAACGCCCGGTATTATTGTGGAGCAACGACTCAGACCACGCCAAAACGATGGCCCAGACCCGGGTCAACGAAGCCTACCTCCCTGGTATCTCCCTTCCTGAAAACATTGCTCCGGTTGAACATCTGGAAATGGTTATCGACCAGACCCACGAGTTGGTGCTGGCTATACCGAGCCACGCTTTTCGCGCGGTACTAAAAGATCTGAAACCCCGCCTTGCATCGACGCAGACCAAGGCCAGCCTGTGCTGGGGTACCAAAGGATTTGAGCCCGACAGCGCACTGCTGCTGAGCGACGTGTTTGAACAGGTTCTGGGTGAGGATGCTTTGCCGGCTGTAGTCTCCGGGCCTAGTTTCGCCGGGGAAGTGGCGCGAGGGCTGCCCACGGCCCTGACCGTCGCGGCGATAGATAGCGACCACGCGGCGCAAATCGCCACGTGGTTTCGTGATGGACGTACCCGGGTCTACACCAGCACCGACATTCGCGGCGTACAGTTGGGCGGCGCTATTAAAAACGTAATGGCGATCGCCGCGGGCATCAGTGACGGGCTGGGCTTTGGCGCCAATGCTCGTGCGGCCCTTATTACCCGGGGCTTGGCCGAGATGAGCCGCCTCGGCGAAGCGCTCGGCGGTCAAGCCGATACTTTTATGGGACTGACCGGTATGGGCGACCTGATTCTGACCTGCACCGACGACCAATCGCGTAACCGGCGGGTCGGCCTTGCCGTTGGTCAAGGCCAGAACATCACACAGGCACTGCAAGCCATCGGCCAGGAAGCCGAGGGCGTCAACACCGCCCGCGAACTTCACCGAAAAAGCGGTGAACTCAAGGTAGAAATGCCCATCAGTGAGCAGGTCTACCGGGTGCTATTCGACGGGCTCGACCCGGCGCAGGCCGTGACTGCCCTGCTGTCACGCGAACCACGCGCTGAACATAATTAGCCGGATCGCTTTCTGGCCAGCAGCGGAGTCATGATGGCTTCAAGCGCCGCCGGTTTAATGTCGAGACGCTCTAGGTCGTTACACTCGCAAACACTGTCAGATTGAAGCGAGTCGTAATTATCCAAGGTAAAGAGCGGCCCCGGCAGGCGCTGCAATACCCAACCCTGCAACTGTGCCATCCAGTTCGGCAACCCCACGATCAACCGAGGTAGGCCCAGCGCCCTGGCGGTGAATCGGATCAATTCGCGAAAAGAATAGACCCTGGGCCCGCATAAATTATAGGCCTCGCGTAACCCGGGCTGGGTTGGTTGGTTGATCACGGCAGAAAATGCCCCTGCCACATTGTCGACCCAGACTGGGGCGAAACGTGCGTTAGGGCATACCAATGGAAATACCGGCATCCATCGAAGCATCTTGGCGAACTGGCCAAAAAAGTTATCGCCTTCACCGAAAATAATCGATGGGCGAAAAATGATGACCGCCAGTTGATGCGACGCCTTGCGCACCATCATCTCGCCCCGGGCTTTGGAGCGCAAGTAAGCGCTCGGCGGCTGGTTCATATCTGCACGCAGTGCGCTCATATGCAGGTAGCGGGTTACGCCCGCTTTTGTACAGGCTTGAACCAGTCGGGCAGGCAGTTCGGCGTGCACCACATCAAAAGACTGTTGGCCACACTGATGCAAAATACCGGCCAGATTAATCAGCGTGGTGATACCCGAAAGTGCCTCGGTTAAAGCCACTGTCGATTGCGGATCAACCTGCACGACACGTATCAACGTCTGCTCGATCGATAGGATGGCCGGCGGCTGCCGGGTCAGCACCGTAATGCGGTGACCATCAGTGTGCAGGCGATGCGCTAAGTGCCGGCCGACAAAGCCACTGCCACCGATAATCGCCACATGCTCGATGACTTTACTGGGATTGTTCATATCATTTCAGCTCTGGGCCTGCAGCGGCGCGATGCACTCCGGTCCATTATTGGCCGGACTGTTTACGATACGGCTCACCGGGGTCACGGATAGTTCTTTTTCATAAGGCCTCAGCATCGCTGCGATCGATTCTAAAGACGGTGATGCTCCATCGAGCCACGGCTGATGGTGCTCACGATCCAGAATCACCGGCATACGCGGATGAATATCCTTGCAGCGACTACTGGCCTGGGTTGTGACGATACAAAAGGTTTCCAGCGGTTCAGCCGTCAAACGCGTGTTGCGCGCCCACAGCCCTGCCATAACAAACGGCGTGTCGCCCTCAAGTGCCAGGCGATAAGGCTGTTTTGAGCCGTCTGGGCGTAACTGCCACTCGTAGTAACCATCGCAAAGGACCAGGCAACGACTGACTTTGAAAGCATCTCGAAACATCGGCTTTTGCGCGACCGTCTCAGCACGGGCATTGATGGGTCGGGCCATTTTGGGATTCTTGGCCCAGGCCGGCACCAGGCCCCAATGCAAGGCGCGAACCACAGGCCCGGACTCAGAACAACACGCCACCAAGGCCGGCTGCGAGGGCGCGATGTTGTAACTCGGCGGCGCCGGCTCCAACCCGTCCACGATCAGACCGTCGACGGCCTGGAGAAAATCCGCCACCGGTCGATGTCGATCAAAGCGTCCGCACAAAGGAAACCCTCCGATCGATATGCGTGGGGTACTTTATCGTTTTGCAGATCATGGTTCTGATGGGTGTAGGCGCGCACTGAAGTGCCCGAAATGTTACGGTAAAGCAGATAATATGCGATTACTTCAAGAGACTATAGTGGCATAAACAGCCGCCCATAGTTACCAATAAGAGCCGGTATGGCCTACTTGCCAGCCATCAATGATGGCATGATATGTGTCTCAGTCTGCAACAACGCCTTGCTTGGCTTTCTAATCGCCGTTAGAGCGGAACCCCTTAGCGTATGAGCCACTACGAAAACTATTCACGCACCAGCGCGGCTTACGACCGGACACGCCAAGCGCAGGGCATCGAGTTCATCCGTCGCCTGCTGTCACACAACCCGCTGCCGTTGAGCGAACAGGTCCTGGTTGATGCGGGCTGCGGGACAGGTCAGTACAGCGCAGCACTAATCGATTCTGTACAGCACATCCAGGCAGTCGATCTAAACCCTGGGATGCTGACTGTCGCGGGTAATAAATTACAAGCACAGATTGCAGCGGGCAATATCGAACTACACCAGGGCTCTATCGATGAGCTGCCGATCGATGATGGAAGTGCGGACGCGGTCATGGTCAACCAGGTGCTCCATCACCTGGCAGATGACGCGACTGCTGGCTGGCCGGTCCACCAGCGGGTTTTTACCGAATTCGCGCGGGTACTGAAACCCGGTGGTATGGCCGTCATCAACAGCTGCAGTCATTCCCAACTTGAACAGGGGTTCTGGTTTTACCACCTTATTCCGGAGGCGGTTGGCCGTGTCCAACAGCGAACCGCTGACCTGGATGTACTTGGGTCTTTACTGCAACACAGTGGCTTTGGCGAGATAGGTCACGAAACCGCGGCGGACATCATTATGCAGGGGGACGCGTATTTTGATGCAGACCGGGTCCTCGATCCCCAATGGCGTGATGGCGATTCGATCTGGGCTCTGGCAACACCGGCTGAACGGGAAAGCGCGCTGCAAAAAGTGCGAACACTTGTAGATCAAGGTGAGTTGCACCGCTTCATGCGCCGACACGACGAGACGCGTCTACACAGCGGCCAACTGAGCTTCACCTGGGCCGCCTTGGCCTAGTCATAGACTCACATGACCGACCTTGTATTACCCAGCACCGACCCCCATTTCCAAATGGTCAACATTTCGTAATTTGCACTTTGATAAAAACTTTAGGTAAACGCTGCCCCTTAAGGTAATACGCGCCATTTATTGAGAACCCGAACCAGTTCAGAAGTGGGTTGCGTGCTCCCGGTGAAGATCGCTCACCACAGCGGTTAATATGTGGAGTCTTGATGCTCCGGTCCTTTTTCTATGCCCCGAATTCTCCGTTTCATCCTACCCATAATGCTGCTTGGCGGCGGCGTTGCGGTTTTCCTGGCGCTGACATCGTCCCGTCCGGTTGACCAGCCGCTAAATCCGACCGAGCGCAGCTGGCCAGTAGACGCTGTCACCATACAGCGCCAACCCCTGGCCCCTACGGTACGTCTTTACGGGCGTATCGAATCGCCACATGAGTCCCGGGTGCGCTGCGCCTTGTCAACCGATGTACAGGAAGTGTGGGCTCTGATCGGACAGAACGTCAGTAAAGGCGAGAAGTTGTTGCGTCTGGATGATTTGGATGTGAAGTTGACGTTGGCACAAAGAGAAGCCGAGCTCACCGAGATCGAAGCGCAGATTCAAAGCGAGAACACCCGGTATCAAACTGATCGCGCGGCTCTAGTGCAGGAAACAAAACTGCTGGCATTGGCGCAAAGTGCCCTGGAGCGGGCAGAACGGCTGGCGCAGACTCAGGTTGGCTCCCAGGCCAACGTGGATGATGCCCACCAAGCCGTTACGCGCCAGCAACTCAGCCTCACCAGTCGGCATCGCGCTATTACCGACCACCCATCGCGGCTCACGCAATTGCAAGCCCGCCGCCTCCGAGCCGCAGCGTTACGTGATCAGGTGCTACGGAACCTCGAGCGCACATACATTGTTGCCCCCTTTGATGGCCGGATCACGGCGGTGCATGTATCACCCGGAGATCGGGTACACCCCGGAGATCGGTTAGTGGACCTGTTTGATACCGCCTATACTGAAATCCGGGCACAGGTTCCCAACCGTCATCTGCCCGTGATCCGCCAGAGCCTGCGTGAGGGTACGCCGATCACGGCTACTGCAACACTCGATGGTACCCCGATCAAGCTAATGCTGACGCGTCTTTCCGGAAAAATTGAGGCCGGTGAAGGTGGAGTCGATGCTTTTTTCGATTTTCAAGGTGAGCGCCCGCCATTGGAACTTGGCCGCACGATACCGGTGCTGGTTTCGTTACCACCACAGCCGGGCGTCTTCGCCCTGCCGGCAACAGCGGTATATGGCGCCGATACGGTGTACCACATAAACAACGATCGCCTCATCCGGGTGAGCGTTGAGCACGTCGGTGAATACCGCAATGGCGAATGGGGTAGCTGGAGCCTGTTTCGCAGTACTGCCCTGCAGGATGGCGATATAGTCCTCACCAGCCAGTTGCCGAACGCCGTGGAAGGACTCAAGGTGGAGATCATCTCCACTCGCGACTGAAACGCCGGCGTGAATCAGACTTTGCTCAGCACCCTTGCCCGTCACCCAGTAGCAGCAAACCTGCTGATGGTGATGATGATGATCTCCGGCCTGTGGGGCATATCAAAGCTCAATACCCAGTTCTTCCCCAGTTTTGATATCGATTTTGTCTCAGTTAAGGTGTCCTGGCCCGGGGCCAGCGCTGAAGATATCGAAACTCTGGTTACCGAACCGCTGGAACGCGAACTCAAAGGCGTGAACCGGGTCAAGGAACTGAGTTCGGTATCGGTCGACGGCCGCTCGGTGGTGATGCTGGAATTTCGCGAGAACACCGACATGGGACCCGCGCTGGACCAGGTCAAAGAGCGGGTTGACCTGGTGCACAACCTACCTGAGGGGGCCGATACTCCGGAGATTACAAGGGTCATCAACTACGAGATGGTGGCCAGCCTGCTGGTGACCGGCCCAAACGATCCACGCGGCCTGCGCAGCCTGGTGCACCGCTTTGAACGAGAGCTACTGGAGCGTGGCATCTCCAACATTCGTATTTTTGGGCTGCCTGAGGAGGAAATCGCCATCCAGGTGTCTCCCGGCACGCTGCGTGAACTTGGCCTGTCACTGGAAGACATCAGCCGACGTATCGGCGCCACTTCACGCGACCTGCCGGTTGGTATCATCGGTCGGGGCGAGTCTGCCCGCCAGTTGCGTTTCAAAGACCAACGACGACGGGAGCTAGCCTTCGCCGACCTGCCGGTAGTAGTGGCACAGGATGGCCGGCTACTGACCCTGGGCGATATTGCCACCATCAACCGCCGACCCAAAAGTTCGCAAACCGAGGTGAGTTTTCGCGGCAACCCCGCAGTGGAATTACGCCTGTCGCGCGCCCGCGAAGCCGATAGCCTGGAATCAGCACAAATCCTGCGTGACTGGGTGAAAGAAATTCGGCCCACTTTACCCCCCGGTATTGGCCTGCACCTGTATGACGAGCGCTGGGAATACATTCAGGACCGTATCCAGTTACTACTGAAAAACGGCGTTGGTGGGCTTATCCTGGTGATTCTGATCCTGTACTTTTTTCTCAACGCGCCCGCGGCGGGCTGGGTCACGGTGGGCATCCCCACCTCGTTCCTGGCAGCGCTGGGGGTGCTGTACCTGTATGGCGGCTCGATCAACATGATCAGTCTGTTCGGCTTGATCATGACGCTGGGGATCATCGTCGATGATGCCATTGTGGTCGGCGAAGATGCCGTGACCCATTTTGAGCACGGCGATAGTCCACTGAGTTCTGTCGAACAGGGTGCGCGGCGGATGCTGGCGCCGGTAATATCCTCCTCGCTGACCACTATCGCAGCCTTCATGCCGCTGCTGCTGATCGGCGGAATCATCGGCTCAATACTGCGGACCATTCCGATCGTGGTGGTCTGCGTGATCATCGCGTCACTGATCGAATCCTTTTTGGTACTGCCCGGCCACCTGCGCGCCACCTTTACACGCATGGGTCGTTACCAGCCCACCGGGCTACGCAAGACGCTGGACGAGGGTTTTGCGCGTTTTCGCGAACGCCGTTTTCGCCCCTTGGTCCAGGCCAGCGTTCGTCACCGTTGGGTGACCGTAGCTTTGTCAATTGCGATATTGATGGGCAGTTTCGGTTGGGTGGCCGGTGGACGAATCGCCTTCAATTTCTTCCCCATGGCGGAAGGTCCGGTGTTGTTTGCCAACGTGGATTTTGTTTCAGGTACCCCACAAAGCGCTGTCGCCGACTACCTGGCCCAGATCGAACAGGCTGTGTGGGATACCGACGACCACTTCGGCGGCGGACTGCTCAAAACGGCAATCTCGCGCAAAGGCCTGGGCGAGAGTGGCGACTATGAAAGGCGCAGCAGCGATAACATAGGCTCGGTGCTGGTGGAGCTGACCAAACCGGATGAGCGCACTGTACGCAACCGGGAATTTATCAAGGAGTGGCTTTCGCGCATCCCTTCGGTATCAGGCCTTGAGAACCTGTCGATCAAGGAGCCTACCGCCGGCCCGCCCGGCCAGGATCTTGAAATTCGCATCGCCGGAAATACTCTGGCCACCGTCAAAGCGGCGGCGATCGACCTTAAGAACATACTCACCGAGATCAGCGGCGTGTCCGGTGTTGAAGACAATATGCCGTACGGCCGTGAGCAGCTGATTTTGCAACTGACCCCAACCGGCGAAGCATTGGGGTTGTCGGTCGAGAACCTCGGCCACCAGCTGCGGGCGGGGTACGAGGGTCGCCTGGTACAGGTAATGCCTGATGACGGCGACGAGGTTGAGGTACGGGTCGTGCTGCCCGACAGCGAGCGCGACCGCATCAACAGCCTGGAGGAATTTGAAGTCATGTTGCCCGGTGGTGGTGCAGTGCCTTTTGCCAACGTAGTCAAAGTGACTACCCGGCGCGGCTTTGACTCGATCCGCCACGTCGAGGGCAAATTAGCCCTTACCGTCACCGGTGATGTGGATGATACCGTCAACAACGACAACCGGATCATCACTAACTTAAAGGCGAACACCTTGCCGGAGCTAGAACGCCTCCACGGGGTACGCTTCTCGTTCGAAGGTCGCCAGGCTGACCAGCGTGAAACCCTGGCCGATATGAAGCGCGGTGCGATGCTCGCACTGGTGATGATCTATCTGGTGTTGGCCTGGGTGTTTGGTTCTTACGGCTGGCCACTGCTGGTGATGATGATTATTCCCTTCGGCCTGGTTGGTGCCATCTGGGGCCATGTGCTGATGGGAATCGATCTGACGCTGCTGTCGATGTTCGGTTTTTTTGGGCTGGCCGGTATCGTGGTCAACGATTCCATCATTCTGGTGATGTTTTACAAACAGTTGCGCCAGCAGGGGGTAGAAGCCCAGGCCGCGATCGTCGAAGCCGCCAGCCAACGCTTTCGCGCCGTGCTGCTGACCTCACTCACCACCATTGCCGGCCTGACACCGCTGCTGTTTGAAACATCCCTACAGGCACAGTTCCTGATACCCATGGCGACTTCTATCGCCTTTGGCCTGGCTTTTGCCACCCTGCTGGTGCTGTGTCTGGTGCCGGCTCTGCTGATGATTTACGAAAACTCGATTTTTGCACGCCACCGACGGGTGCAAACGTTACCCTTAGAGACTCAATCAGAGAGTTCGAGCCAGAGCGGTTGATGATCGGAACCAGGCGCATCGGTATCCACCCAGCACTTTTCGATCCGGGCACGTAGACCGGCGCCGACAAAGCCGTAATCCAGTCGCGCGGGCTCGCCTTCCACATCAGAAGTATATCCCGCTGTCGGGTCACCCCCGGCCACAATCCAGGCATCTACAAAGCCCAGGGGATGGGTCACCCGCCCACCATAGGGTGACATCGGCCCCGCCAGCAACTCATACTCAGGCGCATCAGGCGTGCAATTGAAATCACCGAGCAAAATCGCGTGAGGCGATACCTCGCCATCCATCAGCCCGTCAGCCCAGTAATTGCCGCCATCGCGCAAAGGGTTTACTTCAATCGCGCCGCAAACCGGTAAACCCTCATGCGGGGCGTCACGATGAATACGCAACAATTCACGCACCTGGGGCACCCGAGTGACAGAACATAGGTGGGTTAAGTGTGTACTGAAAAATCGGATTGTCATGCCGGCAAAATCGACTGCGCACTCAAGCGCCGAGCGCTGGATACTGAGCGGTCCGACACTGGCGCTCTTGGGCAGTAAATGGTGGCGGCAATACTGGATCGGTTCGCGGCTCAGCAACAGGTTGCCGAACTGCCGACGTATTGGTCGGCCATCAAGCCCTGTACGACCACTCGCCTGATCCACTCCAGGACCAAACGCATAGTCATAACATGGGAAAGACTCGGCCAGTAATGCAACCTGATCGCTCAGGCCTGAGCGATCCCAGAAACGATCGACTTCCTGCAGGGCAATGACATCTGCACCGCGTACCGCATCAACGATGCGGCTGATATCAACCTTGCCGTCGCGGCCTTGGCCGAACTGGATGTTATAGGTCACTATTTTAATCATGCTTATATACTAGTCTTTTAGACGCTCTATATACTGAAAAAACTCTTTCTTCTATCATCTGCCGACGCCAGCAAGTTTTCGCATGGCTTGAAGAAACATACCAAAGGGACGGCTTACAATCAGCATCAAGACAATGGTTGACCCAAGAAGTGTGCCGATCTCATCAACATCAGCCCCTGCGATCCACAGCGTTAGCCCGTAGATTGGAAGCTGAAAGGTCAAGAACGCTAGCCCGTCGATCAGGGATTTACTCCATGAGACAGTCGGCTTGGTTCCCGCAAAAAACCAATCTCGCCATACACCGTAGGGCCTTCCTGTTAGGATCATCAGTGGAACCATAATCAACCGTGTTTTCAGGACGTCGGCGGACTCCATTCCGGCCACATAAAGTTCCGTCATTGCAGCCAGAATGGTGAAAAACAGGATCGTCGATAGCGTATCAACAAGTGTCAGGCGCATTTCTTAGCCGTGTCCTATGGTGGTTGTCTATCTTCAGGAAGCATTAGAAAGTGAAAAAGTTTTTTCGAGGCATCCGCGATGCCCTATTATTTCAAACAGAAGCAGACGCTGAAAGGCGGATCGTATTTTATTCCGAAGGTGCCGCTTATGCGCCTTATTTACGGCCAGTTATCGATGCCTTACACAAGTGTTATGACGGTACTATTTATTACCTGACTTCAGATGACGACGACCAGTTATTGATTCAACCACCACTACGCGTGTGTAGCTATTACATCGGTAAAGGGAGTGCACGGACATTTGTGCTTAACAACCTAACTGCAAAACTAGTGGTCATGACCATGCCGGATATGAACACTTTTCATATCAAGCGATCCTCAAAAGCGAAGCATTACGCTTACCTTCATCATTCCCTGGTAAGTACTCACATGGTATACCGTAGTGGTGCATTTGATTGCTTTGACTCGATCTTT
>JAAZYQ010000067.1 GCA_014239575.1 Gammaproteobacteria bacterium
AAAGCGATAATCACCGCAGTGGGCGTGGCGCCTGCAGCGCGTATGATGTCGACCGACTCGCGAACGGATGTGCCGGCAGTAATTACATCATCAATGATGACCACGTTATCGCTGATAGTCGCACCCACGAGTTGCCCGCCTTCCCCATGATCCTTTACTTCCTTGCGGTTAAATGCGAAAGGGATGTCACGTTTGTATTCGTTCGCTAGTGCGACCGCAGTGGCTGCAGCGAGTGGTATCCCCTTGTAGGCTGGGCCAAATAACATAAAAGATGTGGGTTCGGCCTTGTGCAGGGCTGCGGCGTAGAAGCTCGCCAGTGTCGATAGTGTCGTACCACTATTAAATAGACCGGCGTTGAAGAAGTACGGACTGATCCGACCAGATTTTAGGGTAAACTCCCCGAATCGCAATACCCCCGCATCGAGTGCAAATTGCAAAAACGCATGCTCGGGTTTAGAGGTTGACGCCATTGATCGGAAAGTCGAATTCGGAGGGTTTCACAGGTGCGAATAATAACCGTTAATGTCAATGGTATACGGGCAGCCGAGCGCAAAGGATTTTTCGAGTGGCTGGCAGAGCAAAAGGCAGACTTTGTCTGTTTGCAAGAAACCCGGGCGCAGAGCGACAAGCGTGCAGCCGAGCCGTTTTACCCAACCGGCTACACCACGGCTTACGTGGATGCACAGCGCCCAGGTTACAGTGGAGTGGCCCTGTATTGTCGGCGCAAGCCAGATCAGATCCGTGAGGGTTTGGGCTGGGAAGATTTAGATAGTGAAGGCCGCTGGGTTCAGGCGGATTACGGGCGGCTCAGCGTGGTATCGCTATACCTGCCTTCAGGCTCCAGTGGTGATCAGCGTCAGCAGTTCAAATATGAGCTGATGGAGCGCATGAAGCCGATGCTAAAGAAATTCGCCGCCAGCGGGCGCGAATATATTATCTGTGGCGACATCAACATCGCACACAAGGAGATCGATCTTAAGAATTGGCGCGGTAATCGTAAGAACTCCGGGTTTTTGCCAGATGAACGCGCGTGGATGGACTGGTGGTTTACCGATGGGGGTATGGTCGATGTTTTCCGTCAGGTGGAGCCCGGCGAAGATCAGTACACCTGGTGGTCGAACCGAGGCCAAGCCTGGGCCAAGAACGTGGGCTGGCGCATCGACTACCAGATTGCCACACCCCTGATTGCCGCGCGGGCCTATGCCGTCAATATATACAAGACGGAGCGCTTTTCCGACCATGCACCGCTGATCGTAGATTACAAGATAAGTAAACGATGGCTGAAAGGGATCAATTGAGAGTTACCGGAAGTTGGCTGACTGCTCTGGCAGCATTGGTCCACCCGCGCGCGGTGACGATGTTGTTCCTGGGGTTCTCAGCCGGAATTCCGATACTACTGATTTTCAGCACCCTCTCGGTGTGGCTGCGCGAAGCCGGTGTAGAGCGGGCGACAGTTACGTTTTTTAGTTGGGCAGCACTCGGCTATTCGTTCAAGTTTGTTTGGGCGCCACTTATCGACCGTTTGCCGTTGCCAAACTTCATTTACCGGCTGGGCCGACGTCGCAGTTGGCTGCTGGTGTCACAGCTCGCCATTGTCATTGCTATTTTGTGGACATCCTCGTTTGACCCAAAGACTACTGTAGTGATGACCGCGGTGGGAGCTGTACTGATAGGTTTCTCCTCGGCCACCCAAGACATTGTCATTGATGCATATCGAATCGAGTCCGCAAAGGAAGAGATGCAGTCGATGCTTTCCGCAATGTACATCGCCGGTTACCGGGTCGGCATGCTTGTAGCGGGAGCCGGAGGGCTGTGGTTGGCTGACTACTGGGGGGGAGATCATTACGACTATGTCGTTTGGGCGAACGTCTACCGAGTGATGGCACTTATGATGCTGGTTGGAATCGCCACAACTTTGATTATCCGTGAGCCACATCGGAAGCCCGCTGACACCGCTTTCCGCAACACCTCTGATTATCTGCGTTTCCTCCTGCTTTTTCTGTTTTCCGTTATGGCATTCGGGGCGGCGTTTGTGATGTCGTCGGGCGCTGGCCAGTGGGTAAAGTTATCACTGATCAATGATTTCGGAATGATGGCCCAGTTAGCGAGGTTTCTGGTTGAAGCCTTACGCTTAGCTCTAGCGATCTTTTTTTCAGCGGTGACCGCCCGGGCTCTGGTCGGAGCAGGCCTGGTATCCAGGGCCCACGTGCGTGAGACTTACGTTGAGCCGGTCGCGGACTTTTTTCGTCGTTACGGGCATTCAGCAATCATCGTGATTGCGCTTATAGGTACGTATCGGATCGCAGATATCGTGATGGGAGTGATCGCGAACGTTTTCTACCTCGACATGGGATTTACCAAAATCCAGATCGCGATGTACTCAAAATTCTGGGGACTTTGGGCGACGATCGGAGGCAGCCTTCTCGGGGGCATCCTATCAGTACGCTATGGAGTGAATCGGACCATGTTCCTAGGTGCACTACTTGCCGCAGCGACTAATCTTCTCTTCGCCTATCTTGCGACACAGACACCTGAGGCAATGCTCTTGCTCTGGGTTATCGTGGCAGATAACGCTAGTGCCGGCCTTGCGACCGCAGCGTTCGTCGCGTATCTGTCCAGCTTGACGAGTATTTCATTCACCGCGATGCAGTACGCAATTTTTAGTTCGGTGATGACGCTAGTTCCGAAAATATTGGCAGGTTATTCCGGCACTGTAGTCGACAGTGCTGGTTACGTTGTGTTCTTTGTGGGCACTGCGATTCTTGGTATTCCCGTTCTGTTTCTTGTGATCTGGGCCGGTCGACTATCTCGGCACAACTGAACTGAGGCCTGTAGGCCGTAGCTTCATTACGAGGGCTATAACTAAAGTCGAAAGGGCTTTTTGCCCTGGCCGTAGTGATGGATGATCTGACCGGCGCTTTTGCCACGGTGACATTTGTGGCATTTATCTCGATGCTGGTCGACCGAACCTACACCGCGACCCAGTACTCCCTGCTGGCCTCAATCGGTACCGCTGGGCGAACGCTGTTTGCGTCATCTTCAGGCTCGCTGGTGGACTGGCTGGACGGCGACTGGGGCATTTTCTTCGTGATTACGGCGGTTATGGTCTTGCCGTCCCTTGCCTGCCTGTGGATGATCCGACGTCAGCTGGCTGGGATGCTGGCTGGGGCCCGAGTCCGGCTATTTAGCAAAGCATCCGAAATAGATACTTAAGTACCGTCCCATCAGAAGGTATAATTAGCGGTTCTGCTGCTCGTTATGAGTCAGCCAGCCTAGCCCTGTTTTCTGGAATTTGCCCATGCCAATCTACGAGTATATCTGTCAACAATGCGATCACCATTTGGAAGCTTTGCAGAAGCTGTCAGATGAGCCGCTGAAATTTTGCCCGGAGTGTGGTGAAGCCTCTTTGCGCAAGCAGGTATCGGCCGCCGCCTTTCGTTTGAAGGGCACGGGCTGGTACGAAACCGATTTTAAAAATTCGGGCAAGCAAAAAGAGAAAACTGACGACAATAAGACTAGCTCCTCTAAAGAAGGGAAATCTGGCGCGAGCGGAAAAGAATCAGCGTCCAAGAGTTCCGGGACTTCGAAATCGTCTGAAACGACTTCGTCGTCGGGAAAATCTGACAGCGGAAAAAAGAATACGTCCTCCTCCACCTCTAAGCCGGCCTGACGGTTTTTGCGGGTGACATCGGTGACACCAGGAAACAATGTGAAATCAGAACAACGTGATTGCCTGTGTGGCGAGCTTGACGAATCTTTTGTTGATCGGGAAGTCGTGCTGTGTGGCTGGGTTCAGCGCCGACGCGACCATGGCGGTGTAATATTTATCGATCTGCGTGACCGGCGTGGCCTGGTACAAGTTGTGTTTGATCCCGATCGGTCGGAGCAGTTTGCTCTGGCCGAAACGGTGCGCAACGAGTATGTGCTACGCGTTACTGGCAAAGCCCGCTTACGCCCGGAAGGCACCCACAACCCAGATCTACCGACGGGTGCTGTCGAAATATTAGGACTGGAACTCACTATCCTGAATAGCGCCGACCCCCTGCCTTTCCAGATCGAGGACGTCGAGACCAGCGAAGCGGTGCGCTTGCGTTACCGCTACCTGGATCTTCGCAGCGAACGTATGCAGCGCAACCTGCGGTTGCGTCATCGTTTGATACGGGCATTACGTGATTATCTTGATGATCGGGATTTTGTCGAGATAGAAACCCCGGTGCTGACCCGGTCTACCCCTGAGGGTGCGCGTGACTACCTGGTGCCGAGTCGGGTGCAGCCTGGTCAGTTTTTTGCACTGCCCCAGTCGCCGCAATTGTTCAAGCAATTGTTGATGGTGTCGGGATTCGAGCGTTATTACCAGGTTGCTCGATGTTTCCGTGATGAAGACTTAAGAGCTGATCGTCAACCCGAATTCACCCAACTTGATATCGAGATGTCCTTCATTGATGAAGCAGACGTCATGAGCGCTATGGAAGGCATGATGCGCAAAGTCTTCTCAAGCGTTTTAAACATCGATCTCCCAGATCCGCTTCCAAAGCTCACTTATGCCGAGTCCGTCCGTCGTTTTGGTACTGATCGGCCAGATCTTCGTATCCCGCTGGAACTTCTCGACGTGGCAGATCTGATGGCCGAGGTTGAATTTAAGGTATTTGCGGGCCCAGCCAGTACGCCTGGGAGTCGGGTAGCCGTGTTGCGGGTTCCAGGCGGTGCCTCCCTCAGTCGCCAGCAGATCGATAGTTATACCGAACTGGTTAAACAGTTCGGCGCCGGTGGACTGGCCTATATCAAGGTTAACAAACTCAGCGATGGCGTCGGCGGGTTGCAATCACCGATACTGAAATTCCTGCCCGAAACCATAGTTAGCGAATTACTCGACCGCGTTGGCGCCGAAGATGGCGACCTGCTGTTTTTTGGCGCAGACCGCGAGCGGGTCGTCAACGATGCGCTGAGCGCGCTTCGGATACGTCTGGGTCATGATCTCGACCTTGTTGCGCCAGGCTGGCGACCACTCTGGGTGGTTGATTTTCCACTGCTTGAAGAAGATGCCGCGGCCGGGCGCTGGGTGGCGCTTCATCATCCGTTTACGGCGCCGCACACCGAAGATGTGGATCATCTACAGACCGATCCAGGAGCCGTGCGATCGCGCGCCTATGACATGGTGCTCAATGGCACCGAGATTGGCGGTGGCTCAATCCGTATCCATCAAAGGGCAGTCCAGCAGCAAGTTTTTGCCGCTTTAGGTCTTGATGAGGCGCAGGCGCAAACCCGTTTTGGTTTTTTGCTTGATGCACTGCGATACGGGGCACCGCCGCACGGCGGAATCGCTTTCGGGATCGACCGGATTGTTTCGATGGTGGCCGGTGAAGGCTCGATACGCGATGTAATTGCATTCCCCAAAACGCAAAAGGCATCCTGTTTGTTGACTGAAGCTCCGGGCGATGTCGACAATGATCAGTTGCGGGAGTTGGGCCTTCGCCGTGCTGCCTCGCAGCGCCCGGACGGGACGGCGATGGAGTGAGTGCCGAGGCTTTGTTGCCGCCGGTACGCTTTAAGCGGCCGGAATCGGTCCTGGTAGTTGTCTATACTGTGGCCGGCGAGACATTACTTTTGCAGCGGGTACGAAGCGGTTTTTGGCAATCCGTGACCGGTGGCCTGAACTGGGGTGGTGAAACCCCGACCCAGGCAGCGAAGCGTGAAGTGTTTGAAGAGACCGGCCTCGAGAGGGCTTCGGGCTGGCGTGACTGGGGCTTCAGTCAGCCCTTTCATATCCTGCCTGAGTACCGCCACCGGTATGGCCCGGGCGTGGTGGAGAATATTGAGCATTTTTTCTCACTGGAACTCCCGGCACGGTGCCCGGTCAAGTTAGACTCGTCTGAGCATGACCAAAGCTGTTGGGAAGATCTGGCAGTGGCAGAACATACCCTGTGGTCATGGACAAATCGCGCCGCGCTGGCGCGGGTGATGGCAGAACAGGTGTAATCACACTGTTAACTTAGTACTGATCAGACAATCAGACCCAAGAAGAGGCGACCCAGATGGCCGGACATAGTAAATGGGCCAATATCAAGTTTCGCAAGGCGGCCCAGGACGCCAAGCGTGGCAAGTTGTTTACCAAGCTGATCCGGGAGATCACTGTGGCTGCCCGCGCGGGTGGGGGCGATAGCGCATCCAATCCCCGGTTGCGGGCCGCGGTAGAGAAAGCGCTCGCTGGAAACATGACTCGAGATACTGTTGATCGCGCGATCAAGCGGGGTACTGGAGAGCTTGAGGGAGTGTCTTACGAAGAGGTCCGTTATGAGGGTTATGCTCACGGGGGCGTGGCCGTTCTGGTTGACTGCACTACCGATAATCGTAACCGGACGGTAGGAGAGGTTCGCCATCTTTTCAGCAAGCATGGCGGTAATCTGGGCACCGAAGGCTCGGTCGCCTATCTTTTCAGTAAGATCGGACTGTTTGTTTTTACAACCACAGTGGATGAAGAGGCTGTCATGGAGGTGGTCGTTGCTGCCGGAGCTGAGGAAGTGGAAACCGCGCCGGACGGATCGATCGAGGTGATCACCACTCCGGAACTATTTGACACTGTTCGTGCCGCGCTGGCACAAGAACGCCTGGAGCCGGAGATAGCTCAGATAGTGCAGCGTCCAGCGACAGAAACCGAACTTGAGGGTGATGATGCCCAGAAGGTCGTAAGCCTGGTAGATGCCCTAGAGGAAATGGATGACGTGCAGGACGTGTTTACCAATGCCAGTTTTCCCGAGGAGATGGCGGCGTCGGGCTGATAACCTGGCGCGGTATGCCCGTGGAAAACATCAGGGTAATTGGTATTGATCCAGGCTCCCGGGTCACAGGTATCGGGGTGGTTGAGGCACGCGGTCAGTCCTTGCACCATATTTACAGCGAGTGCGTGCGTGCCGGCGATGGCCCTTTGGGATCCCGCCTGGTAACGATTCACGGCCGTATACATGACGCCATTAATCAGCACCGACCCACGGCAGGCGCGATTGAGAAAGTATTCATGTCAAACAATCCGCGCTCTGCACTGGTATTGGGGCAGGCTCGTGGTAGCGCTCTTTTGGCCTTGGCGCATAATGAGTTGGAGATTAGCGAATACAGCGCTTTGGAGATTAAGCGCTCAATTACGGGCACTGGCCGCGCCAGCAAACAGCAGGTACAGCACATGGTGAGAGTTTTGTTGGGCCTGGATCGCAAGCCGCCACAGGATGCTGCCGATGCATTGGCTTGCGCCATCTGTCATGTGCACCTGGCGCAAGTTCGCAAACGCCAGGAATCAGCCATGTCCGAGCTGGCGAATCATGACTCTGGTGGGGTGAGACGGTGATCGGCCAGGTTAGCGGTACGTTGGTCCATAAGCAGCCGCCACAATTAATGGTTGATGTCAGGGGCATCGCCTATGAACTGGAAGCGCCGATGACCGCCTTTTACAATCTGCCAGAGGTCGGCGCCAGCGTTTCACTTTATACACACCTGGCGATACGTGATGATGCTCACCTGTTGTTTGGCTTTACTGACCGGCGCCAGCGCGACCTGTTTCGTATATTGCTGAAGACCAGCGGCGTTGGGCCGCGGGTCGCATTGGCAATCCTTTCTGGACTGACAGCGGATGATCTGGTTGCCTGTATCAGTGCTGGTGATGTTGCGCAATTGATCCGGGTGCCTGGCATTGGCCGCAAGACCGCTGAACGCCTGGTCATCGAATTACGTGATCGGCTCGATGGCATCGGTGATTCTGGTACCGACCTGTCGGGTGCTGGGTTAACCCCCCAGCAGGACGCCATCAGCGCATTGGTGGCCTTAGGATACCGCGCCGCTGAGGCGAGTCGTGTCGTACGTTCAGTTGATACAGGCGGTGACTCGGCTGTTGAATCCCTCATTCGCGAGGCACTCAAGGCGCTTTCGGGAGACACGAAATGAGCAGCCACGATCCGGTGATCAACCCAACCCATCAGGACGATTCTTCTCAGGAACAGGTGTTGGATCGCAGCCTGCGACCGTTACGTCTGGATGACTTTATTGGCCAGCCAAAAGTGCGTGAGCAGTTGGAGATTTTTATCGCCGCCGCCAAAGGTCGAGCGGAGGCGCTTGATCACGTTCTGGTATTTGGTCCACCGGGTTTGGGCAAGACCACATTGGCGCATATTCTGGCCCACGAGATGGGTGCGAACCTGCGTCAGACTTCCGGCCCGGTTTTGGAGAAGGCAGGGGATCTGGCAGCGATCCTAACCAATCTTGAGCCACACGATGTGCTTTTCGTAGACGAGATCCATCGTTTGAGTCCAGCGGTAGAAGAGATTCTTTACCCGGCACTTGAGGACTATCAGCTCGACATCATCATTGGTGATGGTCCAGCCGCTCGCTCCATAAAGTTGAATCTGCCACCGTTTACGCTGGTGGGCGCCACGACGCGTGCTGGCCTGCTGACTTCTCCATTGCGTGACCGTTTTGGCATTGTCCAGCGTTTGGAGTTTTATCAGCCCTCGGAGCTGGCAATGATTGTCGAGCGCTCGGCACGCATCCTCGCTGTTCCCAGCGATGCCAATGGTGTTGATGCCATTGCCAGGCGCAGCCGTGGTACGCCGCGTATCGCGAATCGATTATTGCGCCGAGTCCGTGATTACGCCCAGGTTAAGGCGGATGGCGCGATCAGTAGTGAGATCGCTGACAGCGCGCTTGATTTGCTCGAGGTCGATGGTTTTGGTCTCGATGCGTTGGACCGGCGTTTGTTGCTTGCCATTATGGAGAAATTCGATGGTGGCCCAGTGGGTGTTGACAGTCTGGCCGCTGCGATTGGAGAGGAGCGTGGCACTTTGGAAGATGTTGTGGAGCCATATCTTATTCAGTCGGGATTTCTAATGCGTACCCCCCGAGGGCGGGCTGCTACCCGGGCTGCCTATCGCCACTTTGGTCTGGCTCTGCCCGCAAGTGATGGCCCTCAGGCTGGCCTTTTTCCTGGAGGTTCCGAAGGTTCCGCACCATGAAAAGGTCAGGAAATTCTCACGTGGTTGACAGTGTTGGTAAGCGTTTTTCCTGTAGTGTTGAGCCCACTGATGGGTATCACATGGCTGTTTTATGATGGGGTCGGGTGCAGTGTTCCGTTGGCCGGTACGGGTTTATTACGAGGATACTGATGCCGGGGGAATGGTTTATTACGCCAACTACCTTAAATTTATGGAGCGGGCACGCAGTGAGTGGCTGCGCTCGCGAGGCGTAGACCTTGCTGTGCTGGCCGATAATGAAAATGTCATGTTTGTCGTGCGCTCGGCTAATCTCGAGTTTTTGCGACCGGCACGTTTGAGCGACAATCTGGAGGTGTCTGTACAAGTCGCCCACCAGCGTCCCGCGAGTGTCGAGTTGTGTCAGGCGATCACCCGGTCTGGGGAAGCGCTATGTACCGGTGTGGTGCGTTTGGCCTGTATTAATATTCGCACCGCACGGCCCCGGCCTCTGCCGGCTTTTTTTGAGGACGAGTAATAACCGATGAACGAAGCAGTCAAACTCGCAGTGAGCAATGAATCGCTGTCGATCCTACAACTGGTACTCCAGGCAAGCCTGCTGGTGCAACTGGTCATGCTGATTCTGGTAGTGGCATCGCTAGTATCGTGGACCGTTATTTTTTCTAAAGCCAGTTCGCTGAAAAAACTGCGCCGGGAGGCAGATGATTTTGAAGCTGACTTCTGGTCTGGCGGGGAACTTAACAGTTTGTACCGGCGTTGTACCGAGGGCGGTGTAGAGCCGATCGGCATGACCGGTGTTTTTGTTTCAGGTTATCGGGAGTACACCCGGCTGGCAGGTAACACAGCGATAGAGCGTACCGATCTGGTTGAGGGCGTGCAGCGGGCAATGCGCGTAGCCCTTAGCCGCGAGGTCGAATCGTTGGAAGCACACCTGCCATTTCTGGCGACGGTGGGCTCTATCAGCCCCTATGTAGGCCTTTTCGGTACCGTATGGGGGATCATGAATTCTTTTCGTTCGCTTGGCGCAATGCAAAGTGTTTCTATTGCCACTGTTGCGCCGGGAATTTCTGAGGCCCTGATAGCGACCGCCATGGGTCTTTTCGCGGCGATTCCGGCCGTTATCGCCTATAACCGTTATTCCGCTGGCGCTGAGTCGCTGATTGCCCGTTACGATGTTTTTGTCGAAGAATTTCTCAGTATCGTTAATCGACAGGCCGTGAGTGGCCAGCGGCGCGGCTAGCGGATTCTGGCCGGTCAGTATGATGCGCCCACGTCGTCAGAAACGCCAGATGAGCGAGATTAACGTTGTACCGTATATCGATGTCATGCTGGTACTGTTGGTGATTTTTATGGTTACCGCGCCTTTAATGATGGAGGGGGTGACTGTCGAGTTACCCCAGGCTGATGCCCGCGCCGTGTCCGAAGACAGCCAGGAGCCTTTCGTGGTACACGTAGACCAGGCGGAGCAGTATTTTATTAATGATGATCCCAATCCGATCACCAATATCCAGGAGATCCGAATCAAGGCGGACATCGTGTTGCGTAACAGTCCCAAGACCGAGTTCTTGGTTCGCGCAGACAAAAATGTCCGTTATGATGCGGTTGTACAGGCAATGGTTTTGCTGCAACAGGCCGGTGTGCCTGGCGTGGGCTTGGTGACCGACTCGTTGGAACATTGATCGCTGGTGAGTCGGAGCCCGCGCAAAGCTGCCAGCCCGATTCGGGGTTTTATATATGCGGTTCTGATCCATATCGTTTTTGGTGCACTGATTGGGGTGAGTTTGTGGTTTCAACCCCAGGTGGTCGAGCCCTTGCCGGGTAAACCGGTACAGGCAAAAGCAATAGATCTGGCTGCGATCGAAAGGGTCAAGGCTGAAAAGAAACGCAAAGCCACCGAGAAGAAAAAAGCCGCTGAAAAAAAGAAGGAAAAAGAGGCTTTAAAGAAGCAGAAGGCGGAAGCCGAGAAAAAACGCAAAGCGGACCAGAAGAAAAAAGCCGCTACGAAAAAGAAGAAAGAAGAGGCTTTAAAGAAGAAAAAGGCAGCTGAGGCAAAGAAAAAAGCCGAGGCCGAGAAAAAACGCAAAGCCACCGAGAAGAAAAAAGCCGCTGAAAAAAAGAAGGAAAAAGAGG
>JAAZYQ010000068.1 GCA_014239575.1 Gammaproteobacteria bacterium
TCCTCGGCTATACGGGAAAGATGAACCCCCAATAAGGCACACCCGGAACAAAACTCGATTACGAAATCCCGATCCGATACCGAGTCCAGCGAATTGGTCGACACCGAATCGAATCCCAATGCCTGTGCGCTCATCTGCCGATCTATAGGAAAACTGGTCCCTGCAAGTGCCGCTGAGCCAAGCGGCGAAACATTAACCCGGCGACGGCAATCGACCAGGCGCTGCCAGTCACGCTCCAACATGGCATTCCAGGCCAGCAGGTGGTGGCCGCAGGTCACCGGCTGGGCTGCCTGCATGTGCGTCATACCCGGCATAATGCTGGTCGCTTCACTCTCAGCCTGGGTTAGTAGAGCGCCTTGCAGTGCTGTGATATCAGTGCAGAGCTGGTCAATGGCATCGCGCACGAAAAGCCGCAGATCGGTTGCAACCTGGTCATTGCGCGAGCGAGCTGTATGTAGTTTTTTCCCAGGCTCGCCTATCAGTTCAGTCAGGCGCGCCTCGATGTTCATGTGCACATCCTCGAGCTGCGAGCGCCATTCAAAACGATCCTCGTTAATCTCGAGCGTAATGGCCTCAAGCCCACCCATGATCGCTTCACAGTCAGTATCACTGATCACACCGACGGCGTTCAACATGCGGGCGTGGGCCCTTGATCCCGCAATGTCATAGTGCGCCAAGCGCCGGTCGAAGTGCTCGGATGCGCTAAAGGCCTCGACTGTCGCGTTGGTCCCGCTGTCGAAACGACCGCCCCAGAGTTTTTCAGTAGCCATACTCTACGTACCGGGCCGATAAAAGCCACAATTGCCTAGACAGCTCTGCTGTGGTGGCCGCGGGTACACCCGATCGTCGGGTAGCCGTGGCCACAGTGCTCTACTGCAGCGCCGACATGTACAGCGACAAGGCATTGATCTGGTGGATCGAAAGCCGATGCGCGATAGGCCCCATGATCTTGCTTGCTCGCTCGCCTGACTTGAAAACCAGCAACTGGCGTTCAAGATATTCGGGCCATTGTCCCGCCACACGGGGATTGGTCGACGGAATACCATGTCCTGCCGGCCCATGACAGGCCATGCAGGCAGGAATCGAAAGCTGGGCAGAACCACCACGGTAGAGCGCTTCGCCCTCATAGGCCAACGCCAGCTGATCATCATCGATTATGCGAGGTGTAATGGTCTTTGAGGCATACCAGGCATCAAGGTCGGCCATATCGGCAGCACTGAGCGACTGGGTCATGCCCATCATAATGGGGCTAGCCCGCTGACCCGTTTTGAACAAGGCCAATTGTGCGCCGATGTACCCGGGAACCTGGCCAGCCAGAGAAGGAAACCCCGCATTAGCACTGTTGCCGTCAGCCCCGTGGCAGGCAACACAGGTCTGCGCCTTGGCCTGTCCCGCCGCCGCATCGCCTGCAGCCGCTGCAACAGTCGATAACCCAGCCATTACAGCTGCGATGATGATGAATACCAGCCGATTCATTAAACTGCTCCTTCTGTACAAGGGCCTGCCGATCGGGATGGGTGCATGCACCAGCACCGCCCGGCTTCCTGAGTTGAAGTCGGGATGCAGAGATCGCCCTGACAAGGTAAGGTCTGCAACCCGGAAAATAAAGCGTGGAATTATACCCTGTGCCTTCAAAAACCTGTGATACCGAACTGCTGCGGCGCGCTGAATACCACTGCGCCGCCCATCATCCGCGCGACTGGGTGGAAGACACGGGTGCCGAGGTCGCCTTTTCCGGACGCTCCAACGTGGGCAAGTCCAGCGCGGTCAACGCCATTACCGGACGTAAGGGTCTTGCCCGTACCAGCAAAACACCGGGGCGTACCCAGCAGATCATTTTCTTCAATCTCGATGAGACACGCCGGCTGGTCGACCTGCCCGGTTACGGTTATGCCAAAGTGCCTGTGCAACTACAGGAACACTGGGAAAAGACGGTACGGCGCTACCTCGAAGAGCGTGTTTCACTGCGCGCACTGATATTGCCTGTCGATTGTCGCCGCGAACCCACTACGCTGGACTGGCAACTTCTGAAATGGTGCGCAGCGAGCCAACTGCCGGTGCACGTACTACTGACCAAGAGCGATAAACTGGGACGCGGCAAAAGCCTCCAGGCGCTACGCCAGACCCGCGAATCGCTGGCCACGATGCCGCTGGTCGGCGTGCAGCTTTTTTCCGCTACCCGTAAATCGGGCGTCACTGAAGCGCGCGAGCGTATCGTTAATCTTTTATCGGAACAAAGTAACAGCCGCAAACCGGCCTAGCTGTGCGCCTGCGCCCAATTGGCGCCGCTACCGACATCAACCTTGAGCACAACCGCAAGATCAGCCACCGAGCTCATCAAACGGACCACCTCATCGCTGACGCGCTGCACTTCGGATTTGGGCACTTCCAACACCAGTTCATCATGCACCTGCATGATCATGCGGGCACCGCAATCATCCTCGCGCAACCAGTCATCAACCGCCAGCATAGCCAACTTGATCAAGTCAGCTGCGGTCCCTTGCATCGGCGCATTGATCGCGGCTCGCTCGGCTGCCTGACGCCGGACATGATTGCTTGAACTGATATCGGCGAGAAATAACCGCCGACCAAATACGGTTTCGACATAACGCTGCTCACGAACTTGTTCACGAGTCGCATCCATGAATGCGCGCACACCCGGGTAACGCTGGAAATACCGGTCAATATATTCCTGTGCCTGGCCCCGGTCGATGCCGAGCTGGCGGCCAAGACCAAAAGCCGACATGCCATAGATCAAACCAAAATTGATCGCCTTAGCGCTGCGGCGCTGATCGTTGTCGACCTGGTCCAGGCCAACACCGAACACCTCAGCCGCAGTTGCCCGGTGCACATCCTCGCCCTTATCGAAGGCAGCCATCAGCCCAGCGTCGGCTGACAAGTGGGCCATGATCCGAAGTTCGATCTGAGAATAATCCGCTGCCACCAGCTCTGAACCGGGGGGCGGAACGAAAGCCTCGCGAATCCGTCGGCCCTCGGCTGTGCGTACCGGAATGTTCTGCAGGTTGGGGTCGCTGGATGACAGTCGACCGGTCGCTACCGCGGCCTGGTGGTAGGAGGTATGCACCCGGCCAGTATCCGGATTCACCAACGCCGGTAGTTTTTCGGTGTAGGTAGAACGCAACTTACTCAAGCCACGATGCTCGAGTATCAGCCGGGGCAGATCGTGCTGCTCGGCCAGTTCAACGAGTACACCTTCAGCAGTCGAGGGCTGGCCTTTGGGTGTTTTGGCCAACACCGGCAACTGCAAGCGGTCGAACAGAATCTCCTGAATCTGCTTGGGAGAGGCTATATTGAACGCCCCGCCGGCTTCGCCATGAGCCTGCTCCTCGAGCTCCTGTATCCGTAGCGCCAGTTCAGTGCTCTGGCGGGCCAACATGGCACAGTCCACGAGGACGCCCGCTCGCTCTATGCGGGAAAGTACCGGTACCAGCGGCATTTCAATCCGTTCGAACAGCTCGCGCTGTAAAGATTCCTGTTGCAGCCGCGGATACAAGGTCTCATGCAGACGCAGTGTGATGTCGGCGTCTTCGGCGGCATAGGGCCCGGCCTGCTCCAGCGATACCTCGTTGAAAGACAGTTGCCCCTTACCCTTTCCGGCAACCTCTTCGTAATGGATGGTTTTGTGCCCCAGATACTTCAGCGCCAGGCTGTCCATATCGTGACGCGACCCGGTGCTGTCGAGCACGTAGGACTCAAGCATGGTGTCAAAACGAATGCCAGCGAGGCAGATTCCGTGGTTGTACAACACGGTGCAGTCATACTTGAGATTCTGTCCCACCTTGTCGCGGGACGGATCTTCCAGCAGTGGGCGCAATTGCTCAAGAACGCTCTCCGGCGAGAGCTGTGCTGGCGCATCCAGGTAATCGTGTGCTAACGGCACATATGCCGCAGCGCCGGTTTCGACAGCAAAGGACACGCCGACAATTCGTGCCTGCATGGCGTCGATCGAAGTGGTCTCGGTATCAAAAGCAAATAACGGTGCCTGCTCCAGCCGCTTAATCCACTGGGTCAGGCTGGGTTGATCTAACACGAGATCATAGTCGGTCGGTACCGTGAGGTCGGATGTATCCGGATCGTTGGTCCCACCCAGTTCTGCCAACCAGGTCTTGAACTCGAGTCGGGCGAACAGTTCACGCAACACGCCCTCGTCAGGAGGGACGATAGTCAATTCAGTGACCTCCTGTTCCAGTGCGACATCACACTTAATGGTGGCCAGTTGCCGCGATAAAACTAACTGCTCTAAAGAGGCGCGCAGATTCTCCCCGACTTTGCCGGGAACACTATCAGAGTGCTCTACCAGCTTATCGAGTGAACCGTGCTCGCTCAGCCAACGCGCTGCGGTTTTCGGCCCAACCTTGGGCACGCCGGGAATGTTGTCCGATGTATCGCCCACCAATGCCAAAAAATCCACTATGCCCTCGGGCGGTACACCAAACTTTTCTTTTACTCCCTCACTATCGTAGAGCGCGTCCTTCATGCTGTCGTACATCATTACCCGGGGACCCACCAACTGTGCCAGATCCTTATCACCGCTGATGATCAGTGTCTCCATACCTTGTGTGGTCCCGGCGCAAGCGAGTGTGCCAATCACATCATCTGCCTCAACATCCGGTACCGAGAGCAACGGCAATCCGAGAGCCCTAATAACGGTATGGATTACCTCTACCTGGGCACGCAATTCTTCCGGCATCGGTGGTCGGTTGGCCTTGTACTCACTGTAAAGACGGTCGCGGAAAGTCTTGCCCGGGGCATCAAACACCACGACAAAGTGGGTTGTTTCATATTGGCGAAGCAAGCGCCGCAGCATGTTTACAACACCATAGACTGCGCCCGTGGCTTCTCCTTTGGAATTAACCAGATTGGGCATAGCGTGGAAGGCGCGATACAGGTAGGACGAGCCGTCAACCAGTACCAGTTTTTCAAACATAGGCGAGACCCTTGGCGTGCGGCCGGAGCACAGCACATGCTCGGCTGGCCCGGTTAGTTTCAGCGCAGTATACGTGGGTCACGTGGCATTTGGACCCCTTGCGCGTTCTGGGCTTATGGGGGATGATTGCCATGACAGCACACCGGCAAATATGAACCTATCACTGAAAACCTTTACCCAGGTGGTGACACTCAGCGTCGTCCTGTTTGGCGGGCCCGCTTCGCTACAACGCCTGTGGGCGCAGGAGACTCCTTAGGCAAATGCCCCACCAAACACAGCTCATACCATTGAAATCGGTGAGCACGCGGGCTACCGCATGGTCGAATACCGGACCCGAGGGCGTATCACATCATTGGAAATCATTCGAGAACACGGACCCAATATGATCATCCGGGATAAAAGCGGCGACCGCTCGTTTACCGGGTCGGGCAGTGCCTTCGCGTCCGACTTGCCGATCGGGCTCTGGAAAATCGGTGAGTGGCACTGAGGATCTCGCTGATCCGGATGATCGCCCTGGTGCTTCTAGGCAGTCTCAGTGGAGGCTGCGCACAGACTCCAGTACAAGCACCATCAACTCACATCCGCTTCTACACCATTAACAGCTACAACCAGTTGTCGGAGTTGTCGCTAATGCCCAACCGTGACGAGCCTGGCTGTCACAACCTGCCGCTGGCATTAGATATTCACCGGGTGGCACAGGTGGGCTTCAAGACCTGCGCAGTCTACGCACAAGATGACTGCTCTATTGATTCGGTGCGGACCATGCGTTGGTCGGGGAAACGCTCACGCACCGATACCAACAAGAACCAGCCAACAACCGAGATGACGCCCGGCGCATTATGGCTATTTGCGGGCGGGCGTGAGGCGGCCGTTGCTTCGTGGCGCTGCACGCCGAAGGCGTAAACCGCGTCAGCGGGAGGCCAACGAAAAACTACTGATCGACCTGACGCCGTGCGATAACCATGCCCTTGAGCAGGTTAAGCGCCTCACCGATCTCGAAGTCCCGATCCTGCAAACGCTCAGCCACGGTAGTTTCATCAACGGTCTCACTGCCTGCGCCGTTTTCATTCTCCAGGTGACCGGCAAGATCAGATTCACGAATACCGTCGCGTGCTGGCTCGGGTGAAGTCGCCAGTTCCAGTTGCCGGCTAACGATATCCGGTTGGATACCGGTCGCCTGGATAGAGTGGTTGTTAGGGGTGTAATAACGAGCCGTGGTCAGTTTCAGCGCTGCGCCGTTTTTCATCGGCAAAATAGTCTGTACCGAACCTTTGCCGAAGGTCTTGGTCCCCAGAATCAGGCCTCGTTGGTGATCCTGTAGAGCGCCCGCCACGATCTCTGAAGCCGAAGCCGACCCCCGGTTAACCAGCACCACTAGTGGTGCACCGCTCAACACATCGCGGCCAGTCGCGTTGAAGGTAAAAGCGGAATCCGCTGCGCGGCCCCGGGTCGAGACGATCACCCCCTTGCTCAGGAACAAGTCACTAACCTCGACCGCACCGTCGAGCACTCCACCCGGGTTGTTGCGCAAATCCAGCACTAATCCGCTTAAGGGGCCGTCGGCTTGTTCTTCAAGTCGCTCAAGCTGTCGGCGCAATGAGGCGCCGGTCCCGGATTGGAACTGACTGATCCGGGTATAGGCAAAGCGCGCTTCCAGCAATTCCCCGCGCACGCTTTGCAATTGGATAATGGCGCGCTTGACGATCACATCGAATGGCGCCTCAACTCCGTCGCGGAGGATGGTTAACGTGATTGCACTGCCCGGCTCACCGCGCATGCGTCCCACCGCCTGGTCCAAGGCTTGGCCTTTAACGGTAATCCCATCGAGACGAATGATCAGGTCGCCGCTACGAATCCCCGCCTCCTCGGCTGGGGTTCCATCCATCGGGGCAACCACCCGGATTACCCCGTCCTCCAGCGTGACCTCCAAACCCAGGCCCCCGAACTCCCCACGGGTATCGATGTTGATTTCTCTAAATGAGTCCGCATCAAGATAAGATGAATGCGGATCGAGTCCGCCGAGCATGCCACGCACGGCATCGCGCAACAGCGTCTCATCATCCATAGGCTCAACATAATCCGCCTTAATCATGCTGAAAATCTCGGCAAAAAGACGCAGATCGTCGATTGGCAACTCAGCTTGAGTCGACTGTTCGCCAGCGCCAGCCAGATGTGCCGGTGCGCCAAATAGCGCGGCTAACAGGGTAAAGACAAAAATCGATCGGGTGGTCTGGTGCATAGTTTTTCGCGATAGCGCTGGTATATAAGCCGGATTGGCAAACTTAAGGCAGGCAGTATAACGCTCGCCTGTAGCCGCTGGGTGACGCAGTTAGGCCTAATTTTGACCTGAAAACCATACTTTCCAAGCACTATGACAGAAACAAAACATTAAAGAATTAGCGTATAATGTTACTTGAATATTAAAAATATTAGGCCTACAACTCATGGCAATTGCTACAAATCAAAGCGAACATTTTGACGACCGGGAAAATCCGGCGGAACTCTTCCTCGCCAGCGAGACTGACATATACAACGCCTCCCGATCACTCAAAGCGATGGGGCATCCATTGCGGCTGAAGATTCTATGTATCCTCGCAAGCGTCCAGGAAACCAGCGTACAGGACCTGGTCGAACTCGTTGGCACATCTCAGAGCAACATCTCCCAGCATTTATCGATCCTGCGTGACAAGGATATCCTCGCGTCGCGCAAAGATGCCAATAAGGTTTATTACCGGATTGGTGACGACAATATCCTGACGCTGATGGCGACCATGCGCGACGCTTTCTGCAGTTCACATACGTAAGGAAATGATACGATTTTATAGTTAGTAATAGCACTATTCCTGTTCCTGTGTGTCTGATACTAACTTCGCTAATACAGACACCATGTCTGTATTACACCAACTCAGTAGGTGTCACTGTCTACGACAATGCACCGCTCGACGTACTACTTCGTAGTAAGTCAGGCAACGTATCATCAAACGGCACCGGACTTCTATCCTGTTCCGGTTCCTCATTATCACGATGGTAGTCAAGCACAGTGGCGCAATCCTTCGCCCCAGGTCCTAACCTCCCAGCATACTCAGGCAACGCACTCTATCTCTCGCCACCTTCAGTCACTCCGACAACCCCAAGACTATCAGCAGCACTCCTTAAGTCATCTTCAGGAATGGCGTAGTGTGCCCCACTATTAATGAGGTGCTTAGTACGACACATGCCAAGGTTGTCCTTAAGGGTTGAGGTCACAATCTCTACCTCCTTCATCTATCCACTGAACCCTTGAGCGCAAGGCGTCCGGATCTTGATATCCTCGATGACGTGTCCGCTCTAATTCGATCAAGCCGATGTTCTGGCGCAAACAACTCAGACCGCCTTCGTCAACTTAAGGTATTAAGGTGAATCATTTTTGATCGGGTGCATATCCAAAATGGCTGGCAATTGGCCAGCAGATTTCGTTGATGCTAGCTTGTTCTTTGCGGCTTAGTTCTTGTCGACGGCTACTGGTGACTACCGACAACTCATCCGACCAACAAAGCTCCCGTCCGAGGAACTTGCTCAACGCCTCAAGCACTTGCAGGGGCGCAGCACTTAAGTCCTCATAGCGCACCCAGACGGTGTTTTTATGCTGCTCTTTAATCAACTCGGCAAAGTGTCGCCAGAGAAGCGCTCTTTTTTTCATCAGATCCGGATCGGCCCCTATGATCGCAAGCCGCTCTCTGGCAGCCTCGGATATGAAAGGATCATTCAAACCGCCTACGGGCAGATGTTCGACTGCAGCATGCCGCAAATGTGGAAAGCTATTAACCCAGGAGTCGATGGTATCGTAAGGGTGCCGAATACAGGTAATGATCTGCAAATCAGGCATCACCCGCCGCAGGCAGGCAATTCGCGATAAACAGGCGATAGTGTTTTTCATACCGATCAGCAGATCATCTGCTTCGACGTGCGGATAAGTTTGCCGGGTGGAGTTGTTTTTGTAGGTATCGGGTACTTTGGATTGATCAACCGTCTTGTTTGCTATCCCCTTACCTAACAATAAATCGCTACGGAACTGGCGATATAGCATGGCGATACCCCAAGGATATCGACTGCGCTGCAAAGGAATGAATACCTGGGCCGGTTCATTGACAACCACCACATTAGCTTGACGGTTGAGCACACTGGTCAGGAAGCTGGTCCCTGAACGTGGTACTCCGGAAATCAGCAAATTCGGCTGTTGCTGCTTCTTCCACACCCGATGCCAGTCGACGATGACGGGGTAAAATCGGCTGCGTGTCTCGTTCAAGTCCCGCCAGTGAGGATGCTTTTCCATCAACGACACGATCTCAGGCACCTCGTCCATCAATGCCCAGACAAAGCGCGACAGGGAGGGTTCTGCCAAGATCGTACCGGGATAGTGATAGTGACAAAACACCGGTGTGAAATCAGGATGCAAGGGCTTGATATGCGCTGGATAGTTAAATGGTTCATCCAGTATGGCGTATGACCATGAATGCGCAGACAGCGCCGGCGGCAAGGCAATTTGATCCAAAAAGGGTCGTTTGTTGGCGATATCGGGATGCTGATCGATGCGCAAACAAAACTGCATCCAGGTATTGGCAAAGGACTCAGCACGATTGAGGCAAAGGACGCCGGCGTTGAAATAGATGGGCATTTCGTGCCGGCTGAGCGCGGACTGTATGATCTGATGGCGGTAGCTTTCGCCGCAGACGGCGTATACTTTTTCCCACGGTTCACGCGCCTGACTGAATGTCGGGAAATCAGCCGGTCTGGCGGCAAAATGGGAATCCGGCAGGGAATTTGCCCCCACTGGACGCATCATCAGGATATCACTGTCCAGGAGAATGGCTGGTTGATGTGCATCAACGAGCGCCAAGGCCGCAATCTTATTGGCAATGGGGTAGCGCAGTGCAAAGGGATTTTCTATCGACTGGATCGATACCTGCAAACGGGCGAGTGCCGCGTTCGCGGACTCGGAGAGTTCGCCCCAGATCTGTCTTGGTTGTGGTACGGCGACGATGATTGTCGCTTCACTGCCTTCAAAGCGTCTGATGGAGGTTGCTAACAGGATGGCCTTGATCTCCAGTTCACCGGCTTGGGCGACCAGCACGAAACAGGGTAGGGTCATGGTTTATTACCCATGTAGTTTCGCTCAGGCAGCTTCATTAAAGGACGGTGTCGTCAAGAGGTGAAATCAGGCTGTTGCGGGTCGCCGGCATTTAATGCAGCGGGATATTCAAGCATCCTCAAAATTTGGAGAGGGTTATTTTGAAGGGTTGTAGTCGATACCAAACTGGACGTCCATCCCATCAGGAACACTAGTGCAACCTGACATCAAGATTGCAAGCATTACAGCGACGATAGATTTTTTCACGACTGTTGTCCTCAAAAAATTGGGGTATCCGTTATCCACTGGGTATTATGCCAGCCATCTTCAACCCGCCGTATATGATGACCAAGACAGCGATTATGATTCCAAGTCTACGTAAATTCTCTGGCGTCATCATTGGTGTCCTCAGATTTGGAGGGGATTACAACGACTTGGATGCCTGATTTTTCACCACTAACCATCACAAGCACACCCCTTAGGTTTAGAACGGTTGTAGGTCTTTTTAATACAAAAGCGACGTTTGTATTTGCATTGAGAGTTCCCACAGGCTTTGCCTTTATTGCATACCTTGCAACAGGCGACAGGAGCCTCATCCTGATCTAATCTTTCCCCCCCTTTCGCCAATCCCACGGAGCGACAAACTCTCCCGCCCATAGTCCTCTTTTAGTGGTTCT
>JAAZYQ010000069.1:0-7317 GCA_014239575.1 Gammaproteobacteria bacterium
TTCTGGGCGTCCTGGTGTATCCCCTGCGTGAAGGAATTGCCGTCGATGCAGGTGGCCCGTAACCGCCTGGCAGCAGAACCTTTTGAGTTCATCGCAGTCAACGTGGGTGAGGACGCGGGACAGGTCGCGGCTTTTCTGCAGCGTTTTGATCCTTCGCTCGTTTTCCCGGTACTGCTGGATGACAACATGATCGTGACCAAGCAATGGAAAGTCCGAGCTTTGCCAACCAGTTATATCGTCGACCGGGCGGGCCGGGCACGTTATATGGCTACCGGCGCCAGGAATTTTGACGCACCCGAGGTATTTAGTGTCATCAGGGCGCTGATAGCCGAGAACGCCACGGCCGAGCAGGATGACTGAGGCCGCGCTGATCATCACGGCGGGCTGGTATTTTTCCTGTCCGCCGGTGTATGGTGTGCCGGGTGTTTAGTGGCTTTTGTGCTGATATGAAATCACTTCGTTATCTTATACCGCTTGCGGTTTTCCTCGTGATCAGTGGGTTTCTGGCGGTAGGTCTGACGCTCGACCCCCGTGAGGTACCTTCACCGCTGATCGGAAAATCAGTGCCGGCCTTCGAGTTGCCACGTTTGCTGGCCATGGATGATTCGGTGGGTAGCGCAGATCTGCGCGGCGAGGTCTGGTTGTTGAATGTATGGGCTTCCTGGTGCGTAGCTTGTCGCTCTGAGCACCCTTTGTTCAATGAGCTCGCAGCGCAGGACCTCGTTACCCTGGTTGGCCTGAACTACAAGGATGCCCCGGCGGATGCCCGGGCCTGGCTTCGCCAGTTGGGCAATCCTTACCAGTTGATTGCGGTCGACCGACAAGGTGAGGTGGGAATTGACTGGGGGGTTTATGGGGTGCCCGAGACCTTCGTTATCGACCCCGAGGGGGTGATTCGCTACAAGCACATCGGCCCGATCGACCGCAAAGTATTACAGGACGTCATCGTGCCGCTGATCAGCGAATTGCGCGGCTGAGCCTTTTCGCCGTGATAAACAATCGCGTATGCGATAATCCGCCGCCCTTTTCCCCCGATACCCAGATCTTTCCATGAATCAGTTGAAACTGGGCGTGCCCAAAGGGAGCCTTGAGCAAGCCACCATCTCGCTGTTTAACCAGGCCGGTTGGAGCATCCAGTCGGGGTCTCGCAACTATTTTCCCAGCATTGATGACCCAGAGATCTCGTGCGCGCTGGTGCGATCACAGGAGATGGCGACCTACGTGGCCAAGGGCACCCTGGATCTGGGCCTGACCGGACTGGACTGGATTCTCGAGACGGGTGCGAAGGTTGAGGAGGTCTGCGACCTTGTTTATTCCAAGAGTTCTGACCAGCCTTGCCGCTGGGTATTGGTGGTGGCGCAGGATTCACCCATCCAGTCGATCGAGGATCTACAGGGCAAGCGGGTCGCCACCGAGCTCGTGAACTTCACCCGCTCTTATCTTGGCGAGCGGGGCATTGAGTGTGAGGTCGAGTTTTCCTGGGGTGCGACCGAAGCCAAGGCGGTTGAGGGGCTGGTGGATGCAGTCGTGGAGATCACCGAAACCGGTAGCACCATTCGTGCACACGGGCTACGCATTGTTTGCGACCTGTTGCATACGCATACCCGTCTGATTGCTCACCCGGATGCTATGGCTGATCCCTGGAAGCGACGTAAGATCGAGCATATTGCGCTGCTGCTGCAGGCGTCGCTGGCGGCGCACCAGAAGGTGGCACTGAAAATGAATGCGCCGCGGGACAGGCTCGACGAAATCCTTGAGTTACTGCCCAGTTTGCATGCGCCTACGGTCAGCGCCCTTTCCGATGAGCGGTGGGTGGCGCTTGAGACGGTGGTGGATCGTGAAAGTGTGCGTTCGTTAATTCCGAGCCTGCGCGAGCATGGCGCAGAGGGGATTCTCGAGTACGAACTGCGCAAGATTATCTGAGCTGGAGAATCTCAGGCCACAACCGGGAGTTAAGAAGATGTTTATCGATTTGGGGGATATGACACCCCAACAGGTTTATTTCACGTTGACCCAGACAGTCATTCCACGCCCTATTGCCTGGGTGCTGTCGGAAAACGCCAATGCCAGTTTCAACCTGGCGCCTTTTTCCTATTTCAATGCGATCTCAAGCAACCCTCCGCTGATGATGATTTCAGCCGGCATGAAGCCCGAGGGTGGCGCCAAGGATACACGAGACAATATCCGTGATCGGCACGACTTCGTGATACACATCGTCAGCCTGGATCATTTGGATGCCATGAATGCTTCGTCAGCCAACTTGCCCCCGGGCGAGTCCGAAGTAGTAAACCTTGGCCTGGATACAACGGAGCTTGAAGGGTCTCGGTTGCCGCGCCTTGCCATCGCACGGGTCGCATTCGCCTGCAGCCTTTACGATATTCAATACATTGGACCTGACCCCCAGTCGCTGATATTGGGCGAAGTTCATGGTGTTTTCGTTGATGATTCAGTCATTGGCGAAGATACCAAAGGTCGAGTCAAATTTCTGGCCGAAGAAATAGACCCCATTGGTCGGCTGGGAGGAAGTGAATACGTGAGTTTTGGTGAACGGCTGACTCGACGCCGTCCTGACTGAGCGCCTTACTTAGCGCACCTCGGCCAGCAACCTGAGGATCAGTTGCTTGGATTGGGGCAGGTAACTGACACCCAACAGGTTAAGGTGGTTGAGTACGTGATACAGATTGTAGAGGTTGCGGCGCGTGCTATAGCCGGCATCGGGTGGCCAGGCATCACTAGTAGGCACTGTAAACTTTTGCCCAAAACCCCGCAAAAGCTCAGTCATCGCCAGATCGGCTTCGTCGCCGCCGAAATAAACGGCTGGATCGAATACCACTGAAGAGCCGTCGGCCAGGGCGCCCCAGTTACCGGCCCAAAAGTCTCCGTGCAGTAGTGACGGAGCGGGCCGATAGCCGCTGAAAAAAGCATCGCAAGATTCCCTCAGCCTGTCGCCGGATTTTGCCAGGACTTTGCCACTGGCAGTTGACGCCGCGGGGTCGAGTTGCGGTGTAGTCGGCAGTCACACCAGAATCTCACCCAGCCGTTTCGGGAATGGTTTAACTGGGTATTGCGACCGATGAAGTTGTCGTGATCCCAACCAAAGGTTTCATCGGTGATGCGATGCTGGTAGGCCAGTTGAAAGCCCAGTTGCCCGTACTCTAGTCAGTTGCTGGAGCGAAGCGTAGTCGCTCGAGTACCAGTTAAGACCAAGTACCAGCGCGGCCGCTGACGATGACCCGCGGCACCGTGAGTCCGTTAGCTTTTCGCAGCGCTTCAAGTCCCTCAACTTCAGCAACAAGACGCTGAACTGCGTCAGCGGCTGCGCGCTTGATAAAGTATTCTTCGTATCCATCGCTGATAATTTGAGTATCACTAACTTTGTCGCGGCCGATGGGCCTTAGGTGCACACCGCTAAACTTTGTACTGGGTGCTTTGCTGATCGCATCAAAAATGCAGTCCCCGCTCTTCATGTGCGATTAGTCCATGGCGGTTGTTTTGCAGCAGGACATAGGTTGAACATTTGTTGTGAGCGCTGAAGTCTGTTACCTAAATATATGATCAATAAAGAGCATAAGCACTTTCTAATGTATCTAGCCAGGCACTTTTTGTGCACACCTTCAAGGTTGTTCGCAATATGGTGCGCCGCGCTAAGGGGTATAGTGCCAAAGGTCAGGTCAGTTATCCTAAATGACTGAAATACCGCTCAAATTTACCTGCCTAAAAAATAGGCAATTGAATAAATCCCGGGTCCGTCGGTTAGGATTGGCCCGGTCTTGTGAACTTGTACACAAAGTTATCCACAGAGATTGTGGGCAACCTTGAATCTCCTTTCGCCCTCAGATATTTATGAGCGATTACTTGTGTGTGACCAAAAGTCTACCGCCTAACTTGGGTGGGTTAGATCGGGCGGTGCAACGTTGACTGATACACAAGTGGTACAGGTGGCACTGCCCGTACCGATGCGTCAGTTGTTTGATTATGCCTGCACGAACAATCAGTCGCTGCCCGTGCCGGGTATGCGGGTTGTGGTGCCGCTGCAAAAACGCACCGTAGTCGGGATTGTCTGCGGTAGGTCGGCTCAAAGCACGGTACCCATGAGACGTCTGCGCCACATCATCCGGGTGCTCGATGACGAACCCATACTGACACCGCAGGTTTTTGCGCTAGCGCAATGGGCTGCCCGTTATTACCATCATCCTATCGGCGAGGTGATGCAGGCAGCCATCCCTTCTTTGTTGCGTCGCGATCGACCGGCCGCACCCAGGGTTGTTCCCCACTGGCGTATCTGTGATGCCGGCCAGCAGGCGTTGTCGACATTGCCCGCGCGCTACCACGTGCAGCATCACGTGCTCCAGGTTCTGGTAAGTGCTGGCACAGCAGGTTTAGCGGGTGAAACATTGTTGGGCCTGATACCCAGATCATCGTCGACAGTAGCGCTAATGGCAGGCCGTGGCTGGATTGAGCAGGTTACGGCTACACCAGCATCACCGGCACCGCTGTCGGTGCCACCACGTCTGAACTCAGCGCAGCGGGATGCCTGCCTCGCGATTGATCAGGCCAAGGGCAATTACGTGCCATTTTTATTGGATGGGGTAACGGGTAGCGGTAAAACCGAGGTTTACCTGGATTGCGTGGCGAAGACGGTCTCCCGCGGCTGTCAGGCGATGGTGCTCGTGCCGGAGATATCGTTGACCCCTCAATTGGTGGAACGCTTCCAGGCCCGCCTGGGAGGGTCTTTGGCGGTGCTGCACTCGGGACTCACTCCTGGGGAGCGTCATCGGGCCTGGTGGCGTTCCCGCGAGGGCAGCACTGCAGTCGTCCTGGGTACCCGCTCAGCTATTTTTGCACCTCTGTCCCGGCCGGGGCTGATTATCGTGGACGAGGAGCATGACCTTTCCTACAAGCAGCGCGATCGATTCCGTTACAGTGCGCGGGATGTGGCCGTAAAAAGGGCTCAGTTAAGTGGGGTACCGGTGGTGCTGGGTTCGGCCACTCCATCTTTGGAGAGTGTTGCCAATGCTCGCAGTGGCCGCTACCGGCGCCTGGTGCTACCGGTTCGGGCGGGTGTCGCACAAATGCCCAAGGTACAAATCCTGGATCTGAACCGCCTGGCCGTCAACGAGGGCCTGACGGCGCCGGTAGTTGGTGCTATTGGTAAACGTCTGGAGCGGGCAGAGCAAAGCCTGGTATTTGTGAACCGGCGTGGTTTTGCCCCATTGCTGGGGTGTTCCGAGTGTGGGTGGCAGGCGCAGTGCCAGCGCTGTGATGCCAGGCTGACATTGCACCGGGGCAGTAATCGCCTGATTTGTCACCACTGCGGGGCTAATGCACCACCACCACATTCCTGCCCGCAATGTGCTGGCCAGTCGCTGTATCTTGTCGGTGAGGGCACTCAACGCGTTGAAGAAGCGCTGCTACGGATATTCCCAAACGCCCGGGTGTTGCGCTTGGATAGTGATGCGGCGGGGGATTCCCAGGATCTGGCGAAGGCTCTGAGTGCAGTGCGCCACGGTGAGGTAGATATCCTGGTCGGTACGCAGATGTTGTCCAAGGGCCATGATTTCGCCGGGATCACTCTGGTGTGTGTACTGGCCATGGATCAGGGGCTTTACAGTATTGATTTTCGTGGGCCAGAACGGATGTTCCAACAGCTGGCCCAGGTGGCGGGCCGGGCTGGGCGCGGTCAACGACCAGGTGAGGTACTGGTACAGACGGTACATCCGGAGAACCCGGCCTATGCGCGACTGGTTGAGCACGACTTTGCCGGCTTCGCCAATACCGCTCTGGCAGAGCGTAAGGCAGCTGACTATCCGCCTTTTGCCCGGTTTGTAC
Source organism: Gammaproteobacteria bacterium (assembly GCA_014239575.1). Taxonomy (GTDB): domain Bacteria; phylum Pseudomonadota; class Gammaproteobacteria; order Arenicellales; family UBA868; genus UBA868. Next base: position 5,830 of record JAAZYQ010000069.1, read on the forward strand.
TGCTGCGCGCAGAATCAGCACGCAGCGGGCCACCCCTGGATTTTCTGCGCTCGGCGGTACGCGTCGGCAAAGCCCAGGCCGCCCGGGACGGTGTCCGGCTGATGGAGCCCGTGCCTTCACCGATGGAGCGCCGCGCTGGGCGTTATCGGGCACAATTACTGTTGGCCGCTTCTAACGAGAGGCAACTGCACCGCTTTTTGGATGATTGGCTGGCCCGTCTTGAAGGCTTGCGTGAAGCCACCCGGGTGCGTTGGTCGGTAGATGTAGATCCGCAGGAGATGTACTAACGTACCGTGTCGTACCCAGAAATCACTTGCATCTGCGGGCTTAAGCCATGGATGATCCGATATTGTTGTTTGGGGGAGCCTCGAGTGTGATTCCATTGGATGTCAGCCAGATTCTTCAGGATGCCAGTCATGCGCAATCGCTTGACCCGCGCTGTTATCGCGACTCTCAATTTCTCTCTTTCGAGCACGAAACCCTATTCCGAGCGGGCTGGATCAGCGCCGGGCGAGCCGATCAACTATCGGATCAAGGAGATTACTTCGCGTTCTCGGTTGCTGGCACAGAGCTGGTGGCGGTATGCGATGAGCAAAGAGTGATCCGGGTTTTGGCCAACACTTGCCGGCACCGGGCAATGCGGCTGTTGGAGCCGGGTCGGGGGAATTGTCGTCGCCTTAGCTGCCCATTTCATGCCTGGACATACGGACTTGACGGAGCACTGATCGCGGCGCCACGAATGCAGGGTGCGGAAAATTTCAACCGGTCCGATTTCGGCCTGATCGAAGTGCAAAGTGCCGTGCGCGCCGGTTTTATTTTCGTCAATATTGATGGCAACGCTGCCCCGGTTGATACCTGGCTGGGTGATTTCGAAACGCTACACAGCCCCTGGCAATTGGATACGCTGGTGACGGCCAGCACCCGGGAATTTCAGGTCGCTTGCAACTGGAAATCGTTTCTCGAGGTTTTCAACGAGTACTACCATCTGCGCAAAGTGCACCCGGGCACGCTCGCGGGGCTTTATGCCGAGCCCGACCCGCTGCAGCCGGCTCGGGGCTCTTTCGTCAGCCAATTTGGCGAGCACCGCATTCTGGGCAGCGTCGGTGTTCTCGAAGAAGTTACCCGCACGCTACCGGTTTTGCCAGGTCTTTTGGGAAGGCTGGCCAATGGGACTCGCTATACCTGGGTCTATCCTGCGCTGACCTTTGCCGCCTCACGTGATGCCGTGTGGATGCTAGAGACGACCCCGAAGGGCGCATCCAGCACCCAGGTTCGTCTGACCCTGCTGTTTGGCCAGGACAGCGTAGCCAGATCGGATTTCGATGAGGTGCTGGCCCGCTATGAACAGCGAATGGCCGTTGGTATGGATGAGGACATAGCAGTGCTTGAGGCCCAGCAGCATGGACTTAACTCGGTACTGGCCCGGCCCGGACGGTTTTGTCCCGATCTCGAGCCCAGCGTCCATGCTTTTCACCGCTGGTACGCAAA
>JAAZYQ010000069.1:7483-9936 GCA_014239575.1 Gammaproteobacteria bacterium
GGCTGCCGAGACGATGACATTGACTCGCCGGTCGTAAAGCTCATCAATCAGTTCGACAAAGCGCCGCGCTGCGTCATCGTGCTCCGCGTCCAGGCAGGGGACATCACTGATCAGCAAGGTGTGGCAAGCCCGGGAAATCTCAACGTAATCGGCCTTTGAGCGCGGCCCGACGCACAGTGTCTCAAAAGTGAACCACATGACTCCGTCGTCACCTGCCAGCAACGCAATCTTTCGATCGTTGATGGTAACAGTGCCAGGCGCAAGCGTACCCCCAGGGCTGATCTGGTGGAATGTCGCTTCCATCTGGGCCTGTGCCTGGGCGTTGTGGGGTGCATGGTAAGTGGGTGCCGAGCTGAGCACCTCAAGACGGTAATCGCGCACACCGCCGAGGTGGATTACCCGGGTATGCGTTTCTATGAGATGGATCGCCGGCAAAAAGCGCTCGCGCTGCAACCCGCCTTGATAAAGTGACGATGGCGGCGTATTCGAGGTGAATATCAGGGTCACGCCCTGCTCGACCAGGGCGTGCAATAGCCCGGAAAGAATCATGGCATCGCCGATATCGGAGACATAAAACTCATCGAAACCGAGCACCCGGGTTTTGCCTGCAATCTCGGTGCCGATCCGGCGCAAAGGGTCGCTCTGGTTGCGCAAGGCCCGCAGGCGCTCGTGGATCTCGAGCATAAAGCGGTGAAAGTGCACCCGCCGCCAGCGTGATTCATGCAGGCTGTGGAGCAGTGTATCCATCATCACCGTTTTACCGCGCCCGACCGAGCCCCAAAGATAAATACCTTTTTCACCGAAAAGCGGCCGGCGGCGCAGATGTCGAGTCCAGTCCGGCAACTTTGTCGGCCAGGCACGCTCGGATTTGTCAAAAGAGTGGTTGAGTTCCTCGGCCAGGTGAATAAACGCGGCCAAAGCTGGCTGTTGATCAAGGTCCGGTGCGGCCCCCGGTGGTGACAGGCGGTTTGTGAACTCAGCGGCGAACGTGTTGGATAGGTCCACGTTTTAAGGTAGTGGGGTCGATGCCACGAGGATACCGTCGCTGTCGGCCCACAAATAGTGGCCCGGGGTAAAAGTGGTGCCAGCCAAACGCACGGATAGTTGCGGTTGCCCCTCACCGCGTTTAGTGCTCTTAGCCGGACAGACCCCGAGCGCCTTGATACCGATTGGCAGGGCGCACAGTTGTTGGCTATCGCGGATGCAGCCGTAGACGATCAGGCCGTGCCAGCCGTTATCTTGCGCCAGCGCCCCGATCTGATCGCCGACCAGTGCGCAGCGCAACGACCCACCGCCATCGATAACCAGGACCTTTCCTGCGCCCTCGCACTCAAGCGTTGAGCGTACCAGGCTGTTGTCTTCGAATACTTTGACCGTGGCAATAATGCCTTCAAAGTGCTCCGCACCGCCAAAATCAGAAAAAATCGGCTGTACCACCTGCAGACGGTCGGCATGGGCATCATAAAGATCAGCAGTTCGGGTCATGTGGCACTTGCCGGAGTTGTGGTTTTCTCGGCCAGGGAAAGACCGTTGAGCTCCTCGAAGGCCTGCAGGCCGGAGAACTCCTCAGGATCTACAGGTCCACCGGTGGAGTCGGGATGTATCACGGCAAGGAGATGGCCAATGCCATAGGCCCGGGCTGCGCGAAGTACCGCAAGATTGTCATCGATAAAAAGAGTGCGATCCCCCGCAAACGGCTCAATGGCTTGCAGATGGGTCCAGAAAGTTGCGCACTCCTTGGGGTAACCCAGCGTATGGGAGCTCACAATGCGGTCAAACATGGGCTCAAGGCCGGTCTGGTTCATCTTCAGGTCGATGCTGGCGGGGTGAGCATTGGTCACCAGTATCACCCGTCGAGTATCGGCATGCAGCGCCGTGAGGAAATCACGGGCGCCAGGGCGGATTTGGATAAGGTGGCGTAGTTCGGCTTTAAGGCCGGCGATATCCAGACCCAGTTCGTTGGTCCAAAAGTCCACGCAATACCAGTTGAGCGTCCCGCGCAGGGCATGCATCCGGGCAAAAAGTACACTGTGTGCGCTGTCCAGAGCGATTTGGTGCTCGTTGGCGTATCGACGTGGGATGAAGTCGGTCCAGAAGTAGTTATCAAAATGCAGATCCAGCAAAGTGCCGTCCAGATCCAGGAATACCGAGTCTATCTGCGCCCAGTCAATCACGGCCATAGTATGTGTAACGCCTGTTATGAAGGTAAAGGGCGGCAAAGCGTCCAGGATAATGAGACGGTACCGGCTATTTTAGCGCCGACCACCAGTTGTTGGATTTTCCCTACATGGCAGTGGCCTATGCCGTAGGGCGTGCATTGTTTCGAAAGGTGGTCTGGGTTAATCTGCACCCCCATCCGTATCCCGCCAGGCAAGCTCGCACCCGCCCACTCATGAGCGTGTTACCCCAAATCCTCAAGACCACTTTAGTGGCGCGTAGCCGTCTTTTTAACA
>JAAZYQ010000069.1:9946-10283 GCA_014239575.1 Gammaproteobacteria bacterium
TTTGCTAATGGCAATGAGGCCAGTTTTGAGCGGTTGGTAGGCCAGGGCGCCGCGGCGGTACTGGTGGTGCCCCTGCCAGCGGCTGACCAGTTGCTGCTGGTTCGTGAGTATGCGGTGGGCCTGCAACGTTATGAGTTCGGCTTTGTTAAAGGGCGTATTGACGTTGGTGAAACGCCGGATCAGGCGGCTCATCGTGAATTGCGGGAGGAGACGGGATTTGACGCAGGCGTCATTGAACGATTGGCGACCGTAGCGCTGACTCCAGCCTATTCGGATTATCAAACTCATGTGTTTGTTGCGCGCGATCTGTTCGAATCGCCGCTGGACGGTGATGAGC
>JAAZYQ010000006.1:0-34244 GCA_014239575.1 Gammaproteobacteria bacterium
TCGGGTATTACCAGTTTCTGGTCAGCGCCTACCGGGTGGGTTACTTAAGTCACGTTTACCCAATTTCACGAGGCAGTGCCGCGCTGCTGGTGGCTCTCGGTGGCGTCGTAATTGCCCAGGAACAACTCCCGTTACTGACGCTGTTTTGTGTCGTGATTACCAGCATCGGCATCATGTTACTGGCCATATCGGGTGCTAACTCCAAAACACGAAATCATCGATCAACACAGTGAGCCCTTATTACTGGGTTCTTTATCGCCACCTACACATTGGTCGATGGGCTGGGCGTACGCCAGGGCGAGGTTGCATTGTCTTATATCGGTTGGCTGCTCCTCATGAACGGGCTCTTCTTTGATCTTTTTGTTTCTCTTCGATGCCCGGGTGAAATGCTGGGCTTGTGGCGCGAGGAAACGGCACGGATCGTGGGCGGAGGAATAGCGAAAGCGATCGCCTACGGCACCGTTATATTTGTTATGTATTACACCCCGATGGCTGTGGTAGCAACGCTGCGCGAGACAAGCGTCATTATGGCAGCGTTGATTGGCGTTTACTTCCTGCGCGAGCCTGCTGGCCAACTGCGTATTGCGGCCGCACTGCTGGTGGCGGGTGGGGTAATCGCGATGAATCTACCGAGCTAATCAAGGCTGGCAAACACTACCTAGCCTCCCAGAAACAGCTCTCCGACCTTTGGGTTCTGGAGTAAATCGTCACCCTTGCCGGCAATAGCAATCTGCCCCGACACCATGACATATCCAATGTCGGCAAACTCCAGGCCTTTCTTGGCATTTTGCTCAACCATGATGATCGTCTTTCCCTCTTTATGCTGAAGATCATTCAGAATTTCAAAAACCATATCAATGAAACGCGGTTCCAGGCCGATCGAGGGTTCATCGACCAATAAAACATCAGGGTTCATAACCAGCGCCCGCGAGATCTCCAGTAACCGTCGCTCCCCGCCTGACAACACTTTGGCCTGATGTTTTCGGCGTGCAGCCAACTGGGGATATTTCTCAAAAATCTCCTCGGCCGAGCGTTTCGCCTCAGCCTTCTGGTCCTTGAGAAAACCACCCATCCACAGATTTTCCTCTACCGTCATTCCTGGAAAAATCGACTTATCCTGCAAGATATAGGCAACACCAGCTTTAGCAAGCTTCTGATTAGATGAAAGTGTCGTAACATCGAGTTGGCTATCGCCATGGCCGATCAGAATACGGCCCGAGAAGATATTGTTGAATCCAAAAATCGCATGCAGAACCGTCGATTTACCTGCACCGTTGGGGCCAATCAGACACAGTGATTGTTTGCGCCCCACACGAAGATCAATCTCGTGCAGAATCTGCATCCGGCCATAACCGGCAGACAGTTTCTCCAGTGACACATAAGGATCACCATCAACCAGTGCATCAAGCTGTTCAGGGCTGATGTCTTCTGCGATTGAGGCCGCCTGCTTGGTTACTTCATCAACAGATATGACCGAGTCGACAGCTCCAAGCCCGTACCCGCCAGCGTTTTTGTTGTCATTGGGTGTCATTAATGCGCGCCCAGATAAGCGTCGATAACACGCGGGTCACTCTGGATTTCGGCAGGTGAACCCTGAGCCAGTAGCTCACCATGGGCGAGACAATAAATCTTGTCGGCCATGTTCATAATGACCCGCATGTTGTGCTCTATCACAAATAGCGTGATGCCAAGTTCTGAATTGGCGCGACGCAATCGATCAATCAGTCCGTTAATCAAGGTAGGGTTAATCCCGGCTGTAGGCTCGTCCAGCAACAACCCGGTAGGCTCGTTCATCAAGGCCATGGCGAATTCCAGAAGTTTCTGCTGACCAAAAGAAAGTGACCCAGCTCGTAAGAATCGTTTTTCGTATAGCCCGACAAACTCAAGAAGCCGTTCTGCGCGTTCATGTTCTTCGGCACCATTCCGGCCGAAGGTGTCAACGAAACGCATTTTTCGATGCGGCAAGGAAATCAGCATATTCTCGACCCCGGTCATCTCCCCATATATGCGTGTCTGCTGGAAGGTGCGCAACAGGCCGAGCCTGGCTATTTTCTGCACCGGCAGTTTCGAAATCTCCCGGCCTTCGAACTGGATGGTTCCCGAATCAATCGGGTGATATCCCACGATGGAGTTAAATAACGTGGTCTTGCCAGATCCGTTGGGGCCAATTAACCCCGTAATTCCCCCTTTTTCTACCGACAATGAAATATCGCTGTTGGCCACAACCCCGCCATAGGACTTGCTGACATTGTTGACCTCAATAATGATTGTCACTGCCCTGCCTCAGTTGCGGCATCATCTGACGACTCACGCGCTTCAAGACGATCGGGTCTTTTGTTTAAAAACCAACCAACCACACCGCCCTCGAAATAAACCACGGTTATCACAATCAATGCGCCTAAAGCGACCCATTGCCAGCCCAAAAGATAAGTCCAGGTGACCTCCTTAAATACATGAAACACGATTGCGCCGATCACGGGGCCCCACAAAGTCCCCTTTCCACCCAGCAATACGCAGACCACCATGAAAATCCCCAAATTAATCGTCTGATATGCGGTTTCCAAAGGTTCAAAATGAATCAGCTGGAAGGCAGATATTGCGCCGACAACCCCAACAAAGAATGCTGACATCGCCCAGGTGGCTAATTTGTACTGCAGGGTATGTATACCCATCGCTTCGGCCTTTTCCTCATCATCCCGGATCGCATTAATAGCGGCACCGAATCGCGTTGTATACAGCCACTTGAGAAAGACGAAAAGAGCAACGCCTGTACCCGCAAACAGAAAGTAGAAAAGGACTTTTCCCGTGGCGAAATCACCTGGGTACACCGGCAGCGCAATTCCCTGGCCAGCGCCGACCCATTCCCAGTTGGACACCAACTCTCCAGTGGCGATGGCAACGCCCAAGGTGCCGATCGCAAAATACGGGCCGCGCAGACCGAAGGTGACGTAACCGATAATGACGGCTACCAACGCGCAAAACAGGCCAGCCCCGAGCATACCCAGAAACAACCCAGAAAAATATTGCAGGTCGGTAAACGCTTGTATTCCGCCGCCTGCCGCATTCGTGTAGTCACCCACATCGTAGACCATGCCAATCGTAATCACCGCGGCGACGTACATTCCGGTGCCGTAAAAGGTGATATTGCCAAGCGAGTTATAGCCCATTTGCCCGCCGGTCATATCCCATGTTAAAGCAACAATAATCATCAGCCACAAGGTTGCCAGCTGTGTTCCAAAGTTAGGAAACACAAACGGCGCTGCAATGATTCCAACTAGCAGCAAAAGGTAGGAAAACTGTTTTCGCGTCATGGTCTGGTATATACCTTGAAATTTACTGCAGGCTTTGACGAGCACGTCGCTGCTGCCAAAGCCGAATGATCAACACGATCAATAGTAACAACACCGCTATTGCCTGTTGATACCCGATACCAAAAATGTGAGCGCCATACTGTTCTAGAGCCCCTATCCCAAGGCCGGCTGCAATGACCCCGGGCAGGTTGCCCAAGCCCGCGGCGGTGACGATCACAAATGCTCGAATCGAATGGGTAATACCGTAGAAGGGCTGAATAATCCAGACCATGACGATGATCGCGCCAGCGGCACCGCAAATAGCGGCATTTAGCGAGAAAGTGAACGAGTAGACCTTGTCCGTATCGATACCCAGTACACGGGCTGCCCGCCGATCCTGTGCCGTGGCCCGAATCGCCTGCCCCATGCGACTGTACTTCATAAAGATGACAACTCCGGTTGCTAATGTTCCCGCCATCAGCACGCCGATCAACTTTGCAATCGGCACATCAATGAAGCCATCGAAGAAGTACAGCGTGTTGTAACCCAAATCGACACTTTGCGTATCCGAGCCAAATAACAAGTTAAGTATCTGTGCAATCATGATCGCAAGACCAAATGTGGCCAGCAATGTAGTGAATAAGTCCCGATCGATTACCCGGCAGATAATCACTCGGTATATAAACCAACCAAAACCCCACATCACCATAAACGCGATTGGCACCCCCAGTAAGGCATGGACACCTCTCTCCACCAACCACCAGGAGATGTAACCTCCCGCAATAACAAAGTCGCCCTGAGCAAGGTTCTTGACATTCATTACCCCCCATACCAGAGCCAAACCATAAGCCGCAAGGGCAAACAAGGAGCCAATCATGATTCCGTCAAGAACAATCTTGAGGTTTACAACCGGAAATTGAAATAACAGAGAAATATTACCGGCAATTTGATCCATTAGAACTACTTTTGGGTAAGGACATTAAGAGTCTGCTGATGATTTAGGATACAAGCCGCGTTTGTCAACTGGTAGAAAGGGCAAATGACAGCGCCGACGCGATCGGCGAACTTGCCACACCTGCTGTAATGCCACCCGTCAGGATCACCCGCGAGCCGCTAGCCCTTTTTGCCAACGCCAGACTCTCAAAGCACTGGCGGTAGAAACTGGTACCGGGCATTCACCAATACCTGGTACCAGTCCAGAACAACCGATTTTCCTAGTTTCGTGGCCAATTGAGTGGATGCGATGCAAAAGCCGAAGGCGCCACGACGTTATATTTTCCGTCCTGAATCTGACGGAGCACCATCGGTTTAGCAATATTGTTTCCGGCCTCGGAGAACCTAATGTCCCCATAGAAGGTCTTGAGGTCAGTTGCAGCTATGGCATCACGCAGCACCTCCTTGTCGAGACTGCCTGCGCGCTCAAAGGCATCTTTGAACACGTACACTGCGGCGGAGGCCTGTGCTAACTGATACGGGACCTTCTTGTTTGCATAATCAGAGTATGCCCCTTTAACTTCAGTATTGAAGTTCGCTGCGGTCCCGAAAAGTGAATCTTCGTAAGTCAGGGTCTCGGCCCACTGCGTTGAGCACAGAATATCGTTGGCCGCTGCACCAAACTTACCGGTCACATCGGCTGCCTCACAATGCGTCACCGCTACCATCGGCACCTTTACGTTCTGTTCATCGATCTGGCGTACGGCGGTGGCCGCGCCTTTGGAGTGTCCACTTACGATCAAGACATCAGGCTTGAGCAATTTCACTTTCGTCAGGATTGCACTCATGTCAGAAAGATCGCGCGGCAGCTTCTCATCAACAACTGCCTTCATGCCAAATTTCGCCGCGTCTTCAAGCACGCCAGCACGAATATCGAGAGAGAAAGGATCGTTCTCGACTGCTATGGCAACTCTGACTGAAGACGGATCTTTACCGGACTCAGTGGCTTTTTCTGCCGCCAACGCAATAGCAGATGCGAGGTACTGTTCGGATGTTGACAACACAGCGAACAGGTATTTGTATCCTTTGTTAAACAATGATCGTGACGCGCCTTCAGCTTCAATCATGGGAATCTGATACTTTTCGGTGATCGGCGCGATCGCCTTGGTCATACCGGAGGAATAGGGGCCCAACATGTATTGCACTTTATCCTGATTGATCAGCCGTTCGGCCAGCGTAGCCGCGCGATCGCCCTTGGACTCGTCATCGTAGTAAATGACCTTAAAGTTGTAACACTTGCCATCCACTTGCACGCCACCAGCGTCTTTGATCTTCTGGATCGCGAACTCGTATCCATTTTTGGCGTGCATGCCGTTGGTTGCATATTTCCCGGTCAGCGAGATCGCTGAGCCAAGGGTGATAGTTTCACACTCTGCAGATGCCGATGCAGATCCGGGAAACAATAGGGTTGCCCCAACTAAGGCACCCATCAAAGACAGATTGATTTTCATTAGATCATCCTCCTTATTTACTTCTAGATATTGTCAACAAGGAACAATCGACGAGGTGTCGACGTGCCAGGTTATGCTAATTTCGCGTCTTTCGACGACTTCACTATTGCACAACAAATGACTAAACACAATATCCTTATATACTATTTTCAAATACAATTCCTCCCCCCTCGCCAATAGAGACTTACTGACTTTGGCTTCCGTTTGACTGATTCTGTTATTGTCGCATCTGGATGCCTCACACCGGACAATATCGGCCCAGTTTCGCCATTTTTGGGCGCAACACGCTGATGCCTTGAAATGAAGATCAGGCTATGAGCCAATTACCGGTGATCAAACGAGACGATGTTGTCAATATGCGTATCTGGCGCGGCGACGCCAGCGGCGGAAGTTTTGTTGACTACAAAATCCCGATGTCAGAAACTCAAACCGTTCTCGACGCCGTGACTTGGGTTCAACGCAATGTTGAGCCGGGCCTGTCCTATCGTTTCGCCTGTCGTGTGGGCATGTGTGGCTCTTGCGCCATGATGGTCAACGGTCGTCCGCGCTGGACATGTCGCACCCACGTGTCGAAAGTCATCAAGAATCATCAGATCAAACTTGAACCGCTACGCAATCTTCCGGTGATCAAGGATCTGGTATGCGACCTGTCAGATTTTTTTGCCAAATGGCTCAAGGCCAATGGGCGGTTCGTCCCCACAGAAACGCGCGAGCGCCCGGTGAAAAAAATCTCTCCTTTGTCCAAACAACGCCAAGCGGCGAACACGGCTATTGAGTGCATCAATTGCGCGATCTGCTACGCTGCCTGTGATGCGGTTGAACAAAATCCCAACTATCTGGGTCCGGCGGCGCTGAATCGCGCCTGGACCCTGATGAATGATGTAAGAGATGGTGGCAAGCCAGAGCGTCTTCGTGCAGTTACTGGGGACGGTGGCTGCCAGTGCTGCCACTCACAACATGGCTGCGCCAGCCACTGCCCTAACGAGCTTAACCCTGCTCGGTCTATAGCCGGTCTAAAACAGGCCGCGGTAACCGCTATATTCAAAGGAGAGGTCTGAGTTAGTGTCGGGGTTAGGTCTTTATCTGGCACAACGCATAAGCGCTATGGTGATGATTCCTTTAGTGCTAACGCATCTAGGGGTAATGATCTACGCAGTCCGTGGGGGGCTCGATACAGCCGAGATTCTTTCCCGCACTCAGGGTAGTTTGTTCTGGGGAAGCTTATATGGGTTGTTTGTTATTACCGCCTCGATCCACGCTGCAATTGGCCTTCGGGTTATTGCTTATGAGTGGCTCAAGCTATCCGGATTAGGGCTAAATGTGTTTGCCGTACTTGTTGGGTTGGGACTCCTGGCTCTCGGGGGACAAGCAGTCTATACGGTGGTACTTGCATGATCAGGCCGCACCAAAAACAGCCGCTGTGGCTGGCATTCGCCGTGCATCGAATGTCGGGTATCGGCTTGGCACTGTTTCTGCCTGCTCACTTTTATATCCTCGGGACAGCGATGAAAGATCCGCAGTCGCTGGATACCTTTTTGCATTGGTCTGAGCTTCCGCTGGTACGAGTCGCTGAGACTGGCCTGGTGTTCCTTCTGGCAGTCCACTGCTTTGGCGGCCTGCGACTGCTGGCCCTCGAATTTCTCCCGTGGACCCCATACCAGAAAACACTCGCAGCGCTTGCAGCCTCATTGGCCCTTTTTTTCGCTGTCAGTTTTCTTTTGAATGGAATCTAACTGTGCTCGAACGTATTGACACCGATATTCTGATACTTGGCGCCGGGGGTGCTGGGCTGGTTGCCGCTCTGCATGCCTACAAAGGCTCACCTGACTTAAAACTCACCATTGCCGTCAAAGGACTGATGGGTAAATGTGGCTGCACCCGCATGGTTCAAGGCGGCTACAACGTTGCACTGGGTCCCGGCGACTCGATAGAGCGCCACTTCATGGACACCATTGTCGGTGGCAAATGGCTACCGCACCAGGAGATGGCCTGGAAACTGTGTGAAACCGCAGTGACCCGGGTTCAGGAACTGGAAAATGAAATCGGGTGTTTTTTTGATCGGGAAGATGACGGCTCACTACATCACAAGGCATTCGCAGGCCAAACTGTAGATCGTACCGTTCATAAAGGTGATCTTACCGGTATCGAGATCATCAACAGGCTCATGGAGCAGGTGCTTGCGCTCCCCATTCAGCGACTCGAGGAACACCGAGCTCTAGCGCTTATTCCCAATCGGGCCGGTGATGCGTTAGCCGGCGTACTATTATCAGACATGCGTCGCGGCACAATGCGGTTGGTACGGGCAAAGGCAGTTCTTTTGGCCACCGGCGGCGGGCCGAGCATGTATCGCTACCATACACCCTCTGGTGAAAAGAGTATGGATGGTCTGGCGATGGCCTTGCGCCTGGGCTTACCGCTGCGGGACATGGAGATGGTGCAGTTCCATCCCACCGGACTGCTTGGCGGAAAAGACACCCGAATGACCGGCACCGTTCTCGAAGAAGGCTTGCGTGGCGCCGGCGGCCATCTTCTGGACGGCAATGGACGCCGATTCATGTTTGACTACGATGAACACGGCGAACGAGCCACCCGGGATATTGTCAGCCGTGGGATCTATGCGCAAATGAGAAGCGGCCACACCACACCCCATGGAGGCGTCTACATCTCGATGGGTCATCTGGGTGCAGACAATGTGCGCAACAAGTTCCGCGGCATGGTAAAGCGTTGCGCCGACTGCGGATTCGATCTGGCCGGAGGTCGCGTCGAGGTCGTCCCAACCGCACACTATTTTATGGGAGGACTGGTATGCGATCCCGACACAACGACTGAACTCCCTGGCTTGTTTGTCGCCGGAGAAGATGCCAGCGGCATGCATGGTGCAAACCGGTTGGGCGGTAACGGAGTGGCCAATTCGACTGTTTTTGGTGGTGTGGCCGGTGAGGTTATGAGTGCGTACGCCGCTTCTGCCGGGCTACACCAGGATCCCGATGAAACCATCGTTGAAGCTGAAATATCCAGGGCACTTCACCCTTTTTCGAAAAAACCCGGAAACGTCAATAGTCTTCGTGAAGAGCTGATGGAAATCATGTGGGACAAGGTAGGCGTCATACGAACCGCCGAAGGGATCAAACGGGGTCTCGGCCAGATTCGCCAGTTGAAGGCAGAATTGCTTGAAACCGGCGTGGGCGAGTTCAATACCATCTTCAATATGACCTGGAACGACTGGCTCAATCTGCAAAGCCTTACCGAAACATCGGAAATGATCGCCCAAGCAGCATTGTCACGAGAAAACTCGCGCGGCGCTCATTATCGTGAGGACTTTCCGCACCCCGGCGAATTGGATGATTCCCGCTTCACTCTCGCTCGCTCCCGCGCCGACGGTATAACTGTCAAGCAGGAGGCGGTGGTATTCTCAATCATTCAACCCGGTGAATCGTTGATTGAGGGTTACCATGAATCCGCTGCGTCAACTAGGAAGTGAGCGAAACAAATGATCACCTATGAAGCCCTTGAACAGACCGCCAGCAATATTATGGCCAATGCTGCCATTGATATTCCCCCAGACTACCGCAAAGGGATCGAACAAATGGCGGTAACGGAGACGGGAAACCTGTCGTGCTTTGTCCTTAAGACCATGATTGATAACTGGGATGCGGCGACTGAGGACCGCCGACCAATGTGTGCGGATACAGGCCTACCCCGCTACTACGTTAAGGTAGGCAACAACGCGCAGGTGGAAGGTGGGTTTATTGCGCTTGAGAAAGCGCTGCGTAATGCGACGGCCCAGGCAACCCACGACATTCCACTGCGGCCCAATCGCGTTCATCCCCTGTGGCGCACGGACAACAATAATAACGTCGGTATCAACGCACCCGAAATCGACTGGAGTTTTGAACCCGACGTCAGTTGGGTCGACATTACAACAGTCCATAAAGGCGGTCTGTTTGGTACGGATTACCGGATGCTTTTCCCCGGAGATGGCATTGACGGCATCAAACGTTTTTATCTGGATACCTTGATTTCGTTTGGAAAACGAGGCCTGGCTTGCCAGCCGGCCATTGTCGGGGTTGGTCTTGGTGGCTCAAAAGATACCTGCATGGTGCTTGGAAAACAGGCCGCCTGCCTGCGCACTGTCGGCAACCGCAATCCAGATCCCAAAATCGCCGCGCTGGAACTGGAACTTCAAACTCTTGGTAACAACATCGGCATGGGGGCTATGGGTTTTGTCGGGTCGTCCATGGTGGCCGATTGCCACATCGAAGTGGGGTATACCCATACCGGTGGATTACCCATGAGTGTTCATACCTTTTGCCTCTCCTCACGACGCGCAACTGCCAGAATTCATTTGGATAACACTGTCGAATATCGTACGGACCCGCAATGGTTTACACCTTACATACGCCGGGAGACACCGTCATGGCCAAACTAACTGACGGATTTGAGACAGTCCATCTGACGATTCCAATAGATACGCAAGAGATCGCTAATCTAAAAATAGGAACCATCGTCTATCTCGACGGGGTCATCTACACCGCACGCGAGGGGGTATACACACGGGTTATCGACAATGGCCATAAGATTCCAACGGATCTTGCTGCAATCAGTAACGTTAATTTTCAGTGTTCACCCGCAGCTGCAATCAAGGCGGATGGCAGTTACAACGTTGGCGGAGTCACGGCAACGGCCAGTTTTCGTTTTGCCAAGTGGATGAAAGAGTGGTTTCGTCTCTCCGGTGCCCGTGTCATCATTGGCAAAGGTGGCATGTCGAGCGAGCAGTATAAAGAACTGTTTGTCCCAGCCGGTGCGATCTACCTGACCACAGTCGGATACGGAACCGGAGCACTGTTAGGGCGCGGCATCCAAAAGGTCCGGCAAGTCCACTGGGCCGAGGAATTAGGCACTGCGCAGGCCATGTGGATTTTTGAGGTAGAGAATTTCGGTCCGTTTATTGTCGATAGCGACTTACAGGGTAACAGCCTTTTCGAGGCACAAGGAGCGCTCATCAACGAGCGACTGGCTACCCTGTACGAAGGCCTCAAAAGCCCCTCGCTCAGCCGTTACGGCGAAACTGACGATCGACGTGACGAGTTAATTTAGATCCCGAAATTCTGCGTTAATGCCCGTACCGTGCCTGCCTAGACTAAATGGTTGGCACCCTCTTGGGCCGTTGGGTGAGCACCCAACAGGGCTACCCGGAGTCGTCTCGCAGTGAGTACGGTCACCGTGGACTCGCTCTTTAGTCAAACCCAAAAGCCGAAAACACTTTGAGACGCTGATCAGTCACTCAGCCTGGCAGTCGCGGACTACTTGACCTCGCGCAACTCGATTTCAAAAACCAGAGTCTCCTCGGGGCCAATAGCTCCGCCAGCACCAGTACTGCCATAGGCGAGCTCCGGCGGGATCACCACCTCCCACCGCGATCCTTCAGACATCAGTTGAAGAATCTCTTGCCAGCCCGGAATAATGCCCCCCAGGCTGAATGTTGCAGGCTGGTTACGTTTGAACGAGCTATCGAACTCGGTGCCGTCAATCAGCGTGCCGCGGTAATGCACGACCACCGTGTCACTCGCCTGTGGCTGTCTTCCAGTTCCTTCAACCAAAACGGTGTATAGAATCCCGCTGTCTGTTGTGCTCACGCCTTCGCGCTGCCCATATTCAGCCCGGAATGCCGCCCCGGCGCTGGCACTTCCCTGCGATTTCGCCATAGTCTCCTCCTGTGCGTGCTTTCGTGCTCCAGTGATCGCGGCTGCCATCTGCTCATCCGTCATCGCCGGAGCACGCCCTGCGAGTACGTCTTCAATTGCCTGCGCCAGATGTACCGGATCCAAATCGAGATTATCGGCCTTCATCTGTTGTGCAATCTGACTGCCGATCTGAAACCCTAGGGCATAACTGAATTGCTCGCTCGAGGTTTGTGGCACATCATCACCCCTAGCAGACGACCCAATCAGTAGGGCCACTAATGCTGAGGTAACGGATAAAACAATCTTGGTCATAGGTCTTTCAGGTCTCCAGGGTAGGTTTCGCTCTGCAGCGACTTATCTTCAACAATGCCCTGCACTTCAATAGTGACATGCGACACCCGGGGGCAACGCTCACGGAGTTGGGCTTCGAGTTCATCAATTATACGTTCTATGCGTTCCAGGGTCGCCTGGACCGCAGCACGGTCAGCGACATAGGATTGAAGCGCAAGGTCTGAGCGGCGTGACTCAGGCAATGCAGCCAGTAATGTTCGCTCATGTTTATCAATATGATCACGTAATCCTGCCAGAACTGCCTCTTCACGCATCTCGACTTCAGCTACCAGTACGGTGTGATCCTCGTCTATGACGATGCTACGTAGATCGTGGTAGTCCTCGATTTCATGGTGCGCCTTCGTGATGGCCTCGAAAATACTTTCTGCCTCGCGATCCCGCACATCCGACAGAAACCGCATATTGATGGCGCCCAGGATAATGGCCGTAACTCCCAGCATTAGGGCAATAGCCATTGAAAAACCGACATCCCAAGCTGCATTACCCGTCAGCCGGGATAAGGCAATCCCGCAACTCGCCAGCACCAGTCCGGTGACCGCGATTGCATCCTCGAGCACCACTGCCAGCAGGGTTGGATCACTCGCCCGAAACAATTTTTGCCACGGCGACAGCGATTGCAGGCGTGCCCGACTGGAAAATTCCGCCCAGGCAATACGCAATACGTAACCCTCAACAACGAATGCGATTGCCAGTACCGCAGCCGCCAGCCAGATCGAGTCAATATTGAAATCGCCGATAACAATAACAGAAATCCCAACACCTTCATCCAACTGGCGCCAGGCATGCCAGGCATGGGCCACCCCAAGCCCGCAGCCGATTGAGAAAAGGCCGATGGCGCTCCAAAGATTCCAAAGGTATTTTTTCTGCCCGTGACCAAATGCGTAACGGACGTCGGCCTGCCGTTTGCCCTGGGCCAGACCAATCAGAAGAAATAGCTGATTCAAGGTATCCATCAAGCTATGTACCGCCTCGTTCATCATGGCGGCAGACTGGGTCGGGAGTGCAACAGCAAACTTGAGTACGGTCAAAACTGCATTACCGCAAATAGCACTCAAGACGGCGCGCTGGGAGCCAGAAGCCATAGTTGCTTAAATCCTGTACTGATAACGGTTAGGCGACCGATGCCTACACCAGGCGCCCAGAGTATACTTAGTTGGATAATACAAGTTGCAACCCATCCCTGAATATCCCACAGACCCGATGCCTATAGACCGCAAACTTCTGGAAATCCTCTGCTGCCCCGTTAGCAAACAAGCGTTGGCCGTGCTCAATTCTGAGCAACTGGCTCTGATCAACCAGCAGATCGCCGCAGGAAGTATCACCACTGCCGATGACAGGGTCATAACCACACCACTGAATGAGGGGTTGATCACAAACAACCAGCAGCGAATCTACCGGATCGATGACGATATTCCGGTTATGCTGGAAAAAGAAAGCATCCCCGCAGACCAATTCGACGGACTATAACGACTTCTTGGGGCGACCCACTGGGCACTCCGGGGGATCAGGCGACTTACGCAGCGTCCTCGGCATAATGATCCATCAGGATGCGTGCCACTTCAGGGCGAGCGAATTCCAGGGGCAGATCCTCGCCCGCTGCAAGCATCTCCCGAACCCGAGTGCCAGATAACAGTACAAAATCTTCTTTCTGGTGATCCGGTGCATCACGCATCATCACTACCCGGTTCAGCTTCTTTGAATAGGCGGTGTGGTCTGCTCGGAAAATTTCGATATCGAGCGCATCTGAAGGCACTTCTTCATCAAAAATCTCCTGCGCGTCAAAGGCGCCGTAAAAATCACCAACCCCAGCATGATCACGCCCAACAATCAGGTGCGTGCAACCGGCATTCTGTCGAAACAGTGCATGCAGCACGGCTTCTCGCGGCCCCGCGTAGAGCATATCAAAGCCATACCCGCTGATCATTACTGAATTAGACGGAAAATACAGATCGACCATCTTACGGATAGCAGCGTCTCGCACCTCGGCCGGTATATCACCGGGCTTGAGTTTGCCCAGCAGCATATGGATCAGCACACCATCAGCGCCTACCGTGTCACTGGCTATCTTGCACAACTCTTCATGGGCGCGGTGCATGGGGTTGCGCGTCTGAAACGCGACCACAGTCTCCCACCCGCGTTCGGCGATCTCCTGACGAATTTGGCCAGCTGTGCAAAAAGTGCCAGGGAACTCGCTTTCAAAATAACTGAAGTTCAACACCTCGATCGGCCCTGAGATTACAAACTTTCCTAAAGAGATAAAGGTCGCAACACCCGGATGCTCGGGATCTACTGTGCGGTACACCTTTTGTGTGATGAGATCGATTTCTTCATCAGTCAGTTCCTCGACGGCTTCGACCTTCTGAATGGCAATCACCGGATCACCGAATATATTCGGATCACGCAATGCGATCTGTGAACCCACAGCAATCCCGTGACCATCGGATACAAGGTTGAGGACTGGCACAGGCCAGAACAGACCATCGCTGGTACGCATATCAGTGGCCACACTAAGCGCGTCAACCTTGTTCATGAACCCGGTTAGAGGCGTGAAATATCCGGCTCCCAGCATCACGACATTGGCCGCTGCTGCAGAACTGATGATCAATTGTGGCAGTTTGACGGCTTGCGCTTCCAACGTCGCGCGACGCGCCGAATCCTCTACCAGCAGTGGAGTGAGGGAATCTGAACCATGGGGCCTGATCATGACTTAAAGTCTCCGGGAATAGGGTCGAATCACTGATGAACGTGTTGATAACAGCCCATTACCTACGCGGACCTGGCGCCAAGCATTCATCGCTAAGGCAAACATTAGCACCTTCGAATCGAGGCGCTGACAAAATTTGTTGATTAACCCATAAGGTTTAAGCACCCCAATACAACCAAACAACTCAGCCAGTTGGCACTGGCTCAGGTTTATCTACGGCGTCGGCCCCGAACCGCCTCAGCCAGATGCGACAACAGTGGCAGCGTGTCCTCCCAGCCAATGCAGGCGTCAGTAATACTCTGGCCGTAAGTCAGTGTCTCGTCAGGGACAATATCCTGTCGGCCCGATTGCAAATGGCTCTCAATCATGACCCCCATCAGACGACGTTCGCCAGCAGCCAGTTGATCGCAGACAGCCCCGACGACCTCGAGCTGTCGCTGTGGATCCTTGTTGCTGTTAGCGTGACTACAGTCGACCATAAGGCGAGTGGGAATACCGGCCTTGGACATCAGCGCTGCCGCTTGGTCAAGACTTTGGGAGTCATAATTAGGCTCAATACCACCGCGAAGGATTACGTGACCATCGTCATTGCCAGCCGTGGCATAAATAGCCGAGCGCCCTTCCTTGGTAAGGGTTAGAAAATGATGCGGATGTTGCGCGGCTCCGACAGCATCGACTGCAATCTTTAGATTGCCGTCCGTGCCATTTTTGAATCCTACTGGGCAAGAGAGTCCAGACGCCATCTCACGGTGCAGCTGACTCTCGGTAGTCCGCGCACCAATAGCCCCCCAACTGACAAGGTCGGCCAGGTATTGCGGCGTTAACAGGTCCAAGTACTCGGTTCCCGCCGCGACGCCCAGTTCATTGATATCAGCCAACAGTTTGCGTGCTGTGCGCAAGCCCCGGTTAATATCAAATGACCCGTCGAGGCCTGGATCATTGATCAACCCTTTCCAACCAACAGTAGTGCGGGGCTTCTCAAAGTAGGTCCGCATGATCAACACTAGCTCGTTGGCATACTGGCCTACCAGCGGCGACAGTCGACCAGCATATTCCAGCGCTGCCGAAGGATCATGAATCGAGCATGGCCCAACTACGACGATGAGACGGTCGTCGTGGCCGTGGAGTATTTGGTGAATATCCTGGCGAGCCGCAAAAACGACTTCGGCGATCCGTTGATTCACGGGAAACTCGGCGACAACCGTTGCCGGATTGGCAACATCTCGGATGTCGACAATACGAAGATCGTCGGTTTTCATTGCGTGCACTGTGATAACCCAGGGGCTTGGCTTGCGTCACCCCCGCGGTGGCGCAAAACGGCGCGGATTATATCACTGCATGAACACCAGTCGTAGCTCGTCAATCCTCCACGGGGTGTTCGAAACTCGACATCAGTTGTTTCTGTATCGCCGCTGGCGCGGGTTCATAGTTGGCAAACTCCATATTGTAGCTACCTTCCCCACCCGTCACCGACTTTAGCCGAGACTGGTAATTGGTCATCTCGGCGAGAGGCGCCTGGCCGGTGATCACCATGCGTCCCCCACTGACCATATCGGTACTCACGACTCGGCCACGCCTTGATGAAAGATCGCCTGCAATGTCTCCCATATTGTCAGCTGGAACCATCGCCTCGATACTGACTATCGGCTCTAGAATCAGTGGTTTGGCCTTGGCAATAGCGTCCAGAAATGCCTTGCGCCCCGCATTCACAAAAGCCACCTCCTTAGAATCGACTGGGTGATGCTTGCCGTCATAGACCTTGACCCGGACGTCCTGCATGGGAAATCCGGCTATCGCACCTCCATTTAGAACGCTGCGTACACCCTTTTCCACCGCAGGAATAAATTGAGTTGGAATCACCCCACCAACGATTTTATTGGCAAACTCGAAACCCGAACCACGGGGCAAAGGTTCAATCTCCAGGAACACTTCGCCAAATTGGCCCGCACCGCCGGTCTGCTTCTTATGTCGGCAATGCCCTTTGGCAGCTTTGCCAATGGTTTCCCGGTAGGGAATAGATGGCACCCCGGTCGTGACCGTGAGACCATATTGATCAGACATACGTTCAATAGCCATGCGTAGATGCAGTTCACCGGTTCCACGCAGAACTGTCTCGTTAGCTACCGGATCTCGCTCTACCCGCAGACAGGGATCGGATGTGGTGAGGCGCAACAACACATCTGCCATCTTCTGTTCATCGCCTCGGCTACTCGGCGCAATCGATACACCGGCCATCGGCGTAGGAAGATTCAACGGCTCGAGGTGAATGAGATCTTCATCGTGCGAGTCATGCAACACATCATCGTAGGACAAGCCATCAACCTTGGACACCAGCGCAATGTCACCGGGAACGGCGACACTCAACTCGCTGCTTTCCTTACCCAATGGAGTTGATAAGTTGCTGATTTTTAGAGGCTTACGAGCATCGCCCACGAATAACGGCATATCCTTGCGGATCTGGCCCTGGTGTACACGGAGCAGGGTCTGGCGCCCGACATATGGATCAAAAGAAACTTTAAACACATGGGCCAGCGCATGTTTTGTGGGGTCGGTGCTGACCTCAACCTTTTGCGCATCATCGCCGAAGCCATTTTTAAAATGAGGGGGGTTTCCTTCGGCTGGATTAGGTAACAAACGGACAATAAAATCCAGTAGTTCAGAAATCCCAACTCCGGTATGGGCAGACACGAAACACACCGGGACAAGGTGCCCCTCACGCATCGCCTGTTCAAATGCATCATGCAACTGTTGGGCCGAGACTACGCCCTGATCAAGGTAAACCCCCATGAGTTCCTCGTCTACCTCAACCGCCTGATCCACAATCGCGGTGTGGGAACTTTCCGCTGAGGAAAACGCCGGCTCTCCCTCAGCTTTGAAAAAGCAATCTATAACCTCCTTACTGTCACCGGACGGCAGGTTAACTGCAAGACACTCGTCGCCAAAAGCTTCGCGCACCTGCTGGTAGATTGCCTGAAGATCAGCCTGATCATCATCGATATGGTTAATCACCACCATGCGGCACTGATCCTGACTCTGGGCCCAACTCATCATCCGGCGACTGGTGCTCTCAACACCCCGTTGGGCATTGATTACCACAGCCACTGTTTCAACGGCAGGCAAGACGCTGAGCGCCGCACCAACAAAGTCAGGGTAACCTGGGGTGTCGAGCAGATTGATGTGGGTGTTACGGTAATCGAAGCCAGCAAGTGAAGACGAAAGCGAGTGACCGTGCTTCTTTTCAAGTTCATCCCAGTCACTAACCGTGGTACCTTTGTCGATCACACCTGGAGTCTTAATCGCACCGGCATGAGCCAGAATCTGCTCTACCAACATCGTCTTGCCCGCGCCAGCGTGGCCAGCAAAAGCGACATTACGAATATCCTCTGTCTGGTAATCCATTATCTTCACCCTCCTCGGTTATCCTTGCGTTTTATACTTGCGTGTCGATTCCTATAATGACTGATTTTCCGAATTTGGCCTTCAAACTGCGGCTTTCTTTTTAATGACAGAGTCATGACTATCACGTTCACCGAACCAAATCAACAAGATGTGTGGGAAAATCGCTACCAGGGCAGGAAAACCGGATGGGATCGGGGGCAATCTAGCCCAGCAATCGGCCACTGGTTTCCCTCGATATCTCCACCCCCGGCCCGGATACTGGTGCCTGCCTGTGGTTG
The DNA here is from genome assembly GCA_014239575.1 of Gammaproteobacteria bacterium. Taxonomy (GTDB): domain Bacteria; phylum Pseudomonadota; class Gammaproteobacteria; order Arenicellales; family UBA868; genus UBA868. Next base: position 18,151 of record JAAZYQ010000006.1, read on the forward strand.
CGGTCACGAGGTCGTGACACTTTGTGAACAGGGATATGTCGTCACCGCTATCGATTTCGCACCCAGTGCGATCGAGACACTCAATACAAAACTCCATCAAAAGGGACTGCGGGCTGATGTCATCCAGGCTGATCTGCTTGCCTGGGAGCCAACGCAGGCATTTGATATTGTTTATGAGCAAACGGCTCTGTGTGCACTGGAGCCGGCCTTGTGGCATAACTATGCCGATCGCCTGTACCAGTGGTTGACGGCCGAAGGAATACTATTGGGCCTGTTCATGCAGACTGACCGTGAAGGCGGGCCGCCCTGGCACTGCGCTATTGAATCGCTGAAAGAGGTGTTCCCGGCGACACGATGGCACTGGCCATCCCAACAAGACCAACGGATTACGCACCCAAGTGGCTTTAACGAGTTAGCATTAGTTCTAAAACGTCGAAGGTCGGCCAGATAAAACTATTTTTGCCCTAAAATTGTTGCAACCTTGACAACGGTTGCCTAAAGTTGCGTCGTCTCAACGCATGTCGTAACCCGCTCGACGGAATGGTTCATATTGAGATCAACTGCATGTTCCGATCCGAACCCGGGTATGCAGTCGCACATACACTGGGTTCGCGTGGCATACTGACAAACCGATGCGCGAAAACAATAGCACCGTAACACCTGCCCATTTTATCCGCCAAAAGATCGCGGCGGATCTGGCCGCTGGCAAGTACACTGAGGGCATAACGACTCGTTTTCCGCCCGAGCCCAACGGCTATCTGCATATCGGTCATGCAAAATCGATCTGTCTGAATTTTGGATTAGCCAAAGAATTCAGCGGACGCTGTTTTCTGCGCTTCGACGACACCAACCCCGACCGGGAGAGCCCGGAGTTTGTCAAGGCCATCAAAGAAGATGTGAAATGGCTAGGCTTTGACTGGAGCGACCGACTACGGCACGCCTCAGACTACTTTGAGCCGTTATACCAATGGGCAGTGGAGTTGGTTGAGAATGGTCACGCTTATGTCTGCGATCTAAGCGCTGAGGAAATTCGGGCTACCCGAGGCACCCTCACCCTTCCCGGCAGCAACAGCCCGTACCGGGATCGCAGCGCTGAAGAAAACCTTGAACTCCTGGCGCAGATGCGCGCTGGAGAATTTGCCGACGGTAGCCGCGTTCTACGGGCGCGGATAGACATGGCATCACCCAATCTACACCTGCGGGATCCGACTCTATACCGGATCCGCCACCAGACGCACCATAATACCGGGGATCGCTGGTGTATTTACCCGATGTACGACTTTACTCATCCCCTGTCAGACGCTATCGAAGGGGTGACCCATTCGCTGTGTACTCTGGAATTTGAGGACAATCGAGCTCTGTATGATTGGGTGCTTGAACACGTATCGATCCCGTCCCGCCCTTACCAGACCGAGTTCTCCCGCCTGTCACTGGAATACACGGTAGTCAGCAAGCGGCTTTTGACCACCTTGGTCAGCGAACGTGTGGTCGACGGCTGGGATGATCCACGCATGCCGACTCTTTCGGGACTGCGGCGGCGAGGTTATTCGCCCGCCTCACTTCGGGACTTCTGCAACCGGATCGGAGTCACACGCAATCAGCAGCACGTTGAACTCAGTGTGCTGGAGAATTGTATCCGTGAGGATCTTGAGCGGACCGCCGCACGGGCTTTTGCTGTCATTCGTCCTCTCAAACTGGTGATCGACAACTATCCACAAGACCAGGAAGAATTCTTTGAGGCCGCCAACCATCCGGCGGACCCCGCGCGCGGCTCAAGAGCGGTGAGTTTCTGCCGCGAACTCTATATCGAACAGGACGATTTCATCGAAGATCCACCGCGAAAATTCTTCCGCCTCTCTCCTGGACGCGAAGTGCGGCTACGCTATGCCTACCTGGTTACCTGTACCAAGGTAATCCACGATGAGCAGGGCAACGTCACGCAAGTGCACTGCACCTATGACCCTCAAAGTCGTGGCGGCAATCCAGCTGACGGCCGCAAGGTCAAAGGTACCATTCATTGGACCTCAGCCCGTCACAGCAAAAAAGCGCAGATTCGACTGTATCAGCCGCTGTTCAAAGATTCACAGCCGCGCTTCTCGTCTCAGGACGATCTTCACGATAGCCTTAATGAAAATTCACTAGTCACGATAGATGATGCTCAGATTGAGCCAAGCCTGGTAGAGGCCACTGCAGGCAATACCTTTCAGTTCGAACGCCTCGGTTACTTCTGTGTTGACCGCGATAGCGCGCCAGAAAAAATGATATTTAACCGGACTGTCCCTTTGCGCGATACCTGGGCTCGGGTAAAGGCGCGCTAAGCAAAAACTATTTGAGCCCGGTTTAGTCTGGAGCTCGAATCAGACCCCGGCTGAGCCGACGGGCTGCCCACCAGGAACCAACATTCGCTTGTAGTACCAAAGCGCTTGGCGTCACCACCAGAGTGAGCACCGTGGCGAAACTCAGGCCGAAAACGATCGAGGTGGCTAACTGTGTCCACCACTGGGTAGAGGGCGCGCCCTGGGTCACCTCTCGCGAAAGGAAATCTATATTAATACCCAGCATCATCGGCAACAGCCCCAATATGGTTGTCACGGTAGTTAGCATCACTGGACGAAGTCGCTGAGCCCCAGAACGCAGCACCGCCTCCACTGGATCGGCGATGGTCTGGCGAAGCCGGACATAGGTATCAATCAGGACAATATTATTGTTGACCACAATACCGGCCAGGGCAATCACACCAATGCCGTTCATAACGATGCCAAAAGGTGATCCGGTAGCCATTAAACCAATCAGCACGCCGACCGTAGACATCACTACAGCAAAAAGTATCAGGAAGGCTTGATAGAAGCTGTTGAACTGCGTTACCAGTATCAGCCCCATCACGAACAATGCCACCAAGAAAGCCTTGCCCAGGAACGCCTTGGCCTTGGCCTGCTCTTCATCCTCTCCCTTGAATGTGACCTGGATCCGAGGATCAAGAGGAGACTTTGCCAGCCACGACTCTAATTCTTGCAATTTAGCGTCGGCCAGCACCCCATCATCCACATCGGCTTTGACCGTGATTACCCTAAATCCGTCGACGCGCTTGAGCATCCCCGTTTTTTGGCGGGCCTCACGCGCCACAAAATTCGACACCGGTATCGAACCCGCTGGCGTGCTGACACGAACCTCGCTCAAACCCGTAATAGTCCTGTCGGACTCAGGAAAGCGCACCCGGATTTCGATCTCATCTGCACTGTCGTCAGGACGATATTCGCCAATTTTGTAACCGCCAGTTGTCATCTGGATCATATTGCCGACCTTCCCGATATCGACCCCGTACTTGGCGGCCTGGGCGCGATCAACTTGCAGGGTCCAATCGATACCCGGCAAGGGCCGAGAGTCCTCGATACTATTTAGCCCGGTCATACCGTCGAACTGAGCTCGAACTATTGCAGCGGCCGGCACCAGCAGTTCCGGATAATCGGAAGAAAGTTGTAGTTGGAGGGGTTTGCCGACGGGGGGTCCACCTTCTTCCTTGCGCAGATCAATAATCACCCCGGAAAAATCAGCCAAGCGCTCACGCAATGTCTGAAAAATTTGGTTGACCCGTGGCCGGTGGCGCCAGTCAGCAAATTCCAGTGATATCGAACCGACAATATCCTCGGCTTCTTCGCTGTTGGCATTGCCGCCGACTCGCGTATAAAAAGTACGCACGCCGCGAATATCCAAAACCCGTTGCTCCACCGCTCGCATGATCTCATCCTGCTCATCTACTGACAGGTTGCCACGCGCACGGACCTGAATCTGAGCATTATCAGGTTCAACATCGGGGAAAAACTCCACCCCAGGTCCGATTCGTCCGTAAAGAAGGAGTACGCCAATAAGCAATCCAATTGCCAAAGCCATCACCTGACCGGGCCTTTTCACTGCCTGGGCCAAAAACGCGAGATACCGCCCGGTAAATCCGCTGATACTAAAAAGATCACCACTTTCCCCTGCATTCAGCGTGCGCAGGGCTCGACTGCTGATATCAGCAGGTTTACCAATTAAGGCGCCCACCGTGGGTACGAAAATAAGCGCCATCAATAATGAGGCACTCAGAGTCATCAGCACTGTCATTGGCAGAAACTTCATGAACTCACCAACGATCCCAGGCCAGAACACCAACGGTAAAAAGGCTGCCAGTGTGGTCGCAGTCGAGGCAATGATTGGGGCGGCCATGCGCTGAGAAGCCTGCAGATAAGCCTGCCGACGCGGGACGGCTTCACTCAACCTGCGGTCGGCAAACTCGGTTACGACGATAGCGCCATCAACAAGCATCCCCACTGCAAGAATAAGGCTGAATAACACCACAATATTCAGTGACACCTCCAGCAGGTAAAGCAACAGCAAGGCCGTTAGAAAAGAACCAGGAATAGCCATGCCGACTAAGGCACCACTACGTACGCCCAGTGCGGCAATAACAACCACCATCACCAGAATGACGGCACTCAGCACACTATTCTGCAAGTCGCTCAGCATCGTGCGAATCTGGTTGGAGCGATCCTGCGAATAGCTGACCTGTACCGACTCGCGCAGTGTCGTTGGCCACTTGAGCTGTTCACCTTTGACCACCGCTCGGATTTTTTCAATCGTGGCGATGACATTTTCTCCCGACCGTTTCGATACTTCCAATGCCACAGCAGGTTTACCGTTGACCCGGGCATAAGTTGAAGGGTCGCGGAAGGTACGCCGGACCTGCGCAATATCGCCGACAGTGACCACTGAGTCCCCATCAGTTAAAACCGGCAGGCCAACGATATCGAGCACACTTTCGAACAGGCCAGGTACCTTGATCGAAAAGCGACCCTGCCCGGTATCCTGTACCCCGGCAGCCACCAACAGATTCGAGCCACTTACGGTAGCCGCGGCGAGGGCGGGATCAAGCCCGTAACTCTCCAAGCGCAAAGGATCAACGATGACCTCCACAACCTCATCTCGGTTACCGGCAAGTTTTGCCTCAAGCACCTCTCCAATTCCCTCGACGGCATCCTTTAGGTCCTGGGCGAGATCATAAAGCGCGCGATCCGGCACATCTCCCGAAAGAATGACCACGACGACCGGAAACAGACTGAAGTTAACCTCATGCACTTCGGGATCATCAGATGCTGCCGGGAGTTGGGTTTTCGCCAGATCGACCGCTTCGCGGACATCTTGCAGCGCGGTATCCGCATCGAACCCCGCGTCAAACTCCAATAACACGTTAGCGCCACCCTCGTAACCGGACGAACGTATCTCCTTAACCCCTTCTATCGTCTTTAGCTCCTGCTCCAGGGGTCGAATCAGCAGTCGCTCGGCATCTTCTGGGGATATGCCGTCATGGTTCACCGTGACATAAATGATCGGAATATCGATATCCGGCTCAGATTCCTTTGGAATATCCCGGTAGGCAAAAGAACCCGCTATTAAAATGAACACCAGAACACACAGCACTGTCCGCGAATAATTGAACGCTGTACCAACGAAAGACATAAAACTCAGCCGTGATCTATTGCAGGTTACGGCTAACCGTCACCTGCTGACCCACCGAGACAAATTCGTGCCCCACCGTGATCAGTTCGATCGTATCCGGCAATCCGCCCAGCCACATACCATCAGGCGTGTCCAAGATCAGATCTACCGGCAGGAAGCGTACCCGGCTGCTGTTATCAATAATCTTGACACCAACCCGACCTTCGTCATCCAGAGTCAGCACCGCTGGGGTGAGGAGATGCCCTGGAGTCGTGCCCAGATTCAAACTGATCTTGGCTGTCATCCCACTGGCTACGGCAAGATTCTTATTGGACGCGGTGACTTCGACTCGAAAGGTTCGGGTTGCGCTATCGCTCGCGTGAGCAATAAAGGTCACCATACCGGTTAGCTGTTGACCGCTGGACAAAGTCAATTGAGCCGGCATACCGGTGCGCAGTTGTCCGATATCCCGCTCTGAGGCCTGACCACTGATAACCACCTCCGATAAATCCAACAAATCCGCGACCGGATCTCCCACATCGAGATAGTCGCCAATCTCGACGAAACGTCGCTCAATGATCCCTGCGAAAGGTGCCGTTACCCGGGTATGGCGCATATCAAGCTCAATACCTTGCAGCAAGGCTTTGGCCGCTTCCAGCAGCGCCTGAGCCTCGGCCACCGTGGTCTTGGAACTGAGTTTCTTTTTCGAAAGCTCAGACGCTGCCCGGTACTCGGTCTGGCGCTGAGCTACCAGCGCCTTGGCTTGGCGTTGGCGGGCTTTGCGATCACGGATATCAATCCGAATCACCACATCACCGGCCTTCAGCATCTCGCCTTCATTAGATTGAACCACAACAACAGCACCGGCGGTCTGCGCCCGCAACTGTACAGTCCGCTTCGGCTGCGTCACTCCCATCAAGTGAAGCTCTCGTGCAACGGGAGCCGCAGCCAGAATACGTACCTGGACAGCGGGCGGCAGTACCGATCGAGAACCCGTGTTTTCAGCTGAACCGGCCGATACACTCGGCACCGAGCTGAGCTTTTGGTCAACCAGCAAACCCGAGCCAATCCAGGCGCTGACAGCCAACAGTAGCGTGGCCGCCAGAAGAACAGATTTTTTCATTCCAGCATATTCCTTAGCCCCTATCGATCCGAGCGCAAACTTGTCGAAGCTTCAATTGCACAATAGTTGCTTAATCAGAGCCGGCTCAAGAACTCGCGATCAGCCGACTGTCGCCGGGTCAGTCTCAGATCTTGCGCCAGTATTGTGGTTAAACTGCCAAGCGCCCAAACCATCGTTACTCTCAGTCGCTGATCCTTTTGGGAAAAAAGTTCGGAAAACATTATAACCTTGAGCCTTGTGAATCCGCCGGTATTACTCTCACTTGTGACATAAGTCAGTCCTGGGCGCTGACTCGGGGGATTAATTTGGGGACATCAATCCGGATGGAAGTCGGCTTTGCCTTAGCCTATACGGGCCATCCCAGAGTCTGTATCGCCTAACCCTGTATTTAATCCAGATTTGATCCGATGCTGCGATCACGTCGGGCACACTACACTTTCTGCCCTATGGCTATTCCGCTTGGGGATCGGCAATGGAGGTGGCCCGCATCGTTGAACTGGGCTCCACCCCCAACTACTGATCTCGACAGCGCCATAACCCACGGCTACCGCTAGCGAGTCGGATCATGACGCCTGACTGGCATAGTTGGATTGAATGCGGGATTGGCTATCGAGCAACACCTTCGCCAGACTCTCGGCGCACCCCAATTTAAGCCTGTCGAAACTCCTTTAGCATAGGGTTCGCAACGATCTTCGCGACAAGAAAATGGACGTGGCTTCTTCCATTGGCGTGACTAAATCACCCTGGCGCCACACTTGTAGAACCAACATCCATCGCCGGCGGATCTTAATACTGGTTAATGGGAAAGTTGCGTTGATTCAAGCAACCCACTAAAGTGGCGATACGACCACATTGACACGTTGCCTCTTATGAGGCCCGGCGCACCAGGATTTCCCAAACAGTGCAGCATCCGAAAACGGGTTGGCCTTGGGGTTATGACCAAAAACCCTGCCTAATTACCAGGCAGACAAAATGTGAGGATGAAATATGAAACTCCGAATTGTTCTACTTTCAGTAGTCGCCGCTCTAACGGCCCTGCCGGCCGTCGCAGCAGAGACGGTCAAGATTGGCTTTGTGACCACGTTGACGACCCCAGCCGGTGCGCTTGGTCGGGATCAGATAGACGCGGCCAACATCGCGCTTGACCATATCGGCCATAAAATGGGCGGCAAGGACGTTGAATTTATCGTTGAAGACGACGGATTCAAACCAGAGATTGGTAAGCAGAAAACCGACAAACTGGTGAAGCAGGATGATGTAGATTTTATTGCCGGCTTCCTCTGGTCACATGTCCTTTTGGCCTCAAAGAAATCAGCTCTGGATGGAGGGAAATTCCTGATTAGCGCCAATGCTGGCCCCTCGCCGCTGGCAGGCAAAGCATGCCATAAGAACTTCTTCTCTTCTTCCTGGCAAAACGACCAAAACCCAATGGCGACCGGCGAAGTGCTGAACAGCAAGGGTGTCAAAAAACTTTATATCATGTCACCGAACTATGCTGCGGGGAAAAACATGGTCTCCGGTGTTGAGCGCACTTTCAAGGGTGAAGTCGTCGGCAAAGATATGACCAAGTGGGGCAAAGACATGCAGCTCGACTTCTCTGCCGAATTGGCCAAAGCAAAAGCATCAGGTGCTGACGCGATCTTTGTATTTTATCCAGGCCCAGCCGGACCGGCATTCATTAAGCAATATGAGCAGGCAGGCCTGCGCGGTACGATTCCCCTTTACACGGTATTCACGGTCGACGCCTTGTCATTGGCGCGCCTGCAGAAAGCCGGGCTCGGGGGTGTTTTAGGCTCATGGAACACCATGTTCTGGGCGCCGGATCTGGACAACGCCACTAATAAGCGTTTTGTTGCGGATTTCAAAGCCAAAACCGGACGTTACCCGACCCACTACGCCGCTCAGGCTTATGATGCAATCATGCTGATCAAGAGCGGTGTCGATGCTGTCGATGGCAACACAGATGATCAGGACGGAATTCGGGCAGCCTTGAGCAAGGCCGATTTTCCGAGCGTCCGCGGGAAATATCGCTATGGGCCGAACCATTTCCCGATCCAGAACTTCTATCTTCGTACGGTTAAAGCCGATGCCAATGGGGACTGGTTTGTGTCATATGTATCTACCGTTCTTACAGACCACCAGGATACCTACTACGATCAGTGCCATTTGTAGCGTTGTTTTCTCGTTCCTGATAGACGCCCGGCAGATTGATCTAAAATCTGCCGGGCGTATTCCGGCGCTTTCATTTGACCTTCTTCGCGTCTCACTGATTCAGAGATCACCATGGACTGGACACTGCTGACCGTACAACTGCTGAACGGTCTGCAACTGGGAATTCTGTTGTTTTTACTGGCGTCGGGGCTGACGCTGATCTTCGGCATCATGGATGTAGTGAACCTGGCGCACGGCTCACTGTACATGGCCGGCGCGTTCCTGTGTGCCACTTTCACACAATGGTTTGACTCGTTTCTTCTCGGCCTGCTCGCAGCACTACCGGCAGTCGCGATTATTGGCCTGCTGGTTGAACTAATCGTAATCCGCCGTCTTTATCAACGTGACCACCTGGATCATGTCCTGGCGACGTTTGGCCTGATTTTGGCATTTGATACCCTGACACAGATGATCTGGGGGCCAGATGGACAGGTGATTCCACTGCCAGCCTGGCTCGACGGGCAAGTCACGCTAACCGCCGATATCGTGTTACCTACCTATCGACTTGCCATCATTACAACGGGTTTGCTCGTTGGTGTTGGCCTTTTTGTGCTGGTTACCCAAACCCGGCTCGGTATGCGCATCCGCGCCGGCGCAACTAACCGAACTATGATCAGTGCGTTGGGAATCAATATCGGCATGTTATTTTCGATCGTCTTTGGAATAGGCGCCGTACTGGCTGGCCTGGCCGGGATGATGATCGCCCCGATTACTGAAGCATCGATTGGCATGGGCAACCAAATTATCATCGTCGCATTTGTGGTTATCGTCATTGGCGGGATCGGCTCAATCAAAGGTGCTTTCATTGCTGCAATCCTGGTCGGTTTAATCGACACCATGGGGCGCTCCTATCTCGACGTACTATTCAAATTGTTTATGTCCGCTCAGAACGCTGAAACCTCGGCTCCCGCGATATCGGCCATGCTGATCTACATCCTGATGGCTGTGATACTGGCCGTTCGACCAACTGGCCTTTTTGGGCCGCGTGGCCGTTGATTCCAAGTACGCCATGAGTTTGTCTACCCTAACCTTGCGAGGCTTTGTCACAGTACTGATGCTTGCGGTCCTGGCGCTGGTGCCACCGTTAGTAGACCTTACCGGCAATGCCTTTCTTATCGACCTGGCAACGCGTTGTGTCATTCTGGCGATCGCTGCCGTCAGCCTCAATTTGATTCTCGGTTATGGCCGGATGATCAGCTTTGGCCACGCAGCCTACCTGGGCATTGGCGCCTATGCCGTCGGAATACCGGTCTACTATGAAATTTACAACGGCTATCTTCATATTCTGGTGGCGATGGCGGTATCGGCCGTATTTGCGTTCGCCACTGGTCTGGTCTGCCTGCGGACCCGGGGCGTGAACTTCATCATGATCACGATGGCTTTCGCCCAGATGGTGTTTTTTACTTTCGTTTCGATGGAAGAATACGGCGGTGACGATGGACTGGTGATTGAAGTGAGAAGTGAGTTCAGCAGATTCATAAACCTGGAGGATGCGACGACTCTCTACTATGTCTGTTTCGCCTCACTACTGGTGGTGCTTTATCTGGTTAAACGTATCGTTAGTTCACGCTTTGGCATGGTGATTCGGGGTGCTCGGGGCAATGAGTTACGGATGCAATCCTTGGGTTTTGACACTTTCAGATACAAATTGATCTGCTATGTGATCGCCGGCACGATTTGCGGGTTTGCTGGCGCACTACTCGGCAATTTCACTAATTTCATCAGTCCCGAAATGATGGACTGGACTCGTTCCGGCGAACTAATCTTTATGGTGGTCCTTGGCGGTGCGGGCAGCCTATTCGGGCCGGTGCTTGGCGTCAGCGTATTTTTGTTGTTGGAAGAGTTCCTATCAGGGCTTTGGCTTTACTGGCAGTTGGTTTTCGGAATATTTCTTATCCTGGTGGTGCTATTTGCCAACGGCGGCATCGACAGTTGGCTGAGCGGACGCAGCAAACGATCCCATGACAGCTAAAGCTATCCTCAGCATCGCCAACCTGCACAAATCCTTTGGAGGGGTTGCCGCGACCAAACAGGTTTCATTGGATGTAGTCGAAGGAGAAATTCATGCGATCATCGGCCCCAACGGCGCAGGGAAAACCACGTTGGTCTCCCAGTTGGCCGGGGTACTGCTGCCGGATTCTGGCCGGATCCTCTTTCAGGGAAACGACATCACCCAGATGCCGGCCCACCGGCGCCCTCATCTGGGGATCGCGCGGTCTTTCCAGATCACCAGCATTATCCTTGACATGACCGTACTCGAAAATGTACTGCTGGCGGTGCAGGCCAAAGCAGGTCACTCCTACCGTTTCTGGGCCAACAGTGGCGATGACGCATCTCTGGTAGAGCCGGCTATGGCATCGTTAGAGCAGGTTGGGCTCCAGAATCAGGCCATGCAAATGGCAGGCCCGTTATCCCACGGCGAACATCGACAGTTGGAAATGGCTATGGTGCTGGCGACCCATCCCGTACTAATACTGCTGGACGAACCAACCGCTGGTATGGGACAGGAAGATTCCAGTCGGATGGTCAGAACACTCCAGGCACTGAAGGGGTCACGCACCATTATCTTGGTGGAACATGACATGAACACGGTGTTCATGCTAGCCGACCGGATTACCGTATTAGTCGAAGGACAGGTCATCGCGACCGGAGACCCGGATGCGATTCGCTCTAACCCAAGGGTACGTCAGGCCTATCTCGGTGAAGAACTGGATTCGATTCCCAGCGAACCGCGCGCTGAGGATCCGATGGCCCATTCACCGTCAGCATGTTAAGTGTCGAAAGCCTTCAGGCTCATTACGGCGCAAGCCAGGCCCTGTTCGGAGTCAATCTACAGGTCAATGCTGGAGAGGTTGTCACCCTGATGGGCCGCAATGGTATGGGGAAAACGACGTCCATCAACTGTATCATGGGGATTATTCCAACCAGTGCCGGCCAGATCACATGGGAAGATCAAGTGATTACAAACCGACCCAGTTATTATATTGCACAGGCGGGGATCGGACTGGTTCCTGAAGGTCGGCAGATTTTCCCGAATCTCTCGGTCCTCGAAAACCTGATTGTCGCTGCCCGCGCAGGACCCAGCGACAGCGATCCCTGGGACAGTATGCGGGTGTTTCAGATGTTTCCCGCTCTGGCCGCACGCCGGCATGGGCTTGGTAATCTTCTTTCGGGCGGTGAACAACAGATGCTCGCCATCGGCAGAGCGCTGATGACTAACCCTCGCCTGCTCATTCTGGACGAGGCAACTGAAGGGCTGGCGCCTCTGGTACGTCAGGAGATCTGGTCCTGCCTTTCTCGCCTCAAAGGAGATGGTCTTTCGATTCTGGTGATCGACAAGAACGTTGCCGACCTGGCTCGAGTCGCCGACCGGCATTTTATTATCGAAAAAGGGGAAACGGTCTGGTCCGGCCAGTCGGAAGCGTTGCTCGCCAGTGAGGATATCAAACGCCGCTATCTGGGTATTTGATCGAGTGTTGATGTGGCGGCATTGCCATCCACGCCGAGTTGTCGCAACCCAAAGTGCCTTTCCTACCCCGCTGCATGGCATTGACTGACAGATCAAGCGTCGTATATGACTTGGCTGATTGACACGGCTTAGGCGCTGTAAAGATCCTTGGCATGCCAACCGCTCAGGTCATAGTCGCTCAAGCATTGCTCAACCATTTCTTCGTACCGGCGGCTGTCGCCGCGCAAATCTGCCCACCGCAACGCATCTAATCGCTGTTGATCGTGGTTGCCCGCATAATTCTTCTCGTAGAGCGCATGGCGCCCGGCAAATTCGGAATAAAGTGCATCCCAGATCAATTTAAAGAGTTTTATCCGATCATGGGCGGTCAAACCCGTGCCACGAAAATACCGCTCTATTACAGGATCTAAATCCGGCGTTTGCAGATCTCGGTGGGATGAGACCGTCACTATCGGCGCGCCGGCAAGAATCTCTTCAAATATCTGTCGAACTTTTTGCCATACGCCCGTCATATAAATACGCGCGGCGGCGGCTGTCTGGAGTCTAGGCACCACTGAATCCCCTACCCCTGGCTCAGGGTCAAGCGCCATTGCCGTAGTCAGCGCCCAAACCAACTGACTCATGCCAACCAGTTCTCCTACTGCAGTTTGTACACCACGAAACGAAGCGGTTCCCGTGGCTTGCGTCCCTTTCATCAACAGCCCACAGGCAAATTCAAGCTTAACCGAAAGACGCGTTGCCGATTGAAGGTTGTACCGATTAAAAAATCCTGAACTTGCATAAAATCCCTTGGCCTTATCCACATCGCGATAAACCAAAACATTCTCCCAGGGAATAAACGCATTATGAAATATCAACACGGCATCGTTTTCGTCGAATCGACTGGCAAGTGGCGCATCAAACGGACTGGCTGCTTTCATTTCATACGATGGCCGGCTTACCAGTTTCATCCCCGGGGTATCCATTTCGACAAAGAAGACCAGGGCAAACGCTTCATCCTTGCCAGTTTCCATTCGTGCCGCTGAGCCGCTATTGGGAGCAACGAAGGTGGCATGGGTCAATGCAGAACCGGTAGCAACCATCTTGGCGCCACTCACATACATCCCCCTGTCGTCGTCATGGGTGACGTTGACAAATACGTCAGTTCCCTGGTGATGGGGCTGATCTCTATCCACCGGCGGGTCCACCAGTACGTGATTGAGAAACAATGCCTGGGAAGCCACTTTTTTATACCAATTGAGCGCATTACCGCCATTGGGGTGATAGAAATCGGCCCCTTCAGCAAGTTGCGCCATAAAGGCCGCTTTGTAATCGGGGGTCCGGCCCATCCAGCCAAAACTCATCCGCTGCCACACCGCTATAGCATCCCGCGCTTCCAGCAGTTCGCCAGCGCTGTAGCTTGGGCAAAAAAACTTGTGAGTGACAATGCCATATTTGTCCGGCCTAGTGAGTACCTGGGCGAATTCGGGGTCATGCAACCGATCATAGAGTCGAGCTACACTGCTCGCACTATTTCGAAAAGCAGGGTGCCGGGTAACATCCTTGACTCGCTCACCGTCATACCAGATTTCACGCCCGTCCCGGATACTCTCTAGAAAAGTCTCTCCGGTGAGAAGACAGTTAGTGAGTTTCGCTTTCGTCGGTGGTGTTTGTTTTTCACTCATAAGACTTGTGTACCCAATGCCCGTAGAAATTCCTCCGACTAGAACTGCTGGCCAACCCTGACTAACCCCGCTCTATAGCGTTGCTTAGTTTCAGAAAGAAGATCAATTGTCCCCGGTGATTCTAGGGCACATCTGTCAGCCGTGTTTAGCCCCATAGTTCCCAATGCGTCACTCTGGCCGGGCCTGCCTCCTTTCGGTGTGATGTAACGCGACGGCCAGCACCAGTGAAGCCAGCGCACATCCCACCATAAACCAGCGAACATCCTGCCACTGACCATGGATCGTCACTATCATTGCGACCACGGGCGGACCGACAAACTGACCAAGATGCGATCCCTGAATGATCATTCCATTGACGGTGCCGATATGCCCTGAATCAGGTGCATGCAAACGACTGGTGCCGAGAATCGCGGCGGGCAGCAACCCTCCGACAAAAGAAAAGACCATGCAGAACCCGTAACGCAGAACATCGCCAAACTGGCCACTGAACACGATGTAAGTCGATAGTCCCATACCAATAGACGAAAGAGCGACGATAACTCCTCCGCTCCACCGTCGACGTAGCAACCAAGTACCCAGCAGGTTGCCGGGAACATTCGCTGCAACTACCGCTGCGCTCAGCAACGAGGCGGTTCCCGGAACCAGACCCCGATGATTGATCAGGTAGGTTGGAAGCCAGGCCATAATGGATATCCACATCATCGTATAAGCGATAAAACTGCCCGCGAGCAGCCAGGGGCCGAGTCGCCGAAATACTGGCATCAGGCTGCCGGTGAATCGTTCGCGAGAATAAAAATCTGGTGTCCGCGGTAATATCTGGTGTCCCAAAATAGCTAAAGCAGATATCAGAACCACGTAGAAGAACCACACCCCACGCCAACCTACCGTTTCCAGAGTCAATGCCGCCAAAATCATGGCCAGGCTGATTCCCACCGGCACATTGATGCTCCACAAGCCCAGACTCCAGACCCGAACACCACTCGAGCTGGCGGCAAGGATGATCCCCGGTGCCGAAACCGCTACTGCGAGAAACCCGGCGCCTTCCAGTAATCGTGTAATCAGTAGTATCGACGCAGATTCACTCAGTACTGCCAGCGTTCCGGCAATAGCCTGAACCCATAGGCCCCCCAGCAGTACCATCCGCGGGCCCAAGCGGTCTGCCAATGTTCCAAACCCAGTGCCGGCGACCATTCCCAAAGCACTCAGAACAGAGAGAATCCAACCGGCATAAATCAGCCCCAATGAATACTCCTCGCGTAGCAAACTCACCGCCGGAGGCGCCTTGCCAACCGCCCCTGCCGCTAGAATTCCGCTGCCAATAGCCATGAAAACGATGGGCCAGCGGCTTGAACTAAGGCAGGTCATAAATGGCTTTTTGATTCAGCATCCGTGTGAAACTCGCCATCCGTAAACTGAGGTGCGGCGAGCTTCGATAGAGTCTATCCAACTGATCCAGCATTTTGAGTCACTACCGTGCGAGTCGCCCGAGTGATGGCATCCCCGGCATTCAAGCCTACTCATTCAAGCGGCAAGCCCACGTAGTTTTCAGCCAGGCTCACCAGTGCTGCCCTGGAGGAGAATAGGTACTCCAGTTCAGCTTTTTGGATTCGCTGATCGAATAAATCAGCCGTGGGGAGTTGGTGTAGTAAGCGGGTCATCCACCATGAAAAACGCTCTGCTTTCCAGATCCGCCGTAACGCCTTTGCTGAATAGTCCGTCAAAGCGCTTTCATCTGCTTTGGTGAAAAATCTGACCAATGCCTGTGAGAGAATGCCGATATCCGCAGCAGCCAGATTTAGACCCTTAGCCCCTGTAGGCGGAACAATATGCGCGGCGTCCCCGGCCAAGAAAAGACGCCCATAGCGTATGGGCTCCACAACCATACTACGCAACGGCGCGATACTTTTTTCGATCGATGGACCTGTGACCAAAGAAGTGGCAGCAGCTTCAGGTAGGCGCCGCTTCAGTTCTTCCCAAAAGCGGCTATCTGACCAGGTCTCCAGCTGCGCATGGCTGTCACATTGAAGGTAATATCGACTTCGTGTTGCCGACCGCAGTGAGCATAAAGCAAATCCTCGCGGGTGATGCACGTAGATGAGTTCTTCAGACACTGGAGGCGTGTCGGCTAACACCCCTAGCCAACCTATCGGATATG
>JAAZYQ010000006.1:34254-56193 GCA_014239575.1 Gammaproteobacteria bacterium
CGGAATAACAGTGCGACTGACGCCGTGATAGCCATCGCATCCCGCGATAAACTGGCAATCAACCCGATGGGTCTTTTTGCCTTTACGAAAACTAACGTACGGTCTATCACTGTCAACCTGCTGGGGCAGCACTTCTTCTGCTTCATCAATAATAATGCCATTCATTGCATCTCGCGCATCGAACAGATCTCGAGTGATTTCAGTCTGGCCGTAGACCATGACCGTTGCACCGCCGGTAAGCTCTGCAAGGTCAACATGATGGCAACGATCGCTAAAAGCGATATCGAATCCCTCATGGATCAAACCCTCGCGATCCATCCGCTCAGATACACCGGCTTCGCGCATAAGGTCCACCAATCCCCGCTCAAGAACACCAGCACGAATACGACTCAGCACATAATCACGACTGCGTTTTTCGATAATGACTGTATCAATGCCTCTCATATGCAGCAGTTGAGAAAGCAAAAGGCCAGATGGGCCCGAACCAATAATGGCAACTTGCGTTTTCGTGTTGGAATCCTTTCGTGGTAGCCGGTCTGGACTGAATCAGGTCCAGTAAAGCGCCATCGGGTTATCAACCAACAGCGCTTGTTGGGCGGCAGAATTGGTCGCGATTCTGGGAATAAAGTCTACCAGCAGGCCATCATCAGGCATATGTGACTTCATGTTCGGATGGGGCCAATCAGTACCCCATAGCACTCGGTCAGGGAAGTGCTCCACCAAAGTCCTGGCATAAGGCACTACATCAGCGTAATCCCCTCCCGAAACAGTTAACCGCTCAGGGCAACTCACCTTGGTCCAGATATGATCATTATCGTCCAACAAAGCCAGGAATCTCTGAAAGTCTCGATGATCCGGGCCCTTGGAAACATCCGGGCGGCCCATATGATCAACCACCACCGGCGTTGGCAGTTGGGCAATAAAAGGAGCCAACTCGTCGAGATCCTGCGCCTCAAAGTACACCACACTGTGCCACCCCAGGGTTGCAATCTTTTGAGCGATCTTGAGAAACGATGCCCTGGGTGTGGAATCCACCAGCCGTTTTACAAAGTTAAACCGTACTCCTCGGACACCCGCCTGATCCATCGCCCGTAACTCGCTCATTCCAATGTCGTGATGGACTGACGCCACCCCACGGGCTTGCGCGCCAGCTGAGGCAAGTGCATCCAGCAGCGCCGTATTATCACTCCCATGACAAGTTGCCTGAACAATAACGTTGCGAGTGAAACCAAGATGGTCGCGCAATGCAAAAAGCTTTTCTTTGCCCGCATCACACGGCGTGTACTTACGCGAGTGAGCATAGGGAAATAAAGCCACAGGGCCAAATACGTGACAATGCGCATCGACCGCTCCCACCGGTAACTTAAATACTGGCTTCGATGGGCTGGAGTAAAAAGGCAAATAATCAGGATCCATTTCTTGTTACCCAATAAGAGTTTTCAGTCAACAAAAACCGCGCCATCAAACAATTTCCTCGCGGTGCGCACAACGGCCGCGCTGACCACAGCGCCCGACGCATCGGTATCAACCAGGACAGTCAGCTCGCCACTGGGATGCTCGATTCGTAATTGGGCTGGCGTTTCATCATCGACCCGTGCCAATGCAGTCGCACACGAACCGGGGAGCATGCAGGCTGTAGCAACGCTCACGGCACCCAGCACTCCGATCGAAGCATGGCAGCGATGGGGGATAAAAGTGCGTGTTGCGATCGTACCTCCAGCTCGTGGACTACTCACCAGCGTCATTTTTGGAATGCTTTTGGCCCGCACGTCACCCAGATTCATCCGCGGGCCGAGCTGCAAGCGGATTGATTCCACCCGAGCTTTCAGTTCATCGTCGGCATCAAGCGCTTCTCGGGTTTCGTCACCGTCAATACCCATATCGGCTGCACGCATAACGATCGTCGGCATACCATTATCAATACACGTCACCTCCACACCATCAACCATATCAATCACATTGCCGGTAGGCAGTAGAGCCCCGCAACTGGAACCTGCCGTATCTCGAAAAGCAATTGGAATGGGGCTCGCCGTACCGGGGACACCGTCTATTCGCGCGCTGCCCGTGTAACTCACATTCCCAGAGGGAGTCTGTACTCGCGCAACCGCTATCTGACCGGTGTTCTCCATAAAAATAGAGACCGGGGTCTCATCATCCCGGGCGAGGACCAGACCTCTTTCTATTGCGAAAGGGCCCACAGCCGCGAGCATGTTGCCGCAGTTCTGGGCATCACCGACGATGGCTTGATCAACAAATACCTGCAAAAAAAGATAGTCAATGTCTACGCCTTGACGAGCGGAAGGCTTAATAATGGCAACCTTAGACGTCAGCGGATCAGCACCACCCATCCCGTCGATCTGGCGCGAATCGGGAGAACCCATCACCCTCAGGAGTAACGCATTACGGGTTGCTATGTCCGAAGGCAACTCATCGGCCAGAAAAAAGCCCCCTTTTGATGTGCCGCCCCGCATCCACATGCAGGACAGTCCATCAGACATATTTGAGTCCCTTAGCCTCAAGGCGGTCACGCATCTTATAGATGTCCAGACCGAGTGTGCCTGCCGCCAGTTTGGCTCTCTTGCCGTCCTCACTCGCGATGCGCTCGCGCGCCTTTTCCAGAACAACGGGTGCCGTCTCTCGGGGGACTACACAAACGCCATCGTCGTCAGCCACGATGACATCACCCGGATTAACCTGTGCGCCCGCGCAAACAATCGGTACATTAATCGATCCGAGTGTCTCCTTAACGGTGCCTTGAGCCGATATGGCTGTAGACCATACCGGGAAATTCATTTGTGTCAGGTCACGGACATCGCGCACCCCGGCATCAATCACCAGACCAACGCAGCCTTGAGCCTGTGCTGATGTGGCAAGCAAGTCACCAAAATACCCAGCATCGCAAGGAGAAGTGGGTGCCACCACAAGGATATCGCCAGGTTGCAGTTGCTCAATCGCGACATGGATCATCCAGTTATCTGCCGGCGGCACTGAGACTGTCACTGCTGAGCCTGCCAGTTGAGCGCCAGCAAAGATTGGCCGCATACCACAAGCCAGCAATCCACTACGATCCTGGGCCTCGTGGACAGCGGCAACGCCACATTGACCTAATCCAAGTATCAGTGCCGGATCAGATCGTTCAATATGTTGGGTAACGATATTCATTAGAGCTCATCCACGGTACGCGGATAAACCGACTGAAATCCCTCGGCATACCGGGCCGAACGCCCCCCGGCCTGACCACCTGAATTCCGACGGAAATGATTGCCGCGATTCTGCGCTAGGTTCGTGTAGTAATCCCATAAATGCTGCTGCCCGGCCATACACTCAATGGCGGCCCGCTTACGGTCCCAAACTGAGGTGATATCCAGGAAAACGTCCGGCTTCCATTGCATCTGCTCACTTTGGTGTGGCTCAAAAAGATAGAGTTGTGGGGCGCCCAATACCTGTTCACCGGGATTATGGCCCCATGCCTGTGCAATCATCCGACACTCCATAGTCACTTGGGTGGCATAAGCATGGTCGGTGTTATAAGGATCATACGAGGAATGGCTCATCAGGAATCTGGGCTGCACCGCGCGCATCAGGTCAACCAGTCGGAACTTGGCCTGCCGGTCCATCTCCAGCGGATAATCGCCCAGATCGAAAAACTGAATGTCGTGGGCGCCTAATGCCTGCGCCGCGGCTTTGGCTTCATTGCACCTGGACGCTTTGACTTTTTCGAGCGTTGCGCCCTGCTCTTTCCATAGCTTGGCTGACTCACCTCTTTCGCCGTAAGACAGACAAACGATGGTGACTTCATAACCGAGTTGTTGATGCAAAGCGATAGCGCCGCCAGCGCGCCAGACAAAGTCTGCGGCGTGAGCACTAACAACGAGTACGGTTTTGCGATCCGTCATGGCATGTGGTTCCCTTTTTCAGGTAAACGATCTTTCCCAGATGCCAGCTATCCTGCATGATCTGAGATTCGCTTCTGCTGTCTCCTGTAGAGTTGTTACTATAGACTAATTTCTTCGGCCGACGCCGTTGACACTCAGCGCCAATATGTCCTCAGGCAGGTGAGGCCCGAATCGACCACCGGAACACAGTTCGGCTTGATATTATATGGACATCTGGCCAGTGCAAATCCCTTGCGCTACTGGAAACCAGGTCATCGTCGGCTCCAAGGGCGCCAGACGCCGTGTTGTTTTCTATCTAAGAGAACGGTACAAACTAAGAGAACTGTACAAATGACGCTTAACAATGACTATCAGGATATCCCGGGCACCTATGTGTTTGATGCGAAACATTCCCGCTTGGGCTATCACCTGAATATGTTTTGCATGTCGCTGCGCCATGCGGAAAACCGAGATAATTTTAAAGCCAATGAAGTCAGCTATCTTGACCGATTCGCCATGTCCCAAGCGCAAAGGGATGCTGTACTGAGGCGTCAGTGGAACGAGATGCTGCGTCTGGGTGGGAACATCTACTACACCTCTAAGCTCGCAGCGACAGACGGTCTGACCTTCCAGGATCTGGCCGCTATCATGACAGGTAGCAGCCGCGAGCAGTACCGGAAGATGATGGTGAACGGCGGTCGACCCATTGATGGTAACCGCAGCAAATCGGAATGGGCCCATGAGCGCTAAAATTGTTGGCGGCGTCGCGACCTCGCATGTCCCTGCGATAGGCGCGGCAATTGATCAGGGCAAAACCACTGACGACTACTGGGCGCCATTGTTCAGAGGATTTGAAAAATCTCAAAAGTGGATAAAGGATCTTAATCCAGATGTGGCTATTGTCGTTTACAACGATCACGCAACAGCCTTTTCGTTGGAGTTGATCCCCACATTTGCATTGGGCTGCGCCGAAGAATTTCCTATTGCCGATGAGGGCTGGGGGGCACGCCCAGTACCGCCGGTTTACGGGCATCCGGACCTCGCCTGGCACATCGCCCAGTCACTGATCCTGGACGAATTCGACCTCACCATCGCTAATCGCCTGGAAGTCGATCATGGTCTGACTGTGCCGCTTTCTCTTTTGTTTGGCCAACCGACCCAGTGGCCCTGCCCGGTGATTCCACTTTGCGTAAACGTAGTGCAGTACCCACCGCCCACGGGCAACCGCTGCTACAACCTGGGTAAAGCCATACAAACTGCCGTGGCATCCTTTGATGAAGACCTGCGGGTTGTGGTTTTTGGTACGGGCGGCATGTCTCACCAGCTACAGGCAGAACGCGCTGGATTAATCAACTCAGAATTTGATAACCAATTTCTCGATGATCTGGTGAATAGACCAGACAAAGTCCGGGCGATCCCGCATCTGGAGTACCTGCGCGAAGCGGGTTCTGAAGGCATTGAATTAGTGATGTGGCTGATCATGCGAGGCGCGTTGACCCAAAAAGTGCGGGAAATCCATCGCCACTACCATGTCCCCGCATCAAATACTGCGGTTGGCCATTTAATCCTGGAGAACGATTTACCGTGATGACCCAAAATAAGGAGCGTCAACCGTGAAAATCTGTGTTGCCGGTGCTGCAGGTGCCTTTGGCAGAAAGCATCTGCAAGCTATCACGGCCATCAACGAAGTAGAGGTGGCTTCCATTGTCGACACAGTCCCGGATTTAATACAGGATATTGCCAAGGAACAGCAAATTGAACACTGGGCCACTGACTTGAGCGAAAGTCTGGCAAGACCAGATATCGAGGCGGTGATTCTCGCGACGCCGACGCCGCTACATGCGTCCCAGGCAATACAGTGCCTGCGAGCGGGAAAGCATGTTCTGGTTGAAATTCCAATGGCCGAAAAACTGGTGGATGCCGAGAGTATTGTAAAGACTCAGCGCGAGACTGGCCGAATAGCCATGGCCGGCCATACTCGCCGCTTTAATCCAAGTCATCAATGGGTGCATCATCGAATCGCTTCAGGCGAATTAAGCATTCAGCACCTGGTCGTTCAGACTTACTTCTTCCGCCGCAGCAACCTCAACGCTCTGGGTGAGCCACGCAGTTGGACGGATCATCTCCTTTGGCACCACGCCTGCCATACGGTTGATCTGTTTCAATATCAGACTGGCGAGATCGTGAGCAAAATTCAGGCCTTGCAAGGACCGATACACCCGGAACTGGGCATTGCTATGGATATGAGCATCAGCCTGCAAGTGCCGTCCGGAGCGATCTGCTCGCTGTCACTTTCATTTAATAATGATGGGCCGCTGGGAACCTTCTTTCGCTATATCTGTGACCACGGGACCTATATCGCCCGCTATGATGATCTTGTCGATGGCTATGAGAACCCCATCGATCTGTCGGGGGTGGCCGAATCTCAAAACGGCATAGAACTTGAAGATAGGGAGTTTTTCTCGGCCATCCGCGAAGGGCGGGAGCCCAACAGTAGTGTGGCTGAATGCTTACCAGCAATGCGCACTCTAGAGCTGATCGAAGAGCAGATCAATATTTGAATTTACACCATAAATAAAGTCTTTCAGACTTGTCCTTTATTCTCACTGACAAGAAATTAGGCGTTCTGACTCACACGGGATGTCTTCCGCTGACTGCTTCACACACCCACACACCCTTCATCACCTCCACCATCCATACATAACCTAACCAAAACCTCCCAAGCACTAGCCCAATGCCTTAGATTGCTGTAGATCGGATTGGTCCAGGTTAAATAACAATAACCTCCTCTCCGCCCAATCCCGGTAGTGAGAAAGACTAGTCTTCTTCGAGTTTTGACCAGCATCCCCGATAGGGAAAGTCTGATTGGGCGTAGTACCATTTTTCGCCGCATTGGGAGCACTGGAAAAAATGCTCCATCAGGCCATATTCGCGCCAACCAGCCGGAGTAGGGATGGCAATCAGTACAGGATGATCGGTCAGCATTTTTTCGAGTTCAAGATCCTCTCCGGCTGATGCGAAAGCACCCTCGGGATGAATTTCACATATGGAACAGCTCATCGTATGAGTTTCGGGTCAAAAACTGAATCAGTCATTGGTGTGATGAAGCACTGGCCCTTCATCGTTGCCGAGCTTGTAAGCCAGCGCTGCTGTCGTGCCGCAGCAGTCTGCAGAAAAAGAGATCATGTCATTTGTGAGCCATCGGCCTTGAGAAAGCACAGCGTCTGCGCTTGACTCTGCAAACTGCCAATCAATCAGATAGTCAGGCTCGTTATGCCCATCAAGGTATTGTGCTAGATAGGCGAAAGAGATGATGTGGTATGGCCCATAGTGATCCTGAAGCAGGAGTAGATGGTTATGATCCGGCGATATAAGGTCAAATGTCCAGTCCGAAGGATAGAGCGTACCCGCTGGCTGAAACTGGACTGCTTCGTCAGTGTTGGGAAGCAAGAAAGAAAGCGATTCAGTACCTGATGACAGAGGGAGCGTGCCCGCCGCGTATCCGCGGAAAACAGCTGTTGCAAGGGGATAGTGAAGCCTGAGCATAAATTCTACGGATTTGAATCCACTTTCGGAAAGCCCGCTACCTATGTAATGCTGCAGGTCATCCACTATCTGGTCAGGCTCAGGTTTTTGTCCCCGCAGAAATTTGCGAAGACGACTGAGGTCGACTATCGACCAACGGGATCTTACCTCTTGTGGAAAAACAGCAAACCCATCAATCGCAAACACGTTCATTGGGAAAAAGCCGTTCGAGCCGATAGCGATGTCCTGCAGGGGTATTGGGTAGCCCTGCGAATCTCCCTCAAAGAAAAATGTAAGGGAATGAATACCCTTGGCAATGGAGTCCGTTCGCGGGTCTAGACCCGCATCGTGATCCCTGTCTGTACGTCGTTTGCCAGTGAACACCGCAGTCACACCAGCTTTGTGGATCGACAGTTCAAATGACACACGGTCTGTGGGCAACCCAGAATTGACCTCCTCAGTCCGGCCTAGCGTTATCCCCCAATGGTACTGAAACAATAACAGCCCTAGCAGAACCAGCGATTTACCCCTAAGGTGACTGACAGCAAACATGGTAAGGGCTCGATTCGGCGGGATCGGTTAATCAGAACACAGGATTGAGCGAGCGAAATAAATTGACATATCGTGGTAGCACCATCTGGATGACCACAGACAAATCTACACCCGTTTTCAACTTTGTGGTACTGGTATGACGATTGTGTTGAGGTTAGATCCGGGTGCTTCGGTCTGCGGGCGGATTCTCTGCAAGCCCGTCGAATGGGTACATTTATTGATCATTCAAAGCTGTGCTATGGTTACTCTCGGTGATGCTTGTGAGCCGTTCGAGCACCAGATAATCGTATCGGCGTCTGATGAAGCTCCGCCAAGGTAAGCCCTTGATCATGAGAATACAACCATGCTCACGATAGCGACTAGTGTCGGTGTTGGTTTTCTAGGGGCTTATTTTATTGCCAGGAGTAAGCCCCACGGGCTCGTTGCTGTTTTGGGATTGCTTGTCGGGCTGGCACTCTTCCTCATGATATTTTTTGGAACTCACATTATTTTTCTGGGCATATCTCAGTCATTGAATGCAGAAGCTGAAACCCGATCCATTGTCAGTTTCGGGAGGTTCATTCTGGCCCCCCTAGAATGGGTACCATGGATCATGGGTTTGGGTGTGCTTATTGTGGTCCTTGGCAGCGCTATAGGATGGGCAAGGGAAAGGAAATAGGAAACGCTCATAACCAGACATATTCATTTTTAGGGGCGCGCCAGCATCGGGATCGCCATGAACTATATAAATCTCGGAAAATATCTCTTGGCGGGGGTTGTTTCTGGTCTGCTCTGCCGCTTCACTTATTATGACCAGGAGCAATGGGAGATAGCCGGCCCGGCGCTGGTGTTGGCAGCAATGATTCTGATGGCTGGCCGTTTTATCAGCGGCATCATTCCCCGACAAACCTTCTTTAGTCCACTGATATTGCTTCTGTGCTGTGCGGTTGGCTGGTTTCTGGCCTATAAGCATGGCGTAAACGGAGGGTTCTACATCTGGCCTGCCGAGTGTGGCTTTATTGGAGGGTTGTTCGTGGGGGTTGGATTAATCTTTGCCTGGCGACCGATTACAGCATGGGTGATCATCCCGCATACGGCCGTAGCAGGGGTTCTCGGCGGAGTATCCTGGATTCTTTGGGACTCTCTTACCGATCTGGATTTTCCGTTGTTCGTCTTCTGGCAGGGTATCTTGTTGCTTGGGATAGGGATTGCGGTCCAGGTGGACAGCAAGAGACGATCTTCCGGGCGGTAAGCCCAAGTTACTCTATACCTTGTCTAGAAAATGAGATGAGAGTAATTTGCCTATCAAGGTTCGAACTTGCGACCCCTGCCGTGTGAAGGCAGTGCTCTCCGACTGAGCTACGCGCCTAAGCGCGTAAAACCGCCATTCTACGTAGTATCAACTGCTGTCAGCGGATCATCCTCGACACCTATATTTATACCCGTTGTGACTAGATTGTGACAAGGGGAGGAGATAGATAACAACATTGTTCCTCAACGTGTTTGTAGCAAAAGACAGTTTCCCAATTTAAGAACCACCCCCCCCCACCATCCATACATAACCTAACCAAAACCCCCAAACACCAGCCTAACCCTCTATTTTTGCGTTTCCCATATCCCGTGGGGCGGTGCACTGAATTATGCTGATCTACTGATAGGCAGGTTTGAGTTCACTCAGTCAGCACTAATCAGTGTGTCGATGAATCGACTGCAGAACTTCAGTACCGCTTCACTTTGATCACGATACGGGGCGTGCCCGCAGTCCTCGATTAAATGGGATTCGCTGAACCCAGATATCTGTGATTCGATAGCTTCGATCTGGGCGAGCGTGCCGTACTGATCCTGAACCCCCTGCAGCAAGAGCACGGGAACATTAATATTCGGTAGGTAAGATTCTATATTCCAGGCTCGGAAATCCTCATGCAACCAGATATCGTTCCAACCCCAGAATGTGCTGTCAACACAGCGGCTGTGATAGCGAGAGAGCTTTTCTGGTAAATCGGTGGTGCGATACAACTTGGCCGCCTGCCTAATGCTGTCAATACTGAGTGACTCAACAAAAACGTGTGGCGCCATTAAGATTAACCCTTTGATCCGGTCGGCATTTTCGCTGCCGGCATGGATAATGGCGATCGAACCACCGTCACTGTGTCCCACCAGGACCGCCGATTGAATATCAAATGCTTCCAGCACCTGTGGCAGCACCACCATTGCCTCATGATGCATATAGTCGGGCTGTCGGGGCAATACAGCAGCACTGGATTCGCCATAACCGCTGCGACTGTAATTGAGCAGTCCCAGCCCCGTTTGTGCGGCAAGGTGGCAAGGGAAATCACGCCACATTCGCACGCAACCGAGCCCTTCATGCAAAAACACCAAGGTTGGTGCAGATCCGCCAGACGCCTGCCACTGGCATTCCAGCCGGTCACCATCGATCTGGACAGTTCGAGACTGGGTCGATCCAGTCATCTGAACCACCCGCCCCACTGCAAAACAACCTGGCGGGTTTCAAGAAAACACCACACTCTGGAGCGGCTATGGATTCCAATATTTTGCTGCCAACACCGCCGGCAGCATCGCACCGACAGGATCCGCGCACCAATACTATTCATGAGATAAATGCGTACATACGAGACTGATCATATTAGGGGTTCGGCGGTGATCACCTACATTTTGAATCCATATGATCCAACGGTAGATAAGCTCACCGTTATTGGCTGTTCGGCCTTTCATCTGGTGCGAGGGTTGAATCAGAACAGTGAGAAGTACTCTTTTTGCTCCCAGTCAGTGACTTCCAAGAGGAAGCGGGCGACCTCGGCCTCTTTAAGCGTTACCAGATAGTCGACAAAGGATTCTCCCAGAGTCTTGCGATAAAGCGAATCCGAACGAAATGCACTAATAGCCTCCATAAGGCTCCCCGGTAATGCTTCGGCCTCACTTTCATAAGGTGTCTGGGTCGCCGGCCCAGGATTCATGGCCTGATCAATTCCATCAAGCCCGGCGACAACCTGCGACGCCAGATAAAGGTAAGGATTCGCAGCCGGGTCACCGATACGGTTTTCTATACGAGTACCTGGGTCACTATGTCCGCCGATCACGCGAAGCATGGCGCCACGATTACCCCAACTCCAGCAAGCCCGATCTGGAGCCAGCGTGA
This sequence comes from Gammaproteobacteria bacterium, assembly GCA_014239575.1. Lineage (GTDB taxonomy): Bacteria > Pseudomonadota > Gammaproteobacteria > Arenicellales > UBA868 > UBA868. Next base: position 45,343 of record JAAZYQ010000006.1, read on the forward strand.
ATGGTCGGTAACGCTTGTAACCGTTGATGGTCGGTGTCGTCAGCAAGCAGCCTCCTCGGGCATGCGCCAGAATGCCAGCCAGAAACTGCATGCCTATTGGCGATAATGATCCACCTGGCTGTTCGGGGGTGAAGGCATTATTGCCGTCAATATTATTGATGAGCGATTGATGCAGATGCCAGCCACTGGAGAGCAGGTTGGGCAAAGCGGGTCGGCACATAAATGTGGCGTGATAACCGTGACGATGGCAGACCTGCTTGGCCATACTGCGAAACAGCATGGCGCTATCGGCAGTTCCCAATCCATCTTGAGGATCAAAAGTGAATTCGATTTGACTGGGTCCAAATTCGGACTCCATGGATCGTAACGGCAATCCAAGCTGGACTGCCTGCAGGCGCAACAACTCAATTACAGGCTCCAGTTCATCCAAGCGGGTCTCGGTCAGGTGCTGGCTTCCTGTCGCCAGCAGCGAGGTCTTTGGGGGCATTGCGGGCTGCGTCGCATCTTCTGAACTCGTTGATGCTTCATCCAGTTTCAGGACATGAAATTCGATTTCCAACCCGCTGCGATAGGTGTAGCCTCTGGAGGACAAACCGCCTAGAACGTCTTTACAGATCTGCCGCGTCGAAAATGGCACCGCTCGGCCATCGGAAAAATACAGATCGCACAGCATCCAGCCAGTTCGGCAAAGCCACGGCAAGACTTTAAAGGTAGTTGGATCGGGCACCATAATGATATCTCGTGCGCCGCCCATCTCAGCCAGTCCGAGCCCGCCACCCTCTGACCACACGGGATAAACAGTCCGGTGAGAGGTGTCCTTAATCAGTAGTGAAGAAGCAATCGTGCAGCCGTTGCTTAGAGCAGCGCCGGTAGCACCTGCGACCAAACTCTTGCCGCGAAGCACGCCATGTTGATCAGCAAACGACAGCCGAAGCGTGTCGAGATCTTTTTCCGATCTCTGAGCGACTTCCCTGGCAGCGAGCTGCTGCTCTTTTGAATATAGACCGAATCGTTCAATAAAATCCTGTAGGCCGGTCGAATCAGTCATCAGCTGTCTGCTCCAGGCTCTGCTTGGTCTGTCGCTTCGGGTAGTGCGGCGCTCCAGGGGCTTGCCACGCGGCGCTCACGATCAAGGCCGAGCCAGCGATTCTGCCAGTCGGAGCCACTGGAGATCGCATCGACCGCCTCGGGCCCGAATCTGCCCGTGGGCGATATCGCGTGATCTAAAGGGCAACCCTTCTTTTGATCAGTGATCGCCTGAAGCAGCATTTTTCGATATTCGCGAATCGCAATATCAGTTCTGCCCAGATGCTCCCGAGTACGATCCTGAATGGCGCCCATCGACTCGACCGCCCACTGGTCGTGGACATTAATATCGTCGCCCATTCCGGTATAAGTTCGTGTACGTTGCTCTTGCGGATCATATCCATAATCGTTTGTCTTATTCTGACGTGCCCGATAATCCGGCAACTGGTAAAGCTCCAGACGTTGACTGCGCATCTTTTCCTGATCGACTGGCGCCTTAAAGCTTGTGAATAACGCATACCAGTAACAGTTTTTGTCGTCGATCGGCACATGCCACTGAGTAATAGTCATCTCATTACTCATCGGGATACAGATGGCCTGCGGAAACAACTGGTTGGTTATCCGGACATGCTTGCGATCATCGCCCAGATCACGCACGGTTCTTAAGCGCAGGCCGTATTCGGTCTGGTCGACTTCTATCTGGGGTCGAGGGAATTCGCGCAACAGTGTTGTCATTGAAATGCAATCTTCTCCAGCTGTATCCCTGAACTGCTGGCCGTAGATGAGGCCAGGATCACCTGCTTTGGAGTAACGGTGCAAAAATGAGGCGTGGACCGGATCAATACCCACTTCCAGTGCCTGAAGCCAGTTACATTCCAAGTACCCCTTGAAAGCGAAGGTGTATTCCTTGGGTGCCTCGAAACAATCGATTTGTGGCAAAGAGGGCACCTGCCCGCCCCCCATAAAGGCAAAAATCATTCCGTTACGTTCAAGACACGGATAACCGTTCTGCTGAATATTCTTGAAGTACAAACTGCCTTGGGGCTCACCGGGCTGCTCCAGACACTGGCCGTTCGTATCAAAAAGCCAGCCGTGAAACGGGCAACGGAGACCGCCGTCTTCCAGTCGACCAAAACAAAGATCGGCACCGCGGTGTGGGCAGTGTCGATCAATCAATCCCAGAGATCCTTGCTCATCGCGAAAAAGAACAAGCGGTTCACCCAGGAGGGTTACTGCCGTCAGCGGACGCTCTCCTACCAGTTCCTCAGACAATGCTACCGGCTGCCAGTAGCGACGCAATACCTGGCCGGCAGGGGTCCCTGGCCCAGTCTGGGTAATCAAGTCATTTTGTTCTGCGCTTAGCATTCCCCGCCATCCTGTACGACTGTCATTTCAACCGTAAATCTTACCGCAATATTGGAAGTGACTTTCGAAGCGATCTATCCCGATACATCGTCCACAGGTTGTGCGCCTAGAGACTGATGCGTTATACGCATTTAACGCCGGGGGATTTGGTTAGACGGTTGGGATAAAAAAGGGGTAGCAGCCGTCGCAACCCAGTAACCCAGTAACCCAGTAACCCAGTAACCCAGTAACCCAGTAACCCAGTAACCATGCTAGCGTAACCCAACCCGTCTGAGGCGTTGCCGATAGCACTAGTTAAGAGGCGAGAAAAGCGAACGACTGCGTCACCGATAGTGGCGTTATTCACGGGTTAGCTTCCTCTCGCCCTGTACCGTATTTGATGATCCTCTTAGATGTTGTCGTCAGGCTGCTCGCGTAATTTGAAACGCTGAATCTTGCCAGTCGCTGTTTTCGGTAACTCATCAGCAAACTCTATCCAGCGTGGATATTTATACGGCGCGAGCCGCTGTTTGACGAAGGCCTTTAACTCCTCGACCAAGGATGTTGACCCCACCACCCCATCTTGCAGCACAACAATAGCTTTGGGTTTAATCAAGCCCTGATCATCAGAATGGCCGACTACTGCGGCCTCGAGAACTCGCTCTTCCGCTAACAAAGCACTCTCCACCTCAAAAGGCGCAACCCATATACCGCCCACCTTAAGCATGTCATCCGAGCGACCGCAGTAATGGTAGTAGCCATCACTGTCGAGGAAATATTTGTCACCCGAACGGGTCCATTCCCCCTGGAAGGTGCTCAAGCTTTTCGCTCGCTGATTCCAGTAACACGAGGCGCTCGATGCACCACGAACCAGTAACTCCCCGATTTCCGGGCCACTGATATCGACATCATCTTCATCGACAATCCTCAGGTCATAACCAGGCACTGGCCTGCCCGAAGTGCCATAGCGAACGTCCTGTGGTGAGTTGCTCAAAAAAATGTGTAGCATCTCGGTACTGCCCAACCCATCCAGCACCGGCACACCAAAGCGCTTCTGCCATTCGTGACCTAACTCCTCCGGTAAAGCTTCTCCTGCCGAAACGCACAAGCGCAGGCTGTTTGAAACTCGACTTCGGTCATTATCCGCTTCTGCCAGAATGGCACCGTATAGGGTCGGCACTCCGAAAAAGATACTGGCTCCACTTTCGCGCAAACGTTCCAGCACGGCGTCTGGTGTCGGCCGCGCCGACATCAGCATCGCGGTTGCACCGACGTGCAGCGGAAAAGACATGGCGTTACCCAGGCCATAGGCAAAAAATAATTTCGCGGCAGAAAAAACCCGATCCGATTCGGTCAAACCCAATACGCCCTTGCCATAGAGTTCTGCTGTCTGCACAAGATCAGAGTGACGGTGTACCGCCGCCTTGGGCACGCCAGTAGAGCCGGAGGTATAAAGCCAAAAGGCGGTGTCATCACAGGTGGTATCCATGGCGGTGAAGACGTTGGACTTGGTAGCCAAGAGTGGATCCAATGACTGACTGCCGTCACAGCTTTCCCCGGAAACCACTACATGATCCAGAAACACTCGGCTAGTCAGGTTATCGGCAAAGTACCCAAGAAGATGGTCGCTCACAATCAAAGCGCGTGAGCGACTGTCATCGAGCATATAGGCGTAGTCGCTTGGGCTGAGCATGGTGTTGACAGGGACGGGGATCAGCCCTGCTTTAACAGCGCCCCAAAACACAACTGGAAAATCAATCGTATCGGAAAGGCATAGCAACACCCTTTGCTCAGGCAGCAGGCCAAGCCCCAATAGCATCCCAGCCGCCTGGTTGACCCGCTTCGCAAGATCGGAATAGGTGTACTCACCCTGATCATCCAAAAAAGCCAGTTTATTCGCGCGACCCTCGTCAAGATGACGATCTATAAAATGAGTCGCCGCGTTGTACTGCCGTGGCAGTTCAACTGCCATTGGCACTGTTGCACTTAAGTCCATAGTCATTCTTCCTAATGGCGCGGCATCCCGGTCATACACTGGGCTCCACCTCATCAGGTGCAACCGTATAAGCCGACATCAGCTGGCGAATATCTACCGGCACCGGGCTCGATTGGAGTTGCTCACCAAGACTAACCCAAACCAATGTGAGGCGTGCCGTGACACAGCTGACACCCTTGTGGCTACCTTCAATATCCAGTGTGAACGAGCCCCGCCCCAGAGTGCTGACCTGCAGTGAAAAATCCAGGCTATCTCCAAGGTGGTTGGGCCGTCGAAACTGACACTCGCTGTTTACCAGTGGGACTCCAGCAGACCACTCCTCATGCAATTTCGCAAATGGGCAGCCGAGAGCCTCATCGAACCACCGTTCAACCACCTCGTTGAACATCTCGAAATAGCGAGGGTAAAAAACAATGCGAGCGTAATCGATATGCCGAAAGCCCACGGTAATACTGGTCGTGAAAACCACGTTACTTCCCTGAAAAAATGTCGATTCTACCAGTCATTTTTGACACTCAACGGCCATCACATTTAACTAAGTGGCCAATCGATAACGGATTCAAGGACTGGCGAGCCCTGTCGCGAAAGAATTTACGTCAACCAGCCAGACCAAGCCTTCGCCAGTGCTTGGGTTCGCGCCGATTTGCCACAAAAACCTAAGAACCGATAAAAGGCAGGCAGCGTTTTTAGTTTGCATCACTACGCTAGCATCATTACAATACCGACCGGTCGGTATGTTAATGAAAGAAGAATCCACCCTGCATCACACCGCTATTCGAATCCTTAAGATCGCGCAAGAGCTGTTTCTAGCCCACAGTTACGCAGATGTAACCATGGACCAGATCGCTGCAGCCGCCAGCGTTACTAAAGGCGGTCTATATCATCACTTTGCAGGCAAGGAAACACTGTATCTGATGATGATGCAGGCTGACCTATTAGAAAAACACCAACTATTCAACAAAGCAGTGGTTATGGAGGGTTCCTGCCGTCAACGGCTTGAGACACTGGCCCGTTTGTTTCTGGCTTTGCCGGCCCAGCAAAGGCGCCTTGCCGGACTGATCCGCCGAGACATAAACACGCTCAGTGACGAAGCACGCCAAGAGTTGATTCATTGCTACCAAAGTGCCCTACCCGACCAGGTGCGCTCGATTATTCAGCACGGCATCCGCGCTGGGGAATTGCGTCCGATCGATGCACGCCTGGCGTCATTTTGTTTTGTCAGCTTGGTCGAGCATTGTGTCAGCCATCACGGTGAACGCATATTGCCAACCACGGCCCAGAAAATCGCGTTTGTTCTGGATCTGTTTTTCGCCGGCGCAGCAGATAAAGCCCAGATCGCCGTTGATCAGGAGACACCATAACAATGCCAATAAACTTTGAAACTCACCCATCGCACTACCGTCACTGGCGCATTGAAATCGATGATACGGTGGCTCACTTAATCCTCGACGTCACCGAGGATGCCGGCTTGTTTTCCGGTTACGATCTGAAATTGAATTCTTACGATCTTGGTGTTGATATCGAATTGCATGATGCGGTGCAACGACTGCGCTTCGAGCATCCCGAGGTACAAATAGTCGTACTGCGCTCCGGAAAAGAACGGGTTTTTTGTGCCGGCGCCAACATTCGCATGCTCGCGGGTGCCGAGCATGGCTACAAAATCAATTTCTGTAAATTTACCAACGAGACCCGAAACGCCATAGAAGAAGCGGGCCGCGAATCCGGGCAAAAGTACATCAGCGTAATCGAAGGCGTTTGCGCCGGTGGCGGATACGAACTGGCGCTGGCGACTGACTATATTCTGCTGGCAGACGATGGTTCAGCAGCAGTCTCGCTCCCTGAGGTTCCACTGCTTGCTGTTTTGCCAGGAACCGGGGGGTTGACCCGGCTAACCGATAAACGCCGGGTCCGTCGTGACCGGGCAGATGTTTTCGCCACCCTGACGGAAGGGGTTAAAGGGCCGCGGGCTGTTGAGTGGGGCCTGGTTGACCAAGCGGTTGTCACATCGGATCTGGATAGCACCGTCACCGACGTGGCACAGCAGCTGACAACGCAAATCGAACCCAGGCCCGCCGCCACGGGCATTACGCTGTTACCGTTGCAACGAATCATCGAACCCGACAGTCTGCGCTACAGCACCTTAACAGCCACTGTGGATCGAAAAGGCGCCACCGCAACGATAATACTGCATGGGCCAGACACTCCAGCACCAGACACGGCCGACGCCCTGATGACACAAGGCGATCAGGCCTGGTTGCTGCGTTGCGCCCGAGAACTCGATGATTGTCTGCTTCATTTCCGCTTTAACGAACCCGAGATCGGAATTCTGGTATTTCAAAGCACTGGACAAACAGAACAAGTGCTCTCACATGACCGTTTTCTGAGAAAGCACGCCAATCATTGGCTAGCATCTGAGATTCGCCTGTACTGGAAGCGAGTATTGAAACGACTCGACCTGACTGGGCGCTCACTGGTGGCTCTGGTAAGCCCAGGTAGCTGCTTTGTGGGACTGCTGGCCGAAATCGTTCTGGCCTGCGATCGAAGTTATATCATGGTCGATGAGGATGGCGAATACCCGCAACCGGCGACTCTGTGCATTACCGAAACAAATTTTCAGTCACTGCCGATGAGTAATGATCTGACTCGTCTGCAGACCCGCTTTTTAGGCAATAATGATGCACTACAGCGGATTCACCCCTATCGGGACCAGCTGATCAATGCCAAGAAGTGCGAGGATCTAGGTCTGGTCACCTTCGCTCTGGACGAGTCCGACTGGGAAGATGAGATCCGGATTTTTCTCGAAGAACGCGCCGCTTTCTCGCCGGATGCGCTAACCGCCATGGAAGCCAATCTTCGCTTTGCTGGGCCAGAAACTATGGAAACAAAGATCTTCGGACGCTTGAGTGCCTGGCAGAACTGGATCTTTCAACGGCCCAACGCCGCAGGAGAAAGCGGCGCTCTGCGCCGCTATGGCAGCGGACAAAAAGGCTTTTTCAATAAGGCGCGGACTTAATCTGATGACGCCCTGCAAATACCCTAATGGAGACCGTCTCGATGAGTGAATCCAGCCACGTAGCCTACGACACTATTATTCCGAACAACGTAGGGCTCGCCTCTGATCGCAAAGTCCTCAAGGCACTAGAAAAATGGCATCCTGAATTTCTGGACTGGTGGAAATCAATGGGGCCAGATGGATTTCAAGAATCTCCCGTGTATCTGCGCACCGCCATCAGCGTTGAGCGTGAAGGCTGGGCCCAATTCGGTTATGTGAAGATGCCAGAGTATCGCTGGGGCATCCTGTTGGCGCCGCCGGTAGAGAACCGCACCATTGGGTTTGGTGAATATCAAGGCGAACCGGTTTGGCACGAGGTACCGGGCGAGTACCGCGCACTATTGCGCCGCCTGATTGTAATCCAGGGTGATACCGAGCCGGCATCGGTAGAACAGCAGAGGTTTCTGGGCAAAACCGCGCCTTCTTTATACGACATGCGCAACGCCTTTCAGGTTAACGTCGAGGAAGCACGCCATCTCTGGGCTATGGTATACCTGCTGCAAAAGTATTTTGGCCGCGATGGCCGTGAAGAAGCGCAGGAACTTCTGCGCCGTCGATCGGGAGATCCTGATGCGCCGCGACTACTGGGCGCCTTCAATGAGGAAACACCAGATTGGCTTTCCTTCTTCATGTTCACTTTTTTTACGGACCGTGACGGCAAAATGCAACTCGAGAGTCTGGCTCAATCCGGATTTGATCCACTGTCGCGTACCACCCGGTTTATGCTAACCGAGGAGGCCCATCATATGTACGTGGGCCAAAGTGGTATTGCTCGGGTTCTTCAACGCACCTGCCAGATCATGGCAGCGAACCGAATCGACGACCCATTTCGGATAGATGAAATAAGAGAGTTGGGTGCGATTGATCTGCCCTTGATACAGCGTAAAGTGAACTTTCACTTCTCAGTTTCGCTAGATCTGTTTGGCTCTGAGATATCGACCAACGCCGCCAACTTTTTTGATGCTGGCCTTAAGGGGCGCTACAAGGAACTCGATATCGATGATGACCATCGACTCATCGATGCTCTGTATCCGGTACTCAAGGTTATAGATGGAGATATTCAAAGCGTTGACTCGCCGGCATTGCCCGCTCTTAACATGCGTCTGCGTGACGACTATGTTCGCGAATGCGCCCGTGGAGTCGAGAGATGGAACCTGGTGATGGCCAAAGCCGGCATAGAGTTCAAGCTGAAACTGCCGCACGTTGCTTTTAATCGAGCCATCGGCGAATTTGCCTCAGTCGAGGCCTCGCCAGAGGGTCACCTTATGCAAGCAAAAGAGTGGCAACAGCAACACGACCACTACCTGCCCACCAAGGACGACGCTGATTTCTTGCAATCTCTGATGCAACCAATGCATCAACCTGGCCAATACGCATCATGGATCGCACCACCGACCCGGTCGATCGACAACCAGCCCAACGATTTCGAATACGTCAGGATCCCCGGGTAAACTGCTAGTAACTAGCGTTTTATCTTGGTCTACAGAGTCCGGTCTGGTGGAGACCTCGCGGTACTTCTTGGTGCTCGATAAAACGATTGCACAACGATAACCGGCACTACCCCAACTGACACAATGAATCAGACAAAGAAAGTGGTAGAGACAGTCGTTATCGGTGCCGGTATGGTCGGCGTCTGTTGTGCTTTGTATCTGCAACGTGCAGGTCACAAGGTCATACTGGTGGATGCCAACGAACCGGGTAGTGGCGCCAGTTACGGCAATGCAGCCACCTTTGCCAGTTACGCCTGTATTCCCGTTAACCACCCTAAGCTACTTAAGGCGCTCCCGGCCTTGCTGTGGGGATCTGCCAAACCACTATCCATTTCTTTAACCTATATGCCGACGATGCTGCCCTGGCTGCTTTCGTTTTTGCGCCACTGCCGGCGCACTGAGGTCAACCACATCATCAGGGCGCTCGGTGTTCTGCTAGCGCATGCCGAGGATGCGGCAATGACTCTGTTTCGCGACTCTGATGCACTCAACCTGATCCGGCGAAACGGTACCATCTACCTTTATTCAAGCGAAAGAAGCTTAGCTGGTGCCCAGGATGACATCCAACGACGGCGCCAGCAGGGTGTCGCAATCACAGAACTTGATGTCAGTGGTATTCAGGACCTTGAGCCCCAATTGGCTTCGGTATTCGCTGGAGGCATTCTGTACGATGACGGCTTTCAACTATTGGACCCACAACAAATCATCTTGAAAATGGTTGAGAAATTTGCGGCCGATGGCGGCCAAGTGGTGCGTGAGAAAGTCACCTCCCTGGCCCGCAATGACCCGGGCGATATACAGGTCATCGGCAGCTCAAGGTCGATCAGCGCCCGACAAGTTGTGTTGGCAGCCGGCGCACAGTCACAAACTATCAGCAGTGAGCTCATCGACCCGCTGCCACTGGATACGGAAAGAGGCTATCACGTCATGTTCCCCGATAGCGCTACATTGCTGAACCGGCCGGTTGGGCTGGCAGATGCCGGCCTTTATCTGTCACCACTTAACTTGGGTCTACGGGCGGCAGGAACCGTTGAGCTCGCCGGTCTGAACGCCCCACCAAACCCAGCCCGGCTGACCTACATCGAGCAATGGGTCCGTCGCGTTCTCCCTCAAGTTGGACAACGCGGGGATACCTGGCTGGGTTTTCGACCGACTCTGCCCGATAGTCTGCCAGTGATCGGCCGCTCTTCGCGACATCCGGGGCTGATCTATGCATTTGGCCACCACCATATCGGTATAACGCTCGGCGGCATTACTGGCAAACTCGTCCAGCAGATCATCGATGGACAGCCGCCCACCGTGGATCTTAGGCCGTACCGCCCGGAACGATTTGCGCGCTAGGCCAGCAGGTCAAACACGGCATGCAGGTACATCTGAGTCGCCCGGGTCAACTGCTCAACCTCGACGTACTCATTAAGCGAGTGCGCCTGAACTAGAGAGCCAGGACCACATACCACGGCCGGACTGCCCAGATGAGGCGCATCAGTTGCCCCGGAGAAAGCCGATGCCTGTACCGGCGATCCAGTGAGTAATTGCGCCGATGCGAGTAATGACCGCACGACTGGGGAGTCCAGGGGAACATCATTGGCCGGGATATCCCAAGAGGGTTCACTAATCTCGTAGCGAAACCCAGGGTCGTCTGTCTTCAGAGATTCCAGCCGCTTCTCGATATCCTGGCGTACGCTTTTTGCACTGTCCCCCGGAAGCAGGCGACGATCGATTTCAAGTTCACAAAAATCAGGTACTGCGCTAACGAGATCGCCGCCGCGGATCACACCTGGACTGTAACGCCCATGACCACACAAGGGATGGGGCTCGCGGGAGGCGAGCTCTGCGTTGTAATCAGACAATGCCGTGACAACCCGAGCCATACGCTCAATCGCATTTTCTCCGTGTTCAGGAATACTGGAGTGCACTGCCTTACCAAAGGTCCGGATAAACAG
>JAAZYQ010000070.1 GCA_014239575.1 Gammaproteobacteria bacterium
TCCGGGGAAGATCCATCAGAGTTGGTCCATGCCCTGATGCGCGCCTGCTGGGTCGAAGATCAGGATATTGCTGATCCATCGGTGATCAGTTCTGCGCTCACGACAGCGGGTCTTGATGTGGAGAAGCTGATGACTCTGGCCAAGAGCGAGGCGAGCGGAAATGAAGTCGATGCCAACACTGAAGAGGCTATTTCCCGAGGCGTGTTCGGGGTACCCGCCTACCTGATCGGTGATCAGTTGTTCTGGGGTCAGGACCGTCTTACCTTTGTAGAGCGGGCGCTTGCCCTTTGAATTCCGTTTATCCATCTATACGGAGTCGCTAGGCGTATGTCGGAAAACACACTTGAGTTCAAAGTGATCGCTACGGAGCTTGAATTTCCAGAAGGTCCCGTGGCGCTGCCTGACGGCAGCGTGCTGGTGGTTGAGATCAAGCGTGGGGTCATCACCCGCGTGCTGCCGGACGGCGCTAAAGAGACTGTGGCGACACCGGGTGGCGGCCCTAACGGCCTTGCCATGGGCCCAGACGGAAAATGCTTCGTTTGCAACAATGGGGGTTTCCAGTGGCATGTCGACGAGATGGGCATACGGCCGACCATGCAGCCTGCTGACTATAGTGGGGGTCGAATCGAGGTTGTCGACCTTGAAAGTGGTTTGGTTGAGATCCTTTATACCGAGGCCGACGGTGTACCACTGTCAGGACCCAATGACATTGTTTTCGATCAGCACGGCGGGTTCTACTTCTCAGATCTGGGCAAGGTCCGGCCCAACGACCAGGATCGAGGGCGCGTCCTCTACGGTCTTGCTGATGGCAGCGGAGTTAAAACGGTGGCGCACCCCGTGGAGATGCCGAACGGCGTTGGTCTTTCGCCCGATGGTCGAACGCTTTACGTCGCTGAGACGCCACCGGCAAGGCTGTGGGCCTTTGACCTCATAGCCCCCGGGGAAATAATTTCCCAGCCTTGGCCTTCGCCGCACGGCGGGCGGTTCGTCGCCGGGTCTGCCGGTTATCAGCGCTTCGACAGCCTGGCTGTGGAAGAGGGCGGGCGGGTCTGTGTCGCGACTCTGATCAACGGCGGCATCAGCGTGATCTCTCCCGAAACCGGCGATGTCGAACACATTGCGTTCCCCGACCGCTATACCACGAACATCTGTTTTGGTGGGCCAGACCTTGCAACCGCTTACATCACCCTCTCACAAAGCGGACAGTTGATAGAAGTGCCGTGGCCCAGACGCGGGCTGGGGCTTGTCCACCTGAACAACTGACGCCCGCGCTGAGTGCTCCCAAGGCTTGACCGCAGATATAGGGGCATGCCTTGTGGTCGGCAGAACTGCGAAAGGGCGGGGTTAAAACCGTTGTCTTAAGTCCTGTGAGTTGTTTAGACGGCGCCGTGATAGGAAATCTGGCGGCGGGGACGCCTTGCGATTCACGGCGAAGCCGGACCGCCCCACGAGCAAAGGCCTAACGGTGCGGCCTTGGCTCTGGCTCAAAGTTGCCGACCAGCGCTCGTGCGGGTGTGCCCCCGGTTTAATAGTCAGTCCGAGAAACGTTTGGCAAAGAAATCCACCATCTGTGGTACCAGATTGTCACCCATGCCTTGCTCAACAGCCGTTGTCAGGGCCTCGTTGGCGCATGCCGACATTAGGGTATCAGCGCCCAGATCCTGAGCCATCTTCCGGTAGTAGCCCACATCCTTGGCTGCATTGCGTACCGAGAAGGCTAACGCTTCTGGGTTGCCATCTATGCCATAGGCTTTGATGAAATCCATCATGCCCGACTGCAACGGCCCTGCAGACATCACATCATAGAGTCCCTGGCGGGACACACCAGCGAGGTCTGCCATGGCAAACGCCTCGGCCATGGCGTTGGCAGTGGTCATCGCAAAAAAGTTGTTGATCAATTTGATTTTATGACCCGTTCCCAGCGCACCCAGGTGGAATACATTCTCACCCAGATCGTTTAGCACCGGGTGAATCTGATCAAATGCAGCCCGATCACCGGAGCACATGATATTCAGCAGTCCATCCACCGCATGTGAGGGTGTCCGGCTCAGCGGAGCATCCAGGTAGGTCGCTCCAGCTGCGGCCACTTTCTCGCCCAACACCTTGGTTGACTCCGGTAATGAGGTGCCAAAATCAATCACGATCACACCCGGCTTTAATCCCGCTATGACGCCATCAGCCCCATTCATCCGGCTCTCAACCGAGACAGAAGTATCCATGCACAACATGACGATATCGCTCGCCTTGGCCAGCTCCCGGGCATTCACGGCCTCAACCGCACCTTTGGCTACGGCAGCATCAATGCGAGGTCGTGACACATTCCCCATAACGGTCAGGCTATAACCAAGGGACTGTAGACGTCCCACCATAGCAGCGCCCATCAAGCCTATGCCGATAAATCCGATTTTTGGTTTTGTCATTGTTTTTTCTCTCAATTAATTGCAGCGGGGGAATGGTTCGGGGCAACACCCCGGGTAAATTATCGATCCAACGACTTTAGTCTGGGCGTAAGACCGCCAAATTGGACAGGGTTAGGCCGGGATTGGGACTGATCCCAGTATAGGTTTGGAAACTACGTATTGCCATGTGCCGGAACAGATCGAACCCGGTCAGAATAGTCAGCCCGGCGTGGCTGCAATCGGTCAGAAACTGAGTGTCGGTTGGCGTGTACACGGCATCAAAGGCCCAGGTTTGCGTCCCGATCAGATCGGCTGCAAATGCACTGCCAGGATTGTACGCCATGCCCAACGGCGTGGCATTGACCAAGCCATCGGCCCCTCTAATGGCCTTTGGCCACTGGTCCGGCGACGCTATGGTGGCGCAGGACCCAAGACGCCGGGCAAGATCCTTGGCGCGGTCAGCCGAGGTATCAAAAATGATAATTTCGCTGGCCCCAAGCTCGATCAAAGCCGGACCGATCGCGCGTGCAACACCTCCTGCCCCTGCCAAGGCAACCACACCAACCCCCATGGTCGGCAGTTGCGAAGTCCACGCCGACACAAACCCGGAATAGTCGGTATTGAACCCGGTCAGCGCGTCCCCAAACAGCAGAATGTTTGAGGCGCCCAACAGGCGCAATTCGGGTGGCATGCCCTCGCCAGCATAGTCTGCCGCATCTTGCTTATAGGGGTGTGTGACCGAAACACCGTGCCAGTTATCTGCCCGCAAGCCATCTACAAATGGCGCAAAGTCAAAACCGGATTTCCCAGCGGTATCGATCAGCTCAAAGCTCAGCTCAATCCCTGCCTCCTGGCACATCAGTGCCAGCGCCGCTGGAAATCGCGTCTGAGCAATGTGGTCACCAATAAGGCCGCAGCGCAGGGTTTTCATTGCACTGGCTGACCCATTAGCGCTGTCTCGATCTGCAGGGTTGCAGCAAGCGTCTTGGTCGCATCCCGCACATCAATCAACGGCGTCGCGCGTCCGGCGACAACATCAGCAAAATGTTCAAGCTGAGCCACCAATGGCACCCCCTCGGTGCAGGAGATTTTGCTCGGCTGTGCAGCCTGTGACCAGTCTTTTGCCTCACCCCAGAGCGTCAGCGAGGGAAAGCTGATCGCGCCTTTGGTTCCAGTAATCCACAACATATCCTGATTTGTGGTGCCAATATTGGGGTTCTCACCCGTGCCTGCCTCAAATCCCCAGGGCGATGGACTGGTATCGGCAAAGGCAAGCGTAGCCACAGTCCCATTGGTAAATCCCAGGGTGACGCCACCGCTTTCGATGCGGTCCTGCCCACGCAATGCACTGGAGCCAAAGCCAGACACATGGATCAGATCCCCAAATAGAAACCGCAGCAGGTCCAGCTCGTGTACCAGGTTGATCATGATCGGCGAACCTGCCCGTCCCGCCCGCCAAGGCACATCAAAGTATTCATCCGGCTTGCGAACCGCCCAGATCATCGAGGCCAATACCGTGGCGCCAATCTGTCCTGTATCCAACAGCTGTTTTAACGCACTCACTTTGGGGTGATAGCGCCGATGATGCCCTACCAAGGCCACTACACCAGCGTGCTCAACAGCGGCCACAATGCGGTGAGCTTGTTCAAGCGTGCTCGCCACTGGCTTTTCGATCACCATATGCCAGCCACGCTCGGCTGCCGTTTCGGCATTGGCCGCATGTAGATCGGTGGGGGTGGCAATAATGATGCCGTCAACCGGTACATCAACGGCTTCAATACAGTCAAAGCTGGCGACTGGAGCGGCAGCTCGCACTTTTGGATCCGGGTCGATTACCCCGACCAGATCGAAGCTCGGATGGTCAAGAACATGAGCGATGTGGCGTGCCCCGATCAGTCCGCCACCTGCCACTACAATTCGCATTGATTCTCTTTCTCAGTCTCGAGCTATACTTTTTTCACACAAGGCGGCTAAGTTTCTAT
Organism: Gammaproteobacteria bacterium; assembly: GCA_014239575.1. Taxonomy (GTDB): domain Bacteria; phylum Pseudomonadota; class Gammaproteobacteria; order Arenicellales; family UBA868; genus UBA868. The sequence continues at coordinate 4,382 of JAAZYQ010000070.1, forward strand.
TTTAGACTACCTGACCAGCATCTTCAGTTCGGGGAAGAACAGGATCAGGCTGAGAGTCAACAGTTGAATGCCGATCAACGGAAGGAAGCGGAAAATACCGGGCAAAAAATTTGGGCGCCACCACCGATGTTATTTAATCCTAGGCAGGGCGCTCCTGTCGTTTGCCCGCGCTGTCATTGCGGCACGCTCTCGCGATGAGGGCTACGGGGCTGATACAATGGCTTCCCGCCATTTGTCGGAAAGATCATGAAAGACCGTTTTGTGCAGTGGGCCAAGGAGCATGGTCATTCGCTGGCCTGGGTTGCGCTGCTGCTTATTTCGTTTTTCTACTATGTGTCTTTGATGCTGAGTGGTTGATCGCTGCGAACGACAGCTTCTGATTGGCAAAGTGGGAATCTGCCAGGGGTTGGAGTCTCCCCTGGCATGACTTATAAGCCCCATCCCCCCAGCGGTTGCTGATGACGGAATCTGCTCGCGGTTTTGGAGCTTAGGTATCGGTACCAGGTGACTATGAGGTTACCCGATCTTTGGGTTCACCCGTCGCGAGGTACGTCTCAATATTTTCTATCACGCGAAATCCCATGTCATCTCGAGCTTCAATCGTCGCCGTTCCAATATGGGGAGACAGCACGACGTTTGGCATCTCGATCAGGGCGGGGTTGACCTCCGGCTCGTTTTTATAGACATCAAGGCCCGCGCCGGCAATCACGCCGTTTTGCAGGGCGCGTATTAAAGCGTCTTCGTCGACGACAGTGCCTCGTGCCGTATTAATCAGCACGCTGCTTGGTTTCATGGCGGCAAATGCGCGATCATCGATAAGGTGCTCAGTCTCGGGTGTCAGCGGACAGTGGATTGAGACAATGTCGGCAAGCGCGAGCAGTTCGTAAAGGTCAGGACAGTAACGAGCCTCGAATTCTTTCTCGGCCGTGCGGTTTCTTTTGCGATTATGGTAAAGGACCGACATGCGAAAACCCCGAGTACGATGAGCGACAGCTTGCCCGATGCCACCCAGGCCAATGATGCCGACTGTTTTTCCCCAGACTCTCAAACCACACAAAGGATCTTCGACCTTAAATCCCTGCCAGTCGCCGCGCCGCACAACGTTATCCAGATCAATCAGGCGTCGACAGACCGATATCATTAAACCAACCGTGAGGTCTGCGGTATCTTCTGCAACAACGTCCGGCGTATTACTGACATAGATACCGCGCTGGGTAGCGGCTGAGACATCGATATGTTGAGTGCCTGCACTAATGGTTGCGATCAGTTTTACGCTATCGGGCAATTTTGATATCAAGCGCGCATCTATCGGATCGAAACCACACGGACACAGCACCGTTGCGCCTTGACACTGCTCCACAATCTCTTCGGCGCTCATTGTTCGATCAGAGGGGTTCAACCTCGCATCGAAGCGCTCCGCAATAGCGGTTTGGACAGCCTTTGTCCAACTTCGGGTCACTACTACCACAGGTTTTGTCACTTTTTCTTCCTCACGATTCTATCGGGGGGCTACAACATAACCCGTTTGCCTAAGGCTTGGGATCAGGGTGAGTCGGGGCCACCGCCGATCGCGACAATGCTGCCGGCGCCCGCAGAAATAAGGCCACGACGGCTAAAAGTATGGGCAAAAGGGCCAGACTCCGCAGAGTCCAGTCATAAGTCCCCGAGATATCGAAAGCCATCGCCAGAGGGAGTGGGCCCAGAGACGCGCCGACGATAACGATCATTTGCCCCGTTCCCTGGATGCTCCCCAGGTGTTTACGCCCGAAATACCTTGGCCAAAGAAACGCAACATAGTTCATGGTGGCAGCGTTATTCAGGCCGAAAATCACGGCATAAATCACAGCCCCCGTCATACTACCTACCAGTGTGGCAGACACCAGTGACGCTGCCATAATGAGAAGGCCGCCGGCGAGCATCCACTCGGTTCGAAAACGATCGAGCATACGGCCAATGATTGGCATTGTGATGGCGGCTGTAATGCCGGTAATCGTAAACATGGAGGTCGCGTCTTGTGCGGAGAGGCCATGTTTCATCAAGATGCCTTTGTTCTCTACGTGGAGCGCAGTCACCAGCATCGATAGCGTAAAAAGACTGGCTGTAATGATATAGAACGTCGACGATCGCAGAGCTTCGCTTCGGGTCAGCCCGGTCATCACAGTAGAATCACCGGAGTCATTGGTCTGCGGGACACCGTCTGGCGCGAGGCCGACCTGCTCAGGCTTGTTGTAGGCCAACAGAATGATTGGCGGCAACAGAATAATCCAGGTGCTGATTCCAAGCCAGATCCAGGTCTCGCGCCAGCCGACGGTCTCGATCAACCATTGGCATAAAGGCGGGTGCACCGCCATCGAAATTGGAAACCCCAGCGACATTATGCCAAGGGCAAAGCCCCGCTTGCGGTTAAACCATTGAGAGACCAGGTTGTTGCAGCTCAACATCAAGGAGCCTTGGCCAAGAAATCGCAAGCAGCCAAAACCGATTGCGATGGCAAGCCAACTGGATGCAAAACTAAACAACACGCAGGCGAAGCCGAGTGCCAACGTAAGTATCCAGAGTAAGCGGGCCGGACCGATCCGATCAATCATGCTACCGAGCTTGGGGAGCAAAAAGGCAGCGACCAAGGTAGCGGCGCCGTACGCCGCTGCAATGGCGGTGCGGGAAAGTCCGAGCTCCTGCGACAGCGGGTCGAAAAACAAGCCAATCAGATGTGATTGACCAGGTCCGGTACCAAACATGGTGAGTGCAGCCACTGGAAGAATGACCCAACCATAGAATACTCGTTGGCCCATGGTCCGAAACAGCGATTGTCGAAGTCCAGTCAGCATAGATAGTTTAGGCAAGTGGGTTAGCCGTTGAGGCTAGGTGAAAGCTCAGGGTTTAAAACCTATAGGTTTTGACCAAAGTTCAGTAGAGCTGAAATCAGTGGTTGTGGTGCTTCAGCCGGGAGCATATGGCCGGCGTTTTCCACATCGACTCGACGAACGTTTGGGAGTCTGCCTACCAGTTTGTCAACAACGTCGGCGTCGAAAAATACTCGATCATTCAATCCCATAACCACCAGGACGGGACAGGTGATGTGTTCGTAATCGACGTTCCAATCGGCTGTACCCATATTTTTCAGCAGATTATATGTGCCAGAATTTTTATCCAGTGGCTGGTAGTCAGTATCGGGTTTGATAAAGGCTTTACGATTAGCAGCGAGCCAGTCAGGCCCCCAAAGCAGCGGCGTCATCATGTCGCCCATCAACTGAGGGCCGCCCACCTCCATGACCCGGACCACGGCATCATTGATCCACGCTATACGGGGCCCGATCTCCCGCAAGGTATTGATAAGGACCAATCCAGCCACCTCCAACCCGGCGAGATGTGACTGGGCGGCGAAAAGGCCGCCAATCGACAGCCCGACCAAGACCGGTCGCTCGATCTCCAGGGTTTCGGTGATCAGGCGCAGGTCCCCAGCGATGAGTGTGTCGTCAAGTGCGGTTCCGGGTGAGAAGGGACTGTCGGGTTGGCCACGAAAGTTATAAGCGAGAGTGCCATAACCGGCATCACGGAGCGCTGGGCCAACGTCTTGTTGCCACTGTTGTGCGGTTCCAGAAACCGGGTTGACGAAAACAAAAGTGGGGGCATCGGTAGCCGATGGCGCATCATGTTCATAGTACAGGCCATCGTTGGCACTAATTCTCAGGTATGACATTTCTCTTCTCCTGTCAGAATTTACAAATCATAGCCGTTCCAGAGCAATCGCGGGTACTGCCTTCAGACCTGTGGTATGACCGCGGTGTTTGCCGGCAGGGTCATCGAAGTGCCAGTGGTCCAACCCGGTCGTCGTTTGTGGGCATTAACCGTTGCGGGCGCCGGTTCCGGCTGCGCCAGCTTTGATTGACCAATTTTCAGGTCTTCAGGGTTTTAATGGCTCCCAAGTAAGGGCTGAAAAATAAGATGCAGCGCTCAAACGCAATCCCCAAAAGGTCAGATAGTCGTGCGGCTTAATAGGGGGCAGTCTAATCTGCGGTGTTAAGTGGGAGCCCCGCTTTGGCGGCATTGACAGGGCTGATGGACGCATTTGGGATAAGAACCAGGGGAAATCAAGTCACATGAATTTGGCGCACGTAGCCGACCGAACGATATCGCCAACGTTGTGCCACACCCGATTCAAGCGCAGTCAACAGCGATTGACCACACGAAGTTCAGCGTCCGGTATGATAGTCGGCTTTTCTCATTAAGATATAGGCCTGCGCAATATGTTGCGACTCGCAGAAAAAATGAGCCGGCTCGGTACCGAGACGGCATTCGATGTTCTGGCACGGGCCGATGTATTGGCCCGCGGGGGGCAGGACATCATTAATCTTGGGATTGGCCAGCCCGATTTCAAAACCCCCGAGCACATTGTGGAGGCGGCAGTCAAAGCCCTTCATGATGGTCACCATGGCTACACCCCTTCGCCGGGTATTCCACAGCTGCGCGAATCGGTAGCACAGGATCTGGTGAAGCGTCGGGGAGCCAAGGTTTCTGCCGATCGTATTGTGATTGTCCCAGGCGGAAAGGTAACGATGTTTTTCGCAATCCTGATGTTCGGTGAGCCGGGTGCAGAAATCCTGTACCCCAACCCTGGATTCCCGATCTACCAGTCGGTCATTGAGTTCACCGGCGCAAAGGCCGTGCCCATACGCTTGCTGGAAGAGAACGATTTTTCTTTCGATGCCGACACCATCTTGGGTCAGATTACCGAGAACACTCGATTATTGATTCTGAATTCTCCCGCCAATCCCACCGGTGGAGCGGTGCCCAGAGCTGAGATGGATCGGCTGGTATCGGGCCTGACGGAAAAGCATCCAAACGTTGCCATATTGAGTGACGAGATCTATTCACGCATTACCTACGACGACCGGGAGCACGTATCACTGCTGTCGTATCCTGAACTCGATGATCGACTCATTTTGCTCGATGGCTGGAGTAAGACTTATGCCATGACCGGATGGCGGATGGGCTATGCGGTCTGGCCTGAAGCGCTGGTAGAAGGCGCGACTCGTTTGGCGGTCAATTGCCACTCTTGTGTGAATTCGGCCGCTCAGTATGCCGGGATCGCCGCCTTGGAGGGACCACAGGATGCGGTTGATGGGATGGTGTCGGCGTTCGACGAAAGGCGGCGTGTGATTGTGGCGGGGTTAAACAGTCTTCCCGGTGTCAGTTGTCGTACACCAATTGGCGCGTTCTATGTTTTTCCGAACATCCACAAGACAGGATTGACCGCCCGGGTTCTACAGGATCGTTTGCTCGAAGAAGTGGGTGTCGCAACTGTTGCAGGCACGAGCTTTGGCGCTCTTGGAGAAGGCTACATCAGATTCTCATATGCCAACAGTGTAGAGAATATCGAGATAGCATTAGATCGTGCGGCTGAACTCTTGCGTGCTGTATGAGGTGTACTGCCCAAAAGGCGCTTAATTTGAAAAGGAGATAATCGAGATGACTGAACTTTCAAAATCAAAGATGTATTTGGGCGGAGAGTGGGTGGAACCACTGACTGGTGATTATTTTGAATCGCACAATCCGTACACGGGCAAACCATGGATGCTGGTCGGCAGAGGTGGGGAGGACGACGCCAACCGAGCAGTCGACGCTGCGAAAAAGGCATTCCATAACCCCGAGTGGCGGGATATGACGCCAACCGCGCGCGGACATCTCCTTCGAAAATTAGGCGATCTAATAGCCGAGAATGCAGAAGCTCTGGCAAAAGTCGAAGTGCAAGACAACGGTAAGTTATATGCTGAGATGCATATGCAGATGCGTTACGCGCCGCAATGGTATTACTA
>JAAZYQ010000071.1 GCA_014239575.1 Gammaproteobacteria bacterium
CTTGTTCGATCAGATCGGCCGCTGAGGATGAATACGCCAGGGTGCTGGCCAGCCGGCGGGTCGCAGAGCCATTAAAATCATCCTCAAAGTCGCGGCCCTTTGTATCAAAAAACGGCTGCAGTTCGCTTGCCACCTGGTCAACCAGCGTGGTGCTGGCCAGATCACGAACCACGATCGCACCATCATTTTTCAGCCCCAGGATCTGCTCATCCAAAGGGTCCGATGCCCTGAAATAACTGACCGATAAAGGCGAACGGTCCGATGATTTATTCATGTCTGATCGCGGTTGTGTGTTTTATCTGAGCCATCGCTCGTAGCGGCTGTTTTGGCATCGCCGGCCAAGGCGCTATCATGGCCATCGGCATCCACTATACGTCAGCCGTTAACGCCGGTACGACCTCGCTGTTACAAACAACTCTACCTTGGGCGGTTCTATGATGGCTACCTCGATACACATGGCCGGGCATTTGTTGGTGCCAGGGCTCGTGGCGGTGATTTTTTTTCGCTCCCGCTGGCGCTATGCCTGGCTGATCATGCTTGCCACCATGGCGGTGGATCTTGATCACCTGCTGGCTGATCCGATATTTGACCCGCAACGCTGCGGCATTGGTTTTCATCCGTTGCACAGTTACCCGGCCATCATGGCCTACTTTGTGGGCCTGGCATTTAAACCCGTGCGCATCGTGGCGGCGGGGCTGCTCATCCATATGGCCATAGACAGCACCGATTGCCTGCAGATGATGCTTTAGCGGTTTCACCGCGGGCGCAAAATGTCAGCCGGTTGCCGGTAACGAGCGCACAGATAGCCCATCGATGCCGCAGGCCTGGCATCGCCCAAGCAATCAAATGATCTTGATATGCCTGCCTATAAGTATAAGAAAATAATTATATAAAGACTAAGAAAGTCTGACTATCAGCGCTGTAAACCTGATGCTATCGTCTGCGGTCTGGATAACTTATCTCCTTTGGTATCCAGACTCTGCCCTGCGCAGTCTCCTCCCCATTTTGAGTCTGCGCGGGGCTTTTTCTTTTCTTTTTGTCTGGCGATATTGAGATTACGGTATCGCCCAGCATCAGTGGTACTTAAGGTCGGCCTTTACGAGTCTTAGAGCCCGCGAGCCATGGGTGATCTCCAGCCGCGCTGGCCTTGAGCGCCCGCCCGCGTACCATGAATAGACTCCAGCGGTCGGGTCAGTCGCCAGCGCCGCTGGGCCTCTTTTTCCCAGGCCGCAAAATCGCTCTTGCCGAGAAAACGCTCCAGATCATCTCGGTGAGCGCCTTGGGCCAGGTACTTTTCGGCCTGGTGGATAATCTCGCTCAACGGTTTTTTCGACATAGCGCTAAAGTCCGTACACTCAATAGAGATGCCATTTTGCACCGGCCACAGGCTCACCCGATGAATCTGTCGTGTGCGCACAATATGTTCGCCTGCGAACGATTGGCCCGGGCGCGTCTGGGCGTGGATAATGGGCCAGCCCCATGTGGCCTGGAGACTTCTCTGCTATGAACACCAATTTGCTGCTGGCTGCTTTGGCGGTACTGGTTGCGCTCAACCTGGTACTGCTGCTGCGCTTGTCCGGACGCAAGACTTCGGGCGATGCGGAACAGGCGGTACGTGAAGAGTTGCGCGATGGCCGCGAGGAAGCCGCAAAGCGCAGCCACGAGTTGCGCGAGGAAGTCTCGGGGAGCCTTAGCAAAACCGCGCAGACGCTTTCTGGCACCGTGGGCCAGCTGGGTAGTGTGCAAAAACAGCAGCTCGAGGCCGTGACTACCCAGGTACAGGCGCTGGTTGAGACCAACCAGCAACGCCTTGAGGGCCTGCGCGCGACGATCAGCGAGCAGCTGAACGAGATGCGCGAGGCCAACGAGAAAAAACTCGAGGAGATGCGTCGCACGGTCGATGAGAAACTGCAGGGGACCCTGGAAAAACGCCTGGGCGAATCCTTCAAGGTGGTCAGAGAGCAACTCGATGCCGTGCACAAGGGCCTGGGCGAGATGCAGAGCCTTGCCACCGGCGTTGGCGATCTTAAGAATGTGCTCACCAACGTTAAAGTGCGTGGCACCTGGGCTGAATACCAGCTCGAAGCCATTCTCGAGCAGGTGCTTACCCCCGATCAGTTCGACCGCAACGTGGCGACCCGCGAGGATTCATCCGAGCGTGTCGAATTTGCGATCCGCCTGCCCGGACGCAGTGATGATCCAAAGGATTGCGTCTGGTTACCGATCGACTCCAAGTTTCCCCAGGAGGATTACCTGCGCTTGAGCGAGGCCGCGCAGAGCGCCGATGCTGAGGCAGTGGCGCAGTCCACCCGCGAGCTGTTGCGCTCGATCACACAATCGGCCAAGACCATTGCCGAGAAATACCTCAACCCACCGCAGACCACCGATTTCGCGGTGTTATACCTGCCTACCGAGGGTCTATATGCGGAGGTGCTACGCCAGCCCGGCCTGGTGAGCCAGCTGCAGCAGGATTACCGCGTGGTGGTCAGTGGCCCGACCACCATTGCTGCGCTGCTCAACAGTCTGCGCCTGGGCTTTCGCTCGCTGGCCATCGAGCAGCAGGCAAGTGAGGTATGGCAGGTGCTCGGTGCGGTCAAAACCGAGTTTGGCCGGTTTGGCGGTGTGCTGGCCAAGGTCAAAAAGCAGCTGGCCACAGCGAGTAACACCATCGAGAGTACCGAACAGCGTACCCGGGCAATGGCCCGGACCTTGCGTGAGGTTGAGCAACTGCCCGGGGCTGAAAGCGACGAGTTACTCGGCCTGCTGCCTGAAGATGAGCTCGAGCAAGACTGAATGCTCGCTTGCCGTGCACTTTAAGGGAACATCGGCTCTGGTCTGCGGCGCCGGCGGTGGCGTCGGGCTGGCCACGGCCAACCAGTTGCTGGCCACCGGTATCGATGTTGCCCTGGCTGATATCAAGGATCAGCCTGCGGATATTGCCAATGGCCCCGGTCAGGCGACTTATTACCAGGGGGACCTTAGCGACGAGGCTTTTGTCAGTCAGCTGGCAGCGGACGTAGCAGCGGCCCAAGGCGGCATTGATTACCTGGTTAACACCACCGGGGTGCTGTGGTTCGATCGCGACCGTTCGGTGCTGGAAATGGATATGGACACCTGGGACCGGGTGTTTCAGATCAACCTTAAGTCTTTTGCTTTGAGCGTGCGCCATGTAGCGGCGCATATGCGCGCCCGCGGTGGTGGGGCGATGGTACATATCGCCTCTATCGATGCGCTGCGTGGCGATGGCAAACCCCAGGATGCCTATGGCGCGGCCAAGGCCGGGGTGATCCGTTTGTCCAAATCGCTGGCAATCCAACTGGCACCCGATGCCATACGCTCGAATACCATTTTACCCGGGCCGGTAAGCTCGCCCATGCAGACCCGCTGGGCCGATGATCCCCAGGCGCTGGCGGCACTGTCGGCACAGATACCGCTGGGGCGGGTCGGTTCTGCCGAGGATATCGCCGGCGCCTGCCTGTTTTTGCTCTCCGATGCCGCGGCCTTTATTACCGGTACCGAACTCATCGTTGACGGCGGCTGTACCGCTCGCCCCTGAACTCATCGTGGATACCGAGATTACCGACGAGTTCCAGCAGGTGCTGGACCTGCTGAGTATGGCAACCCCGCCGGTGGTTTTTGTCACCGGCTCGGCCGGTACCGGTAAATCCACGTTGATCGATGTATTGCGATTCGAGCTCGACAAGAACCTGGTGGTGGTTGCCCCCACCGGGGTTGCGGCACTTAACGTGCAGGGCCAGACGATTCACTCGCTGTTCCAACTGCCTCCCGGGCCGCAGCCGCGGGCCAAGCGCATTGGCGGCGCCGCCAAAGACGTCGTTGAAAAAATGGACGTCCTGGTGATCGATGAGGTGTCGATGGTCAGGGCCGACCTGCTCGATGCCATTGATGATTCGCTGCGCCTTAACACTGGCCGCGACGGCGTCCCCTTTGGCGGCAAGACACTGGTACTGGTTGGCGATATGCACCAGTTGCCACCGGTGATCGCCGGTTCTGAGGAAAAGCGATTGTTCGAGGAGAGCTACGAGTCGCCGTATTTTTTCAGCGCCCGCACCCTGCGCGAACTGCCACTGGTGACGGTAACCCTGACACGGTCTTTTCGCCAGGCCGATGCGCATTTCATCGAGATGCTCGATCACATCCGTACCGGCAGCGAGTTGGAGCAGACTGTGGCGCAACTCAACCAGGCGGTAGACGAGGAGATGGTATCCGAAGAGACCCGGCTGGTGCTGACCTCGGTGAACGCACGGGCCCGTCAGTTTAACGAGCAGCAACTGGCGAAGCTCCCGGGCGAGAGCTGGTCTTTTGATGCCGACGTTAACGGCGATTGGCTGGACAACGAATCACAACTGCCTTCACCGACCAAGCTCAAGCTTAAAGTCGACGCCCAGGTGATGTTCACCAAGAACGGCACCGACTGGGTTAACGGCTCCCTGGGCCGGGTGGTGCATCTGGACGAAGAAGTGATCGAGATCGAAATGCTGGGCGACGAACAGCTGGGCCAGAATGTTTTTGTAGAGCGCGAGTCGTGGGAGCGCTACCGTTACCAGTGGGATGACAAGCGCCGCCGGGTGGATACTGAGGTGATCGGCACCTATACGCAGTTTCCGTTTATCCTGGCCTGGGCCGTTACGGTGCACAAGGCTCAGGGTTTAACCCTGGAGCACGTACGTATTGATCTTGGCCGGGGAATGTTTGCCCCGGGCCAGGCCTATGTGGCTTTGAGCCGTTGCCGCACGCTCGAGGGCATCTCATTTAACCGGCCCTTAAGCGCCGCCGACGTCAAGTGCGATCCGCTAATCCAGTCGTTTTACCGCGCCATTGACCTTGTGGCGAACGGCGAGGCGGCTTAAGCCGGGCAATGAGCCGCCACAGAAGCTGAAGGCGCGAACGCTCATCCAGAAATACCGAACTATTTTTTGAAAATGGAGATCATGATTTATGCTTAATCGGTTACATAACGAGAAGCATCTCGTGCATCCTCAAACAACGGCAGTTAAAAGCGGCCACCCGCGCCGGCCGTTAACCGGAGGACTGTCCCAGTGACCACACCCCGTTTTTTGCCCCTGGCGGATTATCCGCGTTACCCCAAAGCCAAAATGCACGAGCGGGCGCACGCGCTGTGGCAGCAGATGAACGCCCGACGCAGCGTGCGCGATTTTTCGCACGAGAGCGTGCCGCGCGAGGTGATCGAAGACTGCATCCGTACCGCAGGCACGGCACCGAGCGGTGCCAACCAGCAGCCCTGGCATTTTGTGGTGGTGGCCGATCCGGCCATCAAGCGCCAGATCCGCGAAGCCGCCGAGGAAGAAGAGCGTGCGTTTTATGAGCACCGCGCCGCCAACGACTGGCTGGATGCACTGGCTCACCTGGGCACCGATGCCGACAAGCCCTTTTTAGAAACCGCGCCGTACCTGATTGTGGTCTTTGCTTTAGTTCACCATATTGGTGCCAAGGGCGAGAAGATTAAACACTACTATCCGTACGAATCCACCGGGCTTGCCACAGGCATGCTGATTACGGCATTGCACAATGTGGGCCTGGCCTCGCTCACCCATACACCCAACCCTATGAGGTTTCTTAACCACGCGCTGGGTCGCCCATCTAACGAGCGGCCCTTTTTAATACTGGTGACCGGTTACCCGGCCGAGAATGTGCAGGTGCCCGACATCAAGCGACGCGACCTTAGCGAGATCTGTACTTTTTACTAACTAACTGCCAAACAACTCTTTGGCGGCTGCCAGGCTGTTGGGCCGGTAGCGCCACAGCCAGTTGCTGTAGTCGGGCTGTATAGAGGCACACAGCGCGTCTTTATCGGGTGCGCCATCCAGCAGGGCACGAATACTGGCCGCGGTATCCACCACCGCGCGCACCCAGCGCTTGCCGTTTTTCAGCTGAAACGAGCTCATCCCCGAGGGCATGAGGTAATCGACAAATGCCTTGGGCCACTCGCCCGTTTCCTGGCGGATGGCCATGGCATAAGTGGCAACCTGAAAGGCATGATCATCAACGATTCCGCGGCGCGGCTTGCCCGAGCTTTTAAGCTCGCGCACCACGTTGACATAGCGCAGATCAATAAAGCCGATGACCGGCACTTCGATCCCTTGCAGGGTGAGGCGGATCGGATGCTGGTAAGCAAGCGGCACTGACCATTCGCTGACCACAGGATAACAGTGATCCAGGCACTGGCTTACCACCTTGCGCTCACGGGTGATATCCGCCTTGCGGTACTCGTCTTCGGTGCCTTCGATCAGGGTGTCGTAGTGTTCAGTCGCGAGTGCACGCGCCCCTTCATGATCCAGCGTAACATCCTCGTCGAGCATCTGGCCGATGGTGTGATCGAGCGCTGAGCCGCGGTGCATGGCCGGTGAGCCCGCTTCGCGAATGCCATACACCAGGTACAAAACACCCAGCGCCGGGTCGGCCCGGAACTGCAGCATGGAGGTGGCCGAAAGATGCTTAACCCCAAAGCGGGCAAAGGGATCGGTCATGCGAGCGGCTCGCCACGCGCTGCAAAGGGATAGATTGTTTTGTTTTTAATAACTCTCATTTCAGCGTTGGATGGGTTTGTATCTGATGCGGTGCGGCTGGTCGGCATCGGTCCCCAGGCGCCGTTTCCGATCGGCCTCGTAATCGGCAAAGTTGCCAGCAAACCAGCTAACCTGGCTGTCGCCCTCAAAGGCCAGTATATGTGTGGCGATACGATCTAAAAACCAGCGGTCGTGCGAGATCACCACGGCACAGCCGGGAAAATCACTCAACGCCTGTTCCAGTGCACGCAGTGTTTCCACATCAAGATCGTTGGTCGGTTCATCCAGCAGCAACACGTTGCCGCCCTGGCGTAATACTTTGGCCAGATGCACGCGGTTGCGCTCACCACCAGAGAGCGACCCGATATGTTTTTGTTGATCTGGCCCCTTAAAGTTAAAGCGCCCGACATAGGCGCGCGACGAGCTCTGGTAGCGGCCAACTTCCAGAATATCCTGACCCTCGGAGATCTCTTCCCAAACGGTCTTGGCGTCATCGAGCGTGTCGCGGCTTTGATCCACATAAGCGATCTGTACGGTATCGCCATGGCTGATCTCACCGCTGTCGGGTGCCTCGACACCCATCAGCATTTTAAAGAGCGTGGTCTTGCCCGCCCCGTTGGGGCCGACGATACCGACGATACCGCCCGGCGGCAGCGAGAAAGAAAGATCATCGATCAGCAGTTTGTCAGCAAAGGCCTTGCGCAGATTTTTTATCTCGATGACTTTGTCGCCCAGCCGCGGCCCGGGCGGAATGTAGATCTCGTTGGTTTCGCTGCGCGACTGAAACTCCTGATCCATCAGCTCGTTAAAGCGGGCGATGCGTGCCTTGCCCTTGGCCTGGCGGCCTTTAGGATTGGCCCGCACCCATTCGAGTTCAGATGCGATCGCCTTGCGCCGCGCCGAGGCGCCTTTTTCTTCCATCGCCAGGCGCTGGTCTTTTTGATCAAGCCACGAGGAGTAGTTGCCCTCCCAGGGAATCCCAAAGCCCCGGTCAAGCTCAAGAATCCACCCGGCCACGTTATCCAGAAAGTACCGGTCGTGGGTTACGGCGATTACCGTGCCCTCATATTGCTCGAGGTAGCGCTCCAGCCAGGCCACCGACTCGGCATCCAGGTGGTTGGTTGGCTCGTCCAGCAGCAGCATCTCGGGTTCTGAGAGCAACAAGCGGCACAGCGCCACTCGTCGGCGCTCGCCGCCTGAAAGCTGCTTAACCGGAGCTTCCCAAGGCGGCAGACGCAGGGCATCAGCGGCGATCTCGAGCTTGCGCTCAATTTCCCACGCGCCGATGGCATCGATGCGGGTTTGCAACTCGCCTTGCTCTTCAATAAGGGCGCTCATCTCATCATCGCTCAACTCTTCGCCAAAGCGCATGCTGACGCGCTCAAAATCATCGAGCAGTTGTTTGGCTTCACCGAGGCCCTGCTCCACATTGGCGCGCACGTCGGCGGCATCGTCGAGCTGTGGTTCCTGTGGCAGAAAACCGACCTTAAGGTTTTTTTGCGGTATGGCCTCGCCTTCGATCTCGGTGTCGATACCGGCCATAATCCGCAGCAAAGTGGACTTACCGGCGCCGTTTAAGCCCAGTACGCCGATCTTGGCGCCGGGAAAAAACGACAGCGAAATATCTTTGAGAATGTGCTTCTTGGGTGGCACCACTTTGCCAACACCCTGCATTGAATAAACGAATTGCGCCATAAACTTTAAAAATTGCTTTAACTTTAAAAAGAAGCGGCAGATTCTACATGGCCCACCCGCTAAACGGAACGCAATAAAACACTACAAATAAAGGACCTTTTATGTTTAAAATGCACCTACACACGCTTTGGGACTACTAACCACCGAAGCAACTGAACACTGGCCGCAAGGCTTTACGACCCACCCATAAAAGGAAGAGATCAAAACTATGAACTACTCAAGCCCCCTTTCCAAGACTGACCTCATGAACGCGATTGCTGAAGACACTGGCATGCAGCGCAAAGATGTAAAAGCTGTGCTGGATAGCTTGTCCGGCGTCATTGCAGGCCACATGGCTCCGGGGGCCGCTGGTGTTTTTAAGATGTCTGGCCTTTTTAAGATCAGCGTGGTTGATAAGCCCGCCACCGAAGCCCGCTATGGTGTTGCCAACCCCTTTAGGCCGGGTGAGACAATGGACGTGGCTGCTAAACCAGCCAGCCGCCGGGTAAAGATCCTGGCCCTTAAGAACTTAAAAGACATGGCCGCATAAAAAGCGCCGCCACAAACAAAGCCCCGCCCGGTACGCGCCGCGCGGGGTTTTTTTGTGTGCAAAAGGCTATCTTTTTCGGGGCATTGGCGAGCCCGAGCGTATCTCCATGGCCGCCAGATCCCACGCAGCCACGCGCTCTGGCCCGGCCGGGTGGGTATCGAGCACACTCGAGCTAGTGCGCCCGCCCAGGCGCCCCAGCTTTACCAGCATGCCGCGTGCGTCATCGAGGTTAAACCCTGCGCGCGAAATGATATAGGCCGCAAGGTAGTCGGCTTCCATCTCCTGCTTGCGACTGAAGGTCAGCACTCCGGCTGCTGCACCGATGCGCATACCGTCGCTGACGATCTGTCCGCTGTAGGCGGCGGCATCACCGAGCAGCAGTGTCATCGCCACACCGCCGATCAGCGCACCCACCACCTGGCTGCTCTGGCTCTCATTAATGTGGTTGGCTATATGGTGCGCCATCTCGTGTGCGATCACCATTGCGATCTCGGCATCGCTGCGTGCGTATTGCACAATGCCTTTATAGATCACCACTGTTGATTCATCGGCGGCATAGGCGTTGACTTCTTCTTCAGGCGAGTAGGTCAGCTCCCACTTGCAACTGTGCTCAGCCACATAACGACATACGGCGATGGCTGCAGGTTTAAGCTGTTGGTAAAGCGCCGCCACCCGGGCGACGGCTTTGGTATCTGATATCTCGCGGGCAGTGGGTTTTGGTGCGCGCGCAATCTCGGCGGCTGCGACATTAAGATTAACCGGCTGCACATCGGGCAGCACATGTGCCGGTGTGGCACACCCTGCCAGCACGATGGCAATAACAATCGAAACAAGCGCACAACTACCGCGCCGCATTTTACTGAGCCACATAATTTTTCAGATCGGCAAGGTAAGGCGCGCGCTCATCGTGCGAGAGCCAGCTGCCCTCGATGGCATTGATACCCAACTGCAACATCTGCTCGCGCGAAAGATTCACAGCTTGTTGCGTGGCGATCAGGTTCTCATTCATGTAGCCCGGAAAATACGCCGGGTCATCAGAATTAACGGTGACTTTAAGACCCAGATCGAGCATCTTGGCGATCTGCTTTGCCTTTAAGTCTGCGGCCACGTAGCGGTTGGATATGGGGCATACCGTAAGCGCGAGACCGCGCTTTTTAATCTCGGTAACGAGAGCATCGTCCTCCAGGCAGTTGACCCCGTGATCGATTCGATCGACCCCAATATCCAGTGTCTGCCAGATATGGGCGACCGAGTCCTGCTGGTCCACATCGCAGTGTATGGTGCGCAAAAAGCCCTCGGTGCGGGCGCGCTCAAAAACCTTCGCAAACTTGGCCGGCGGGTTATCGCGCTCGTCAGAATCGAGCCCCACGCCGATAATCCAATCGCGCCAGGGCAGGGCTTGCTCCAGAGTCTGCATGGCCGAA
>JAAZYQ010000072.1 GCA_014239575.1 Gammaproteobacteria bacterium
GAGCGTCAGCCAATTCATCAGATACCCACGGATGCCCCGAGGCCAGGCTGTCCAGTGCGTGAGCCTGCTTCTCGGGCAGTTTGAAATCCTCGGGAATATCGGGAATGGATTCGATCCCCTGCGCATGCAACGCCGCCAGACGATTGGGATAAATGCGATACAAAAGGCCCACCCAGTCTTCGGGCTTGGCCGCCATGCAGCTATCAAAGTAATCACAGCGCCAGGGCTTTGAGCAAAGGCTCTTGGTGGCATACACCTCGGGTGCGCGATCGCGGCCTAATACGTCAAACAACTCGGGTATTTTGGCGGCCACCTGCGGCAGGCGATCGCGCGCCTCCATGGTGAGATCAGCTCGCAGCAGCATCTCGGGCCAGGCGATATCCCCGCCATCAAACACGTACTGATTATTTACATGAATGAGTTCAACCGAGGTGATATCCACCCCCGCACCCTGCAGCACATATAACTGCACCGCCACATCATCCACATGGCCTTTATCTTCACTGGCCGAGGTAGAAGATTTCACTTCACGAAGGCCCCAGCCATCCCCTAAACGCTCTAGCACATCGACACGGATGCGCACGTTGTCGTATTCAAAAGCCGCCTCAAAGATCGCCGGCACATCACCTGCCATCAGCGAAGCGGTGGTGCCAATCGCAGCAGCATGCTCATAAGGCTTTTCAGTAACTTCTACGCCACCGGGAAATAGCGCCCAAGCCCCTTCGCCAATGCGGTTACCGGTATCGAGAATGGAGTAGGGCGGGGCCTCCTCGTAGGGTAGGTGCTCATGCCAGCCCAGCCAGAGCTTCTTCTCACAGCGAAGCGCATCGATGTAGCGGGATTTGGTGAGGTAGGGGGTAGCGGTGTTCAAAGGAAAAGGTAAATGCTTGGGCCAGTTAAACGCATCAACTAAGGCCTATGGTAGCGCGTTTGGGCCTATGGGCCGCTACAGTTATGACGCGAATAAGCAGTAGGCCATAGTCCCGCGTGGGATATGCTTGGCCATCGAAAAGTTCTGGGCGATTATCAGGCCCTAACCTCGCCCCACCCCTCCACCACAAACTGCCCCTTACCTCCCGCATCGAGCTGCACGCTGCTGATCTGCCCATAGCGCAGCGTCTCGCCATCCACCCCGGTGATCTGCTCGATACGCACACTGAATGTTGAGCCCTTGGGCAGGGTGGTCAAAGGCACATCGCGGCTTTGTAATAACCAGCTGATACGTTGTGCCACATTGGCATTGAGCTTTTCTTGCAACGCGACATAAAGTGATGTCTGGATCTCACCTGTTACCTCTATTGTGGTGGTCGTGCCCACGGCCACGGTATTTGTTTTAAGATCTGCGGTAACGGTAGTGCGTTCTTTTTTTCGACGGATGACTACCAGTTGCTCGAACTCATCGTTCTCAAAATAGATAATGGCTTTATCGCCTGGCTGAAAGTTACTGCCGACCCGTTCGGCAAGTTTGGCCCACAGTTCTACCGGCAGGCCCGATTGGGCCATGCTGTGTGAGAGGGTATCTCCGGGTTTAAAGATAAATTCGATCTTGTGTTCACCGGCGGATTCATTAGGCGCGCTGGTTAACGCCCACTGAGGTTTCGCCAGTGCATCGTTAACATCGACACTGGCGAGCGGCGCACTTGGTGTGGCGCCGGCTTCCACCGTATTAGCCAGCGGTATTGTGGCTTCAGGTAGTCGGGCTGACTGATTGAGCGCCATCAGTGTGTCGGTTGGGATGGCGACAGCTGCTACTTGTGGTTGCATCTGGAATTGTGGGCGGTTTACGTCTGGCGTGCCTGGTTCAACTGCCTTTACTCTATTTTCGACTACAGTCCTTTTGTCCATTTCGACCATATCAAAAACCATCCCGACTTCTTCACCTAAGCCTTGCTCAGATTTCGAGTTGCCCGGCAGGCTCATCGGCACTGCTTTTGCAAGGGCAAGGGTCTTGGCTTCATCCTGCGCGGGGATAGACAGAATGGACTCTTGGGGTGTCACTCGCAGCACCCCGATACCTACCGCAACCAGTGCCATGGCACCCACAGCCATGCCCAGTACCGGAGTGCTTTGCCAGCGCGGCAGCATGGCCTGCAGGCGCTCATGCCAGGTGACTTTGGGGGTTGCCTCGGCAATGAGGTTTTGTACTTTGGCCAGCAGGGCATGGCTATCGATACCACTTGCCCCAAGGTATTTTTCAAGCGTTTGGGGATCGAGCGCCTGGAATTGGTCCTCAGTGAGATCTTCGATCGGCACCGGTGGGTGAATACCATGTGCGACCAGTGCCTCGGCTTTTGTAATCTGATCAGTGGCACGCTTGTGCATAACATCGACATCGATGCCGTGGGATCGCAGCAATGCTGTGTCGCTTTGCTGCCTGCGCGTTGCGCTGATAAGCGCATCGGCTTTTTCGCCGAGGATGCGACGCAACAGATCGTGCGTGGAACTGGCCATGGCTTCAGGCAGTGCCTACGCTGCCCTGCTGTTCTGATGTGACACAGCGTTGGGTAATGCTGCGCAGCCGATTTCGCAGCCGATTCCAGCGTTGATAATCGGGCCCGCCGGTGGTGGTATCCAGCCCCAGTTGTTGGCAGAAATAATGGCTGTCGGTCTTAAGATCCCAGCCTTCGCTCTCGAGCAGATGCCAGGTCTGGTGCAGCAGTGGGTCGTCCTCGGTATGCACGGCCTCGCGGATGCGGTGGGTAAGGTATTGAAGGTTCAAAAGGTCCTCGGGAGTGGTGGCGTCGTTCGCCAGGGATTCGAGGTCCGGGCTATGGGTTACCCGGGCCTTGGCGGCGAGAGAATCGAAGTAGTGTGAAATGTAAGATTTTATGGCGCCTCTTAGGTGTTGCTCCAGGGTGGCCCGCTCGCGGTTCCAGCGCCGCCGCTCAGCCAGGGTGTCGCCAATGGCTCTTTGGGTGAGTTCTTCGGCTTCCATCTCAGGGCTGTGGCCAGACCGGGTGCCCAGTTTCCAAAGGGCATAGGCAGTCACTCGGATCAGCAGCGTTTTAAGTTCATCAGGTTTCAGGTGGCTCAGGATTGTCGGGTGTGCTGCCATAGGTCGCCCTTTTGTGGGGCTGGTGTCTTTTGCACCGGCCGGGGTTTGCCTTTAGTGATCTTTCCTTTTTAGCGCATTGGGATGGCAAAAGAGGGTGCACCGCCAGGGTAATTTCATGGGGATTGGCGGTACCCACGTTGGCCTTTTAGATAGTGCCGGTTTCTTTGGATTTTTTTCACAAGGGCACGCCTGGTGATCCTCATGAAAAAAATAAGCCCCCATCGGCTATTAAAAGATGATGGGACCGATCCTCTTTTCTGAGCATGCCAGGGTGCGCTGCGCCCAGCGCGGCATTGATGAATCGCTTATTTGCATGGTGCTGGCCTATGGCCGGGCCGAGTACGATCATCACGGCGGGCGGCTTTGTTTTTTAGGCCAATCAGAAAAACGCCGTGTGGCCCGTGCGCATCCGGACATGATGCGCCGCTATGGCCGCAAGCTCGATCTGGTGGTGGTAATGCCGGCCAAGGGCGTGCAGACAGTAGTTACCGCGTATGTGCGCCCGAGGTGAAAGCCTTCGATTGCTCCTTTATTGACCAACCTTCACTCCTGGAAACCACTTATGCGTTCTATCTATCGATGTAGGTCTGTTGGCGTCGACTTTCTTCTATTACTCATGATTCTGGCCATCCGCCCGGCCTTCGGTGCCACCGCAGCGCCGCTTGGCAATCCCGTGAACGCGGCCGAGGCCAAAGCTGGCACGCTGCTGGTCAGAGCGCAGGATGATCGGGTCTTAAGGCCCGTACCGATGCTCGGCACGGAGGTTGATATCCAGGTGACCGGAGTCGTCGCGCGCACTGTGGTGACCCAGTACTTTCATAACCCGACCGATCTTTGGCTCGAAGGCGTTTATGTTTTTCCACTGCCGGAAAACGCCGCCGTGGATACGCTAGAGGTACGAATCGGCGATCGCATCATCGTGGGTGAGATCAAAGAGAGGGCCGAGGCTAAAAAGATTTACGAAAAGGCCAAGGCGCAGGGTAAAAAGGCCGCACTTCTTGAGCAGGAGCGGGCGAATATTTTTACAACTTCCGTCGCGGGAATTCCTCCTGAGGGCATGATCGGTGTTCGCATTGAATACCAGCGCGAGCTCTTGTTCCGCGACGGAGTTTTTTCTCTTCGATTCCCGATGGTCGTTGCCCCGCGTTATGTACCGGGCGATAAAGCCATCGGCATCAGCGGGCATGGCTTTTCACCGGATACCGATCAGGTGCCGGATGGCTCGCGCATCACGCCAGTCGTTGCGCCTTCCCATCAAAAGCCCATTAACCCCGTGAAACTCACAGCCACCATCAACGCTGGTATGGCGATCAGCGTGCAGAGCCCCTCGCACGTCATCGGCATCAGCGAATCACAAGCCGGTATTGTTGAGATCGCCTTTGCCGATGGCGCTGTGCCGGCAGATCGGGATTTCGTTTTGAACTGGCGTCCTGTCATGCAGAAGACTCCGAAAATCGCGCTCTTTACCGAGCACTTTCAAGGCGAGGATTACCGGCTTTTGATGGTGATGCCGCCGCAGGCGGATGTGGTGGCAAAAAGCCGTCTGGACCGAGAGGTGATCTTTGTTCTCGATCGCTCCGGTTCTATGGCCGGGACTTCGTTCGAGCAGGCGCGGGCTGCCCTCACCATGGCGCTAAAGCGCCTGAGCCCTCGTGATTCATTTAATCTCATCGCGTTTTCCTCCGTGTCGCGCCAGCTTTTTGTACGGCCTATGCCGGCCACCTCGGCGAATATCGAAAAAGCCATCGAAGGCATCAACGCGCTCACTGCAGAAGGGGGCACCGAGATGCTCGCCGCGCTGAAACTTGCGCTGGATGATCAGGGAAGAGGCGAGAAGGTTCGACAGGTGGTGTTCATGACTGACGGCTCTGTTGGCAATGAAGACGCGCTTTTTGAATTTATTGGGCAGCGCATCGGCGCGAGCCGGCTTTTTACCATCGGGATCGGCTCTGCACCGAATGGGCACTTCATGAAAAGGGCTGCGATCTTGGGAAAAGGCACCTTCACCCATATCGGCAAGCACTACGAAGTCAATCAGGAGATGACCGCGCTTTTTAAACGGCTCGAATCACCCGTGCTGACGGATATCAGGTTCGACTGGCCTGGTGACTCACCGGAGAGTTACCCCGCGCCCATCCCGGATCTTTATGCGGGCGAGCCGCTGGTGGTGCTTTTCAAGGCAAAAGATCTTGATAAAGAGATCGTGATTAATGCTTCAGTGGGCAGTAAAAAGTGGAATCAGCGGGTCTCACTAAAAGGCGGCTTAACGCAGGCCGGGATCGCGCGCCTTTATGCCAGACGAAAGATCGATGCCATTGAGCTCAGTTTTAATGAGCTTGTGTCGACTCTGAACTGGCAGGGCGCCCGAAGGAAGATCAAGGAAGAAGTGACCAAAACCGGCCTTCAGTATCAGCTCGTCACGAAACACACCAGCCTTGTCGCTGTCGAAAAAGAATCTTCCGTGCCGTTTGAGGAAAAACTGAAAACCTGGTCCGTGCCGATTAATCTCCCCGAAGGCTGGCAGCATGGCTCGGCCTGGGAGCAGCCTGCGCAAGACCTCATCGTAGAAGACGCTACTGCGATGATGGCGCCATTGGCAAACGTGGAATATGAGCGCGTGAACGCGTTTGCGGAGTTGTATGACCTGCGCTATGACCTGCGCAAGGAAGCCAAAGTGGTTAGGGGGGAAAGAGAAGTTCAATTAATAGCAGAAAACGGGGCCAACCATAAAAGGAAAGCTGAGAAAGCGAGGCCTTATGCGAAGAAAAACCCGCTTCCACAGACTGATTCTCCCGCGCCTTCTGCCATGCAGATCGCAATGGCACAGATCCTTCCGCGAACGGCTACCCCGGCACAGCTTTTCATGATCATCGGCGCACTACTACTGCTGACGGCGCTGCTGTTTCGCCGAAGATTATTCAGCCGATGGTAGCGAGGCGATCGCTCATTGCCGGCGGCCTCGCGCTCGCCGGCGTGCTGAGCGTTGCACACGGTGCGTGGATCCCCGCCAAAGCGGCGCTTGCGCAGGTGTTGCTTGCTCAGGCCTGGCGAGAGACTCAAAGAACCCGCGCGCCCGCAAAACCCTGGCCCTGGGCCGACACCTGGCCGGTCGCAAAGCTAACGGCGCCGGTTCAAAAGAAGTCGATGGTTGTGCTCGCTGGGGCCAATGGCGCAGCGCTTGCTTTCGGGCCGGGGCACTTAAGGACGAGTGCCCCACCCGGCGTAAGCGATAACAGCGTCCTGGCAGGCCATCGCGATACGCATTTTGAGTTTTTAAAAGATTTAAAGCTCGGCGATTCGCTAACGCTTGAAGCGACCGATGGGAGGATTCACGAATACAAGGTCACCGACCTTCGCGTTGTGCATGAGACCGATACCAGAGCCTTGCTCCCGACAGAGACCGCGACGCTAACCTTAATTACCTGTTACCCCTTCGATGCCATCGTCCCCGGTGGGCCGCTGCGTTATGTGGTGCGGGCCCAAGGCATCACAGACCATAACCCCTTTTTGGATAAAAAAACATGAATACCAAAAGCGACACCCAGGCAGAGCGAAAAGCGGGACATGCTATGACTAGTTGTTTATCGGCCACAGCACTGCTGCCCCCCTTTCTTGCGCTCCTTGCCCTGTTCCTCTTTGAGGACCTCGGCCCATATCTCCGGCGGTATGGATGGCCGCCTCGGGTGAGAGTTGGACGGGCAGCGCGGACCTGATCGATATTGCCCGGTGCGGGCATTTCACCAACCCGACACTGCCCTGGGAGTGTGTCCATATCGGGTGCACCGCTCTGGCGGGTCTTAGTGCTAAAAAATGTAGCGGGATTTGATCAGGCGGGGGAGTTACTGATGTGCCTGGCCTGTCAGATCGCGGGGCCTGTGAGGCTGTTTATCCTGATTGCCACAAGTAGTAGACGATCAGCGCCACCGCGATTGTCAGTAGCAGATGCATTATTCCTTTCGTTGATTTTTTCATGTCACGCCCCTCGCTCTTTTAAAGATTATGATCAAAGAATGTAGTTGCCCTATTCGATTGATAAACCGAAAGGCTCGTTGAGCCAAGGATAACCGTTTGCGGCTTTACGTTCAGCATAATCATATAGTTTGTTCATGTACTCTTGGCCAAATTCCTCGGTATGCGTAAAGTCAAATTCATCGGTATGCGCAAAGTCAAATTCCTCGGATATAAAAGCAAGGTTGTAGCCAACGTTATCTTGTTGTGCTGTAACTTACATCTCGTATAAATCGCCCAACCCTTGATAAAGAATAAGCTGCTTAACTGTCTTTAATACGATAGGCACCGTAAAGCTTTCAGTCTCACTTGGTTCGGGCGTGAAGTCAGGACATCGATGATCGATGGAACGGGGGAGTTTGACCCAGCAGGACAAGCAAGGAGAGAAACAAGCATTAGTCTGCCGAATCAGTGACCATTGGTAAGTTTTGGTCGATAGCCCATTCACTCAACGATGCATCATACAGACTGACATGGGGATGGCCGAAGAGAACGAGGAGCATGGCAGTTGTGCTGGCAGCAATGCCGCCACCACAATAAGTGATCACATGATCTGCCTCGTAGGCGCCGACCGCATGGAGGCGGGAGCGGATCTCCTCGGTGGAGAGGAATTCCATCGTCGCAGGATCCACCAACTCATTGGTTGGGACATTAACCGAGTGCGGAATGTGGCCGGGTCGACCGTAATTACCGAACTCTCCATTATCAAGTCCGGCGTGTTGAACGGCGCGTAGCGCATTGATAGTGCAGGTGTTGTTGTCATCAATAGCAGATAACACGGTCGTTTTGTCCACAAGCAGCCCGTTACGTGGTTGGGTTGTCAGTGAAGCCGGTGGGTGGATGGTGGTCTCGCGCGAAACAGCGCGTCCATCTGCTTGCCAGCGGGTGAGGCCCCCGTCCAACACACACGCTCGGTCAAAGCCTATAGTTCTCAGTAACCACCAGATACGGGTAGCCCATTGCGGCGCGGTCTGGCTGTACAGCACCACGGTGGTGTCGTCTCCAATACCCAGCTCGCCAAATCTTTTTGCAAGTTCATTCGCTTGAAGGCAGGTGAAACGATAAGGGCTAGCGGTGTCGGATAAATCCTGTTGCAAATCTATAAAAGCGGCGCCGGGGAGATGGGCTTTATCGTAGTCATTTTTACCTGACTGAACGACATACGGTGCGCCGGCCTGTGGGCTTGATTGGTGAATAAGATGTGTGGTGCAGTCGAAGATTCGAAGATCCGGATCGGTTAGGTGCTGCGCAAGCCAATCGGTCGTGACTATGGCCTCGTTGAAGGTCTGTGTGTTGTCAGTCATTGAGATGCCCGAAGATTAGTTTTGACGGTTCATTTAGTAGGATAAGGCGACCATAATATCGTTTACATGGCAGCGTGGACAGGCCCCACTTGGGTATCTGCTTCTTTATTTCTACACAAGCTCTTTACGCTACATAGAACCGCTCTCCATTTCTGTTTCTTCATTGTAATCAGATTGTGAACACAGAAAGAACAGAACAGGTCCAGGTATAGAAAACGGGTAAAAACCAGTTGGAAAATGGTGGGCGCGGCAAGGTTCGAACCAGCGACCCCTGCCGTGTGAAGGCAGCGCTGTCCCACTGAGCTACGCGCCTAAGCACGTAAAACAGCCATTCTGCATTGTATCAACGGTTGTCAGAGGATCACACTCGACATGTATATTTATACTCGTTGTGACAGGATTGTGACAAGTGGGCTAGCCGTTAGTTGCCGGCAGCCCCTTCAATAAAAAGGGCGTTGCAACTCGCCACACTCACCTTAAATCAACAACATACGCGCCCCGATCCCACGCGTATGTGATTCAAGCGGATCAGAATGAACTCCTGTCGGTCACATTATGGATCACAGTGATCCACTGTTGCTGGCTGTAACACAGGCGGGCAGCGGAGAGCTAAACCTCTATCAGGCGATATCTGAACTTAAGAAAACGTGTGCCTATCCGGCATAAGTTGGAAGGATAGGGCTACGCATTACCTGGGCTGGTAATCTCGTTTAGGAGCGCGTTTTCGGCCTGAGGTTAGGCAGCATTAACGCTTCTCACTGCAAGATATATTGTGAAAATCAATTCAGGTTTCACACCGGTAGCGGAAGGTACAGCAGGAGGCACCGCCCATAATGGTCTGGTCTCTTTGTAATGTGATGCGGTCATCGAATCCCTGACAGAAAGTGCCGTCGCGATGGCAGGAGAGTAGGTGGCCGATGTTTCCCAGATCCATGTCCTTGTACATCTCTGCATAACGGCAACGAGTCACGTTGAAATCGAACTGGTCGTCGGATTCATACAAAACATCGACCTCCAGTGCGCCACCCGCTTTCCACTGTTCGAATAGATCGATAAAGTTGCGAAGGGGCGACTGGTCCGGTGAATTGTGAGTGGCTGCAAAGTGCTGGCCTTCAGCAATCGCTGCTTTCTGGATAGCCACACGCAGAATATCTTCGGCTTTTTGTTGCCCTAGTTGTGCTGACATTTCGTCGAATACTGGGCCTATGACCTCTGCCTGTAGTCGGCGTTTGATGATGATCGGTATATTGTCCATGGTGAGTCTCCAGGTGGAATCTAAGATTAAGAGCTTTCCAGGGCCACACTTTCTAGGAGTATAGGCAGCATTAACGCCCCTTCCTGTCACAATTTGCTGGCGACAGTCCGACGTCCTTCTCCAGGAGCCATTGGCAATGCGCGATCAGGCGCTTTGCGTCGGGATTAAACTGGGCGTCAAATGGCGTGATTACCGGCGCGAGCACCCCAGCAAGCTGATTAGTAGACATGTAGGTGAACCCCCACTTGTGATGGTGCGAACAGTTTATTTTTTACGTCGCCAAAGTTCATCAAACCACACCTCTTTTGGGTTGTTGGAACAAGCATGTTTGAGTGAAAACAATCAATCCTGAGATCTTCCGCGCGGAAAGTTTCGCACGAGATCAACATAACTCTGCGAAAACACCATATCTGGATTCCCATCGTAAGAGAAAATTGCAACAA
>JAAZYQ010000073.1 GCA_014239575.1 Gammaproteobacteria bacterium
CTCGGCGGCGAATATCGAGCAACAGATAGGCGACCAACTGCCCTGGACCATGATAGGTGATCTGGCCGCCACGGTCCGAATGAACCAGGGGGATATCCACGGAATTACCAGTCGGTCGATCCTTGCAGCTTACCCCTTGGGTATAGATCGAATAATGTTCCAGCAGCCAGATCTGATCCGACGAACTTTCAGTACGGGTATCGGTTAGTGAACGCATCGCCTGCAGCGTGTCACTGTAGTCGCGCACTCCCAGGCGATGAAATTCCAGGCCATTCACGATCCAAGGACCACGTCCATCAATCTTGGAATGTCACAGCGTGACCAGTACGTCACTCTCGCTGTTGAGATCAAGGTAAATTGCGTCCAATTGCTGACGACTCGTCGCCTCGATAGTGCAATTGACCGATACATAACTTGCGCCGCTACTTTCGCGTGTACTGAGATCCAGTATAACCGCGCCATCGAGGTGACGGCTCACTACCTTAGAGACCAGCGTGTCAAATCCTTCGCTCTGCCGCCCCATCACCTTGATCTGGAAACGACAGGGGAAGCTGAACAGTTCCACCTCTTCTGCGGGGTTCTGATCTGAACGACCCGACATCAGTGAAACCATAAGCGAACCGCATCAGCCATGCGGTTGAACCATGTCCCCTCGGGTACAGCGTGCAAAGCCACCAGCGGTCGCGACAACAAATCAGCCCCGTCCATTTGGACGGTGAGTGTTCCCAGTAACTGACCCGCTTCCAGCGGTGCCACCACCGGGTCTATCAATTGGACAGTTGCCTGCAAGCTCTTACCAACCCCTTTGGGCAGCACCAGATCGATTGGATCGGCCAGCCCCACCTCGACTGAGGTTACTGCGCCCCTAAATACTCTTGCATCCACAACCTTGTGCTTTGCCCGGTAAAGGTCATGGCGCTCGTAGGCGGCAAAACCAAAGCGCAACAGCGAATAAACAGCATCGGCACGCTCCCTGTCGCCCCCGGCACCCATTACTGAACCAATCAGGCGCATCCGGTCACGGTGTGCTGAGCCAACCAGGCAATAACCAGCCGACTGGGTATACCCGGTCTTGATGCCGTCGATTGAGTCATCCCGGCCTAACAGGGGATTGCGGTTCTTTTGGGTAATATCGTTCCAGGTAAAGTCTCTGATGGCGTACTTCGCATAGTGCTCCGGCTGATCGCGGATAATCACCTGAGACAGAAGAGTGATGTCATAGGCGGTGCTGAAATGATCCGGGTGTGGCATACCGGAACTATTTGTAAAATGGCTGTTAGTCATACCCAGTTCGGCGGCTGCCTGATTCATAAGATCGGCAAACCCGGCCTCACTACCAGCGACGTACTCGGCCAACGCTACTGCGGCATCGTTACCTGACTGAACAATGAGCCCCATTAACAGATCATCAATTCGGACCTTGTCTCCCGCCTCGATAAACATGCGTGAGCCTTTAGATCGCCAGGCTTTCTCACTCACCACCACTTCGTCTTCAGGGCTGACACTACCACGTTGGATTTCGCGAAAAACGATAAACGCGGTCAGCAACTTGGTCAGGCTGGCCGGCTCAACCGGTTTGTTCGGATGACTGCCTGCAAGCATCACGCCAGTTGCAGCATCCATCAGCACCCAGGACGTTGCCTTAAGTTTGGGTGGCAAAATGGTTGATCGCATCTTGCCTGCCAGATCCGACTCGATCTCGCTGTGAACCATCGGTGACACGGTTACCAGGGCCAGACACAATACGCCCCACCCAATACCCCTCGTCCATCTTTGAACCATATTCAACAACACTCCTTCACCACTTTAGGCTCGATACCTGTTACGTTTATGACAAGACCACGCTGAGTACTCACCGCCGCTGAGCCGTGTATGGGGCCTACCTGGACTCGATGATACAGGTTCTGTCCAATCTGGACGGTGACAACTCGAATGCCGGTTACCCCGGCCCCAGTCAAATCAGCCTTGAGCCGATGCGCATTGGTGACTAATCGAAAACTTCCGGCCTGAAGGAAAAATACAGCTTCAGGATGATCAAGGGTTATCGACTGGACCGGCGCCTTAGCTGACACCACACCATCGATAACTTCAATCCTGACTTTGGCAGTGCCGGTCGCTACAACACCCAACTTCTGTGCTGCCATATATGACAAATCGAGAATGCGCCCACCCAGGAAGGGGCCGCGATCGTTCACTCGGACCACGACCTCGCGGCCATTAGCAAGATTACGCACCTGCACGTAAGTAGGGAGTGGCAGCGTCTTATGTGCTGCTGTCATGCCATACACATCATAGACATCTCCATTGGAAGTGTTCCGGCCATCAAACTTGCGACCGTACCAGGACGCTTCCCCAGTCTCTACGTGGCCCACCGATACCTTTCGCATCGGCACATAGGTCACACCATACACCTCGTAAGGTGCATTACCGATCCTGCTGAGCGGTTCGGGCCTAGGCACCGCATTGGCGACACTGGTGGGATTCGGACCGCCAGCAGGCGGCCCATCATCTTCAAAGTAGGCGCCGGACGATTTATCTTCGAAGAAACTGCAACCGGACAACAGACTCACCAACAAAAGGTACAGCACGATCGAGCGCCCCGGCGATTTCATTCAATTCTCGGTCGCCACCGCGATCTGCTCTGCCAGTTCAAAAACCGACATCCCATAATTCTGGCTGTGGTTATAGCGGGTTATCACAAAAAAGTTGTGGTGTCCAAGGCGATAAGTGGCACCCATCTTGCCATCAAACTGCATCACACCCAGTTTGTCGCCACTCCCTGTCGATACTGGCACGCCCAGAGCGCGAACTTTGGCAGCCGGCGTTTGTGCTTTCAGGCCACGGGTTGCCATTGACTGCAATGCATCAGGGGGGTCAATAACTCGAGTGACAATAGGCTCGCCAGGACGCCAACGATGCTGTGCCAGGTAATTCGCCACACTACCTATTGCATCGGTAACACTGTGGATCAAATCGGCTCGTCCGTCACCATCAAAATCAACCGCATACTTGCGATAGCTGCTGGGCATAAACTGAGGGACTCCCATGGCGCCAGCGTAGGAGCCCTTGATCGATAACGGGTCTAATCCTTGCTCCGAGACTAAGTGCAGGAAATGTTCCAGTTCGGAGGAAAAGAACTTGCTACGCCGCGGGTATTCCATGGAGAGCGTCACCAGGCTATCCAATACGCGCAAATTGCCCAGTATCTTACCGTAGCGGGTTTCGATGCCAATGATCGCCACGATAATCTCAGTGGGCACTCCGTATTGCTGTTCGGCTCGAGCGAGGGCTGCCGCATGGTGTTTCATGAACTGAACCCCACCGCTAATGGAGGCAGAGTTAACAAACAGTAACTGGTAACGGTGCCAGGGTAGTCGCTCTGCCGGCCGATTCATCGCGGTGATGATTTTCGACTTGATCGCAGCATCCCGAAACCAGCCTTTGATCTGCTCGCCATTGAGCCCGGGTGTCCCGGCCATGCGATTGGCTAATTCCACGAGGCGTGGATACTGATCAAGGGATACAGCCATCGCCGGTGCCACGACTGCTGCTAATACGACTAGCACGCAAACCTGCGCTAGTCGTTCTATATTCGCATAGCCCGAGTTTATCTTCATGCCATTAACCGACGTCTGGCGTGCAGACCCATGATAATTCCAAATGCTGTCATAAGTGTAAGCATCGATGTACCTCCGTAGCTGATCAGTGGAAGTGGCACCCCCACGATAGGAAGGATACCTGAGACCATGCCAAGATTGACAAAAACATAAAAAAAGAAAGTCAGTGCCAGACTGCCAATCAATAATCGTGAGAAAGTTCCCCGCGTATGGTATGCCATCACCAGGCAACGACCCACGACAAAAAGATAAAGCAGCAGCAGCATAAGCACTCCGATTAAACCAAACTCCTCCGCAAAAACAGCAAAGATGAAATCGGTGCTACGCTCGGGGATAAATTCAAGTTGCGACTGACTGCCTGCTAACCAACCTTTGCCGGATATGCCCGCCGAGCCAATGGCAATCTGCGACTGGATAGCCTGGTAACCACTACCCATGGGGTCAGCCCAAGGATCAAACAGCGTCAAAATCCGCTGGCGCTGGTACTCCTGCAAGCGAAACCATAGGTAGGGGGCCACTGCAGTCACTGCGGCCAGCATCATGAGTACATGCTGCCAACGGATACCGGCCAAGAAAAGCACAAAAAGCCCGGACACCACAAGCATGATAGCCGTACCCAGATCAGGCTGTACCACGACAAGACCCGCCGGAATCAGGGTCAGTGCCAACGCCAATAACACGATAGCAAACCCAGGCGGTACTCGGCCGCGCGTTAGCAACCAGGCCACGGCCATCGGCACTCCCAGCTTCATCAGTTCCGAGGGTTGAAATCGGACCAGCCCGAGGTCGAGCCAGCGTTGAGCCCCCTTGCCTGCCGCGCCCATAACCAGCACAGCTACTAACAGGATCACACCCACAACAAAAAGGTGGGGGGAAAAACGGCGAAGATTCTCAGGAGATACCTGGGCCACTGCCACCATGGCTACCAACGAGATACCAAGTCGAAATCCCTGTCGAGCCATAACACTCCAGTTCTCGCCCGAAGCGCTGAAAATGACAACCAGCCCCAAAGCGCTCAAGACCAACAGCCCAATCAGCAGTGGGCCATCCAGATGCAATCGCCTACCCGAAAACACCAGATGTCCCAGTCAAAGCTGCCCGCCGTAAGCGGTTGAGAAAAAAGTAATCCATCACCTTGCGCGCGATCGGAGCGGCCACTGCCGCACCGCTACCTCCATTTTCTACCACGACGGCGATGGCGATCTTCGGATGATCGACAGGCGCAAAAGCGATGAACAGAGCGTGATCACGCTGTGTTTCGCGCAAAGATTTTGCATCGTATTCGCTACCCTGAGGAATGCTGACTACCTGGGCAGTACCGGTCTTTCCGGCCATGCGATAAGCGCTGCGTCGCCCACTGGCTCGTGCCGTACCGCGCCGGCCGTGCATAACCGCCGTCATTGACCGGATAACCAACTCGATATCCTCCTCGTCTATGGCCAATGCCGTTGTCTCTGGTAAAGCATCGACCGACACCTCTTGCGTTTCGCCCGTGAGTGGATTCTCTTGACGAAGCAACAGGGTTGGCTTAACCAGTCGACCGCGGCTAGCCAACATCGCACTAGCGCGGGCCAGTTGTAAGGGGGTCGTCAGCAGGAATCCCTGGCCGATCGCGGTAATAACATCCTCACCAGGATACCAAGGCTCCAAACGGGTGGCCTGCTTCCACTCGGAGGTGGGAACGAGACCGGAAGGTTCACTCGGTAAATCTACCCCGCTTTGCTTGCCAAGACCAAAACTGAAGAGAAACGGAGCCATCTTGTCTATGCCAAGACGGACTCCCGTCTGGTAGAAGTAGGTATCACAGGATTGCTCCATAGCATCGTGCAGATTGACGCTGCCGTGCCCGGTACGTTTCCAGCACCGGAATTTACGAGAACTATCCGACAGCATGAACCAACCTGGGCAAAACACCCTTTCCTGCGGGCTCACCCCGGCGTCCATAGCGGCCAAAGCCATAATAGGTTTGATCGTCGATCCGGGAGAATAGCGTCCGTACAGGGCGCGGTTCAGTAGTGGCTTGTCGGCCAACTGGATTAAAGACTGGTAGGTCTCCCGACTGATACCATCAACGAAAAGGTTGGGGTCATAAGCCGGAGCACTGACCATCGCCAATATCTCGCCCGAGTCTGGATCCATCGCGACAACGGCACCACGGCGATTGCCCAGCGCCTCCCGAGCTATTCGTTGCAGGCCAATATCAAGGCTGAGATATAGATTCTGGCCTGGTGTCGCACTCTCCCGATTGATGGTTCGTAACGTGCGGCCATGGGCGTCAATCTCGACCTGCTCGAACCCAGAATGCCCGAGGAGCCAGCTTTCGTAATAACTCTCGATGCCCAGCTTTCCGATATGAGATACACCCTGATACGCGGCGGAATCCAGGCGCGCCTCGTCCTGCTCACTGATACGCCCCACGTAACCCAGTACATGCCCGGTCAGTTCGGCCAACGGATAATCGCGGTGCAACTTGGCCTCAAGCGTCACGCCCGGAAAACGGTATTCGTTAACCGCAAAACGGGCAGCTTCAACATCATCCAGCTTTGACTTCAGTAAGTGTTTCTCAAACCTTGGCCGGCGCCTAAGGTTTTTCTTGAATACGGCAATGTCAGCCTCTTCAAGATTGACCAGTTTGCCTACCCCGTGTAACACCGAATCCATATCGCCAACTTTTTCCGGTATTACCTGCAAGGTGTAAACTGCGGTGTTGCGAGCCAAGACAACGCCATTACGGTCCAGGATAAGGCCGCGCACAGGCGGCAGCGTCTGCAGGCGTATATGATTATCCAGTGACAGAGTCTGGTAACGACTGTATTCGGCGACCTGTAATACGTAAAGCCGCGACAAAAGCAATGCAGAAAGCACCAGCGCCAACAACCCGGCCAGTCGTAGCCGACTCCTGACAACACTCGCCTCCATAGGTTGCCGGTTAAAAGACTGTGCCGCCGCCATTCCTAGCCCCTCAGTGACCGAGCCGGGAAAGGTGACGGGTGCGACGCAAGATCCAGTACACCGCGGGCCATACCAGAGCGCCTACCACGACGGCGGTCCAACGTTGCAACCCGCTCAAATCGCCACTAACCATAAAATCGATGAGTGTCAGTATCAGCGCCTCAATGCCGAGCAATCCCAATACGACAATGGTCTGCTGCCACAAAGGATAGGTCCGCACCCTGAGTGCCAGAACGCGGGCCAGGTACACCAGCACAGCCTTGCTGAGAGCATAGACGCCCGGCAAGCCAAAGCTCACAATGTCGACTACCAACCCAACCGACCACGCCATTCCGACCATCATTCGTGCCGGCAAAGCAAAAGTCCAGTAAATCAGGACAAGAGATACCCAGTCTGGCAAAAACCCTCGCAGAGGCTCTTCAATTGGTAGCGCGAAAAATACCAAAGCAGCAAGCCCCGTCGCCATCGGAATCCACGTGCGGCGTTGCATTGTATTGACGTTAATCAATCAACTCACCTTCTGAGTCGAGCAGGTCACTCGCCACCGGCTCATCCAGCGCCGGTAGCCAGAGCAATAAGACTTCGCGTTCGCTTCCAAGATGCGAGGTTGGTTCAGCGGCAACACTCATAAATGACTCGCTGAGATTTCGCTCCACAGCGGTAACCCGGGCAACCGGGTACCCCGCCGGATAGCGGCCAGCCAGCCCAGAGGTTAACAATAGATCCCCAGTGCGAATATCAGAATTACGATCCAGATACAGCACACGCAAAGGTCGGTTACGCCCCCCGCCGTAAATCACCGCCCGCAAACTACTGCGAGCAACTTGGACCGGTATTCCCTGATTCTCACGGGTCACCAGGCTAACCGTGCTTCGAAACATTCCCGGCCGTGTAACCTGGCCAATAATTCCACCGGCATCAACGACAGGTTGCCCCTGAAAAACACCATCTGCACTACCCTTATTGATTAGTACGGCTTGACCACTGGGATCGGGATTGACTGACACCAGTGCCGCGAGCGTCACTTTTTCTGCCGTTGCCGGTATCGAGGAGAGTAGCCGACGCAACCGGGTATTCTCGCTCTCCAGAAACTCGAAGCGATGCAGACGGGCCTGTAAAATGAGGTTGTGTTCGCGAAGCGCCGCATAGTTGCGGTGCAACTGATCTGTAGGCTCTAACTTACCCTGCATCCTCTCGAGTACAGTACTGGGCAAGGAAGCCAGAAAATGCACCGGTACCCCAATAACAGCAGCGAACTGGAATATCTGGCGAACAACCGGACTGTAGTCGTGGGCCGTAATCAGCCCAGCCGACAGCAGTACATAAAGGCTGAGCCCTCGAATCGCACTATTCCTGATTCGATTCACCGGGTAGGATCCAGAAAAGACTCTGAACGTTCAGAGTCACGAGGACAGTGTATCCAGCACGAGGGTGCAGACACGCTGTAACAGCCTATTCGTGGGTAAAGACGTCACCCAGCGCGCTCATTTCCTCCAGCGCCCTGCCGCAACCTCGGGCGACACAGGTCAGCGGATCATCGGCAACCACTACCGGTAATCCAGTTTCCTGCATAAGGCGCCTGTCCATATCGCGGATCAATGCGCCACCGCCGGCAATCACCATACCCCTGTCACCAATATCAGCCGCAAGTTCCGGTGGCGTATTTTCCAATGTCTCGCGGATAACGCGCACGATCTGGCGCAGCGAATCACTGATCGCATCGTAAACTTCATCGCTGCCGATAATCAGGCTATGTGACATCCCTTCTGCAATGTCCCGACCTTTGACTTCCATCTCACGGTGGTCGGATTCTTCCCAGGCAGTGCCAATCGCTTTTTTGACCCGCTCCGCAGTAGCCTCTCCTATAAGCAACCCATGGCGTCGACGAACGTAGTTGATGATCGCCTCATCAAAGGTATCCCCAGCGACCCGGATCGAGGTGGCATAAACAATGCCGCCCAGTGAAAGCACAGCAACCTCAGTGGTACCGCCGCCAATATCCACAACCAGCGAGCCAGTCGGCTCAGCTACGGGGAGCGATGCGCCGATCGCCATTGCCATCGGCTCCTCAATCAGAAACACCTCCCGCGCTCCGGATGTGATCGCCGACTCTCGGATCGCGCGTCGCTCCACCTGGTTCGAGCCACCGGGCACACAGATCACGATCCTGGGAGAAGAGAAAAAGCGGTTCTGCTGGACCTTGCGGATGAAGTATTTGAGCATAACTTCGGCAACAGTGAAGTCGGCAATCACGCCCTCCTTCAGTGGCCGAATCGCCTGTATGTTGCCTGGCGTACGGCCCAGCATCATCTTGGCTTCCTGCCCCACGGCTAGTACCGTCTTTTCCGGCGCCAGGGAGCCAGTTCGAATCGCCACCACAGACGGTTCATTCAGGATCACGCCCCGATCAGGAACATAGACCAAGGTATTTGCCGTGCCAAGATCCACGGCCAGATCGTTTGAGAACAGGCCCAGCAAACGCTTGAGTATCATGAGTCGCCTTGGGGGAAGAAGAAGTTTTTCCGCGCGTAATTTAACACAGGGTGTCAGGATAAGCCCGGATCACTGCGATATAATCGCCTGCCTATCACTCTTCTATATTAAATTCACGGTGTCCATCTCTAAAAAAGACGTCGAGCATGTCGCTCACCTCGCCCGAGTCCGGGTCGCTCCAGATGAACTGATCCGCTACCAGGAGGGCCTGGCCAGTATTCTTGCACTGGTGGCCCAAATGCAGGACTGTAATACCGATGGTGTTGAGCCGATGGCACATCCTCAGGATATCGCCCTGCGGCTTCGGGAAGACCGCGTAACCGAGATCAACGAGCGATCTTCTTTTCAGAAAGGGGCGCCGCTGGTTGAAGACGGCCTATATTTGGTACCACGGGTAATTGAGTAGCGCCTAGCTGTCAGCCACTTGACTGCCAACCCTTCTAACGCCTAACAACCTGCTCTCGTCATGCCCCACCGGCACAGCCTGACCACCCTGCGCGATATGCTGCGCCAGCGCGAGATAAGCAGCGCCGAGCTGACGCGACATTTTCTCGACCGCATCACCCGTTATGACGACCTCAATGCCTTCATAACGGTGGAAGAAGAAACTGCCATGGCCAGCGCACAACAGGCAGACAAACGTCTCTCCAATAAAGAGCATGGACCCCTCACTGGCGTGCCAATTGCACACAAGGATATTTTCTGCACCCGCGGCATTTTGACCACCTGTGGCTCAAAAATGCTGCGTAACTTTATCGCCCCATATGACGCGACGGTTGTTGAGCGTCTTGCTGATGCTGGAAGCGTGCTCACCGGCAAAACCAATATGGATGAGTTCGCTATGG
>JAAZYQ010000074.1 GCA_014239575.1 Gammaproteobacteria bacterium
CTGACTGGGGCTATTGCCTGCTCTAACTCGGGTGGATTCTTTGGCGCCGAACTGAAAAATGCGGGCTGGGACATGGTGATCTTTGAAGGCAAGTCTGCCTCTCCCGTGTATCTGGATATCACCAATGATCAGGCTGAACTCAAGGATGCCTCGGATCTTTGGGGCAAGTCCGTGTGGGAGACCGAGGCCTCCCTACGCGAACGCCGGGGTGACCCCGACGTCCGTGTTGCGTCTATCGGTCTCGCTGGCGAGAACGGTGTGCTATATGCGGCCATTGTCAATGATCTTGATCGAGCCGCAGGTCGCTCTGGTGTTGGCGCAGTCATGGGTTCGAAAAATCTCAAGGCTGTTGTGGTACGTGGCACGGTCGGTGTCACGGTCAATGATCCGATGGCTTTAATGAAGAGTTCTAATGTCGCTAAGGAGATTTTGGCCGAGCATGCGGTAACAGGTACGGGACTTCCTACCCATGGAACCCAGGTGCTGATGAATGTGGTCAACGAGGTCGGCGCCCTGCCCACCCATAACGGCCGTGATGTGCAGTTTGATGGCGCTGGCGATATCGGTGCCGAGGCAATGGCTGAGGTACGTGACAGTGATGGCGAGGCTAATCTGGTCTCGAACCACGCTTGTTTTGGCTGCCCGATCTCCTGCGCGCGGCGCTCCAAGATCGACCCAACGCACTTCACTGTCAAAGATAAACCCCAATACCAGATTGTCAGTGGCGGCCTGGAATATG
Organism: Gammaproteobacteria bacterium; assembly: GCA_014239575.1. GTDB lineage: Bacteria > Pseudomonadota > Gammaproteobacteria > Arenicellales > UBA868 > UBA868. Next base: position 740 of record JAAZYQ010000074.1, read on the forward strand.
AGGCGGCTTGGGCGATGGGTGCGGCCAATGGCGTCAACGATCTTGAAGCTTTGACATATGCTAACTTTATTTGTAACGAGCAAGGCTTAGACCCCATTTCTCTGGGATCCACAATTGCGGCTGCTATGGAGTTATACAGTACTGGGGCCATCACAAAGGAAGATACTGGTGGTGTAGCGTTGGAGTTCGGCGACACTAAAGCTTTTGTGGCTATGGTCGAGGCCACAGCCCGTGGTGATGGCTTCGGTAAGGAACTCGGCCAGGGCTCACTCCGTCTTTGTGAGAAGTATGGCCATCCCGAATTCTCGATGACGATTAAAGGTCAGGAATTCCCAGCCTACGATCCTCGCGCGATTCAAGGTATGGGTCTCGCCTATGCATCCTCCAATCGTGGTGGCTGCCATCTTCGAGGCTACACGGTTTCTTCTGAAGTGCTAGGCTTGCCTGAGAAGACCGACCCGCTGGTTACTGAAGGAAAAGCGGGTCTCGTTAAGGCGTTTCAGGACCTCACAGCTGGGGTGGATTCGAGTGGTACTTGTATCTTTACGACGTTTGCTCTATCCGGTGACGATATTGCACCGATGGTCGATGCCTCTTGCGATGGAGACTGGAGTGTCGAGCGATTTGTTGAGGTCGGCGAGCGTATCTGGAACATGGAGCGTCAGTACAACATCGCAGCAGGGTTTACTGGGGCAGATGATACTTTGCCCGAGCGCTTACTCAAAGACGCCGCCAAGAGTGGTCCAGCTAAGGGCAGTGTTAATCGCCTGCACGAGATGTTGCCTGAGTATTACGAGCTGCGCGGTTGGGATGCTTCGGGTGTACCGACAGCAGAGACTCTGGGACGCCTCGGCCTCTGATTCGCTTCAGGGACGATGTAAAAACCCCGGTGGCGCTTTAGTGCCACCGGGGGTTCGTTTTCAATGGCAGGGGGAAGACGTCAATGCATTACGTGATTGCTGGGGCAGGGCCCGCTGCTATTGCAGCTGCTGAACGCCTGCGCGAGCTGGATAGCGATGGCGATATCACGCTGATCGGCGCACAATCGCAACCGCCGTACTCGCGTATGGCGATCCCCTATTTTCTAACCGGCAAGGTCGGTGAAGAGGGCACTTATCTGCGTCGCTCATCAGACCACTACACCCAGAAGTGCATCAATCTTGTGCACGGTGAAGTGGTTGCTGTCGACGTCGATGCACACCAGGTAAGCTTGGCAGACGGGCAGCAGTTCAACTACGATAAGTTATTGCTGGCGACGGGTGCCGAGCCGATCATCCCGCCAGTGCCCGGTATGGACGATCCCCGGGTGCAGCAGTGTTGGCATCTGGAAGATGCAAAGAAAATTATTGAGCTGGCCAAGCCTGGGGCTCGAGCAGTGCAGGTGGGTGCTGGGTTTATCGGTTGCATCATTCTTGAGTCCTGGGTGTTGCGGGAAGTCAACCTGACAGTGGTTGAGATGGGCCCGCGCATGGTGCCGCGCATGCTTGGCGACAAGGCAGGTTCGCTGCTGCGATCCTGGTGTGAATCCAAGGGCGTTACGGTCCACACCAGTGCCCGGGTTAAAGCCATCGAATCTTCGGCCCAAGAGCTTCAGGTCATTCTCGATAACGGAGAAACCTGTCCAGCGGACGTGGTCATCGTCTCTACTGGAGTGAAACCGCGGGTGGCCTATCTCGCCGGAGCTGATCTCACAGTAGATCAAGGCATCGTCATAGATAAACACATGCAGACCAGCGCGCTGGACGTATATGCGGCAGGCGATTGCGCTCAGGGGCTTGATTTTTCGACAGGCCAAACAGCGGTACACGCTGTGCAGCCAACCGCGACCGAGCATGGCCGGGTAGCCGCCGCCAACATGGTGGGTGAAAACAATTCACCCTATAAAGGCAGCTTGAACATGAATGTGCTTGATACCCTCGGACTGGTTACCTGTTCTTTCGGCGCATGGGAAGGTGTTGAAGGGGGTGATTCTGCAGAGATGTACAACCCCGATAATTACCAATACATCAATTTACAATTCAAGGATGACGTATTGGTCGGTGCCAACTCGGTTGGTTATCATAGTCATCTGGGGGTTCTACGGGGCCTGATAGAAAGCCAGATACCATTAGGTCCGTGGAAAGCGCGGCTGCAAGAAAATCCGATTTCGATGGTTGATGCCTACGTTGGCGTTAATCAGGCTGCATTGCAGAAAAGGTGATCAGTGGACGTGAGCGCGAAGCATCAGAATATGAAGATCACCTTTAAGCTTTTTGCCGGGCTGAGCGCCTACTTGCCTTCAGCTGCCACGCGCAATAGTACTGAGATAGATGTTCAGCCGGGTGAAACAGTCCATCAAGTGATCGACCGTTTTAACGTGCCCCGAGAAGAAGCACACCTGGTCATGATCAATGGGATTTATATATCACCAGAGCAGCGCGATCTGAGTGAGATCAGGGCGGGCGATACGCTGGCGATATGGCCACCAGTTGCCGGCGGCTGATGTTAGTTATTTGATGGTTGTTGCCCGCCGTTTGACTGTTTATGGAAATGCATCGTGAAATGGGATTGAGTTATGCCGTATTCTTTCGCTCCCTTGCGCAACTCCCGCAGGGTTGGGTTTGTGAAACCCACAATGACGGCGCCACACTATCTTATGCGGGTGGTAATATTGAAATCAGCCTGGGTCCAGAATGTGAGCGACGTATCGGCTTGCTTTGCCTGCCATATACTCCAGCCATCTTTAAGTATCATGGCCTATCTGAAGATGAGCGCGATGAATTCCAAACCCGGTTTGATCTGACTTTTCAGCGTGGCGGGGGTTAGGTAAATCTCAAACATGAAGATTGACACTACTCATAACCTAAGCGACACACTGGGTCGTCCGATCCGAGATCTTCGGATTTCAGTGACAGATCGCTGTAATTTCCGTTGCATCTATTGCATGCCCCGTGAAGTCTTTGGCCCAGGTTATGCCTTCGTGCCGCGCAATGAACTCCTGACCCTTGAAGAAATTTCCCGTATTGCGCAGGTGTTTGCGATGGTGGGGATGCGAAAAGTCCGTATCACGGGAGGCGAGCCGATGATCCGGCGCAATCTTGAGCATCTGATTGAGATGTTGGATGCGATTGACGGCGTAGAAGACATCAGTATGACCACCAATGGCTCCATGCTAACTCTAGGCAGGGCGCAGGATCTTAAACGTATGGGGCTCAAGCGTCTGACGGTTAGCCTGGATGCGCTTGATGATGAAACTTTCAAGCGCATCAACGACGTGGACTACCCGGTATCTCGCGTGCTTGACGGTATCGAGAATGCCCGCGCTGCTGGCTTCACGGGCATCAAGGTTAACGCGGTTGTACGCCGGGGATTTAATGAGCACGCTGTATTGCCGCTAGCCGAACATTTCCGAGGTACGGACTGTATCGTTCGTTTCATTGAGTTCATGGATGTGGGTGAAACCAACGGCTGGAATATGAAAGATGTCATACCTGCGCGTGAACTGATCGGCCAGATTGATGCCAAGTACGCGCTAGAGCCTGTGTCGCCGAATTACCGCGGCGAGGTCGCTAAGCGTTGGCGTTACCGCGATAGTCAAGGTGAGATTGGATTTATCACTTCGGTGACAGAATCATTTTGTGGCGAGTGCTCACGGGCCCGGTTGTCGGCAGTTGGAAAGATCTACACCTGCCTGTTTGGCACTGAGGGGCATGACATTAGAGAACCATTGCGTGCCGGAGCCAGCGACGCTCAACTACTACGCCGCTTAAGCGAGATCTGGCGGCCGCGGACGGATCGCTATTCAGAGTTGCGCAGCCAGTTCATGGCTGATTCAACGGCACGGCCGAAGGTTGAAATGTCACACATCGGCGGATAAACCCGGGGTTCTCAGTACGTTGGGCGCTGTGTGCAGGCAGGGCAATTAGGGTTTCGAGGCAGGTTGATGGTTTGCCATTCCATAGCAATCCCATCAAACACCATGACCCGACCGCTGAGGCCTTGCCCGGTCTCGAGCAGTACGTTCAGCGTTTCCAGAGCCTGAAGTGTGCCGATAACTCCAACGATCGGTGCGATGACACCTTCCATGGCACAAGTGGCAGCTTCAATCCCGGTATCGGGGTAGAGACACCGGTAGCAGGGGCTCTTGGGATCGCGTGGGCGAAATGTGGTCACTTGACCTTCCCAGCGAATAGCGGCACCTGAGACCAGGGGCGTGCCTGTTGCCAGGCTGGCATTGTTCAAGTCAAAACGTGAAGGAAAGTTGTCGGTGCAATCAACGACCACATCGGCGCTGCGCACTCGCTCTAAAAGCGTTTCCCCATCCAACTCATAGTCCAGAGCCTCAACCTTGCATTCTGGGTTAAGTTGTTCGATGGCATGCCGTGCCGACTCGGCCTTTAATCGGCCAATCATCTCCTGTGTGTGGATGACTTGGCGCTGCAGGTTAGATTCATCAACCCGGTCAAAATCAGTGATGGTTAGCCGTCCAATACCCGCACTGGCAAGATACAAGGCGACTGGTGAGCCCAGTCCGCCCATGCCTATGATCAGTGCCTCAGCATCCAGTAGCCGCTGTTGCCCATGGCTGCCGACCTGAGGTAATTTTATCTGCCGGCTGTAACGTTCCTGTTCTTGGGGATTCATGGTTGTTACCAGGGTCCAGCCTTGCATCGAGCCCGGACGGCTCGAGTACAGGTCGGGGGCCGTAGTGGCGTAATTATACTGCCACAGCAGTCTGTTTTAGAGTCAAAAAGTGGTCTCGAATACTCGGTAAGCTGTTTGTGACATACCAAGATTCTGATACACCCTCTGGGCTGTGTGGTTATCTTTTTCCACGTACAACCTGATACCGCGTGTATCAGGAGTCCGTTGGGCTAGTTCATTCACATGCTGATACAGGGCGCGGAACACGCCTTGGCTGCGCCAATGTGGCAGGACATAAACACTTTGAATCCACCATAACCTACCGTTGCGCCAGTCGCTCCATTCGTAGGTGATGAGTAGTGCGCCAACCACTTCTCCGGCCAGGCGGGCAACAAGATAGAAGCCGTGAGCTGCCTCTTCAAGAACCCCGTGTACCCCAGCCAGTACGGTCGGTAAGTCTAGCTTGAGGTCCTCGGTCTCACGAGCCATGGCAATGTTAAAATGAGCCAGGATTTGAGCATCGTTTGTTATTGCCTTACTGACAACCAGTTCGGTAGGTAGCATCAGGGTAGTTTCCTTATTTAAATGATGATTGGCACCGCCAGTTTTCCACGGGAGGTTTTTAGATGTCGAAAAATTCGGACAAGGAAAGGTTCAATAGTGTGGCTTTCATTGGTTTAGGGGTAATGGGTTACCCCATGGCGGGGCATCTCGCACGTTGTGGCTACGGGGTAACCGTATTTAACCGCACCAGCCAAAAAGCGCAAGACTGGGTGGCGCAGCATGGGGGAAAAACTGCGGCTACACCGGCACAAGCTGCTGCTGGCGCCCAGTTGGTTTTCGCCTGTGTCGGAAATGATGATGATGTTCGTTCAATCAGTACCGGGCCCGACGGCGCATTCTCGACTATGCAGGCCGGTAGTATTTTTGTTGATCACACCACGGCATCTGCCCAATTGGCCCGGGAGTTGGCCGAAGTGGGCCGTACTCGGGGCTTTGATTTTCTAGATGCTCCGGTATCAGGTGGCCAGGCCGGGGCCGAGAATGGGGCTCTCACGGTAATGGTTGGCGGCGATTCAGAAATTTTCGAACGTGCCCGACCGGTCATCGACAGCTATGCTCGTGCTGTGGGGTTGATGGGTCCGGCCGGTAGCGGCCAGTTGACCAAAATGGTGAATCAAATTTGCATAGCGGGATTGGTGCAAGGCCTGTCGGAAGGTCTGGACTTTGCCCGGCGCTGTGAGTTGGATGTTGAGCAGGTTCTGGATGTGATCTCCAAAGGGGCAGCCCAGTCATGGCAGATGGAGAACCGAGGTACAACCATGAACCGTAACGAATTCGATTTTGGTTTTGCGGTCGACTGGATGCGTAAGGATCTCGGTTTATGCCTTGGTGAGGCGAACCGTACAGGCGCGCGGTTACCGGTGACTGCACTGGTTGATCAATTCTATGCACAGCTACAGGCGCGCGGAAGTGGGCGTTGGGATACCTCGAGTCTGATTTCTTTACTGAGTGACCGCTGATTCAACAGAAGAGATAGCATGCCGCTAATTGAACGCGCCAACAGCGTTTTGGTGGTGGTGGATGTGCAGGATAGTTTCCTGTCCAAATTGCCATTGCATGAGCGCGAGCCGCTCGTCGCACGCATTGCCTGGATCATGCAAGTCGCCATAGCTCTTGAAATTCCCATAGTCGCAACTGCAGAGGACGAGTCTGATACTGTCGAATTATTGCCATTGCTCAAAAATCTTCTGCCGCCCGGCCAGTGTGTTTTTAACAAGATGGTTTTCAGTCTGTATGGGCAGTACGATATCCGTGAAGCTATAGAGGTTTTAGGCAAAACTGACGTAGTGCTTGTGGGTCAGGAGACTGATGTGTGTATTGCCCAATCCGCCATAGACCTACGGGATGCGGGCTATCAGGTCTGGGTTGCCAATGATGCGACTGCCTCGCCGTGGCCGCACCATGACGCGGGGTTGAGACGGATGGAGAATGGTGGCGTCGTTATCAGTGGTATCAAGGGCATCTATTACGAATGGGTTCGCGATGTGCCGACCGCGATTGCAATAGACAAGGTTGTCACGTCGCCGCCGGACCTAGTACTGTAAATGACATCTTAGTCGCTCAGTCTTGGCTTAATCTTGCCGCAGCCAATCATCTGTTACACGTTGATGGTTCAGGGTTAGCCACTGCAATGCAATTAGCGTCATACTGTTGCTGATCTCGCCGGTATCCAGTAACGCCAAGGCATCGGTTAACGGCCAGACCCGGGCAAGAATGTCCTCGCCTTCGTCAACCAGGCCGTGAAGGCCACCGAGTGCTGTGCTGTCGACACGGCCGCAAAAAAGATCGACCATCTCTGAGCAGGCCCCCGGTGAGGAGAAGTAGCGGGCAATCAGCTCCAACTCCACCAGTTCGCACCCAGCTTCCTCAAGCGCCTCACGACGTACCATCTGGCCAGCGCTTTCACCCTCCTCGATCACGCCAGCGATGCACTCCAGCAGCCATGGGGTTGACCACCCGCTAGCCCAGGCCCCGACGCGGAACTGCTCAACCAGTACCACCTCCTGGCGTACCGGATCAAAAGGCAAGACGGCGGCGACCCCGCCCCGATCCATAACCTCGCGTACCAGGGTATCAGTCCAGCCGCCGGCGTATTTCTCGTGACGAAGCGCATACCGGACAATCTTCAGATACCCTTCGCTGATTGACTCTTTTGTGTCGGTGCGAACCCGGGTCGGCTGATACGCTTGGGCCATGATCTAAGGTGAATGGCGTGCGGGCAGGGGCGGCGTACCGAGGCGTTCTCGACTTGAGCCCAGTATCGTTTCAATACAGGTGGCGATAGCCAGTAGTTGCTCCTCATGGCTGTGCGGCGCCATCAACTGCATGCCGACCGGCATGCCCTGGGCATCAAGTCCCACCGGGATCGTGATCGCACACAGGCTAAGGTAGTTGGCGGGGCAGGTATTGCGTAACGCGGCAATGTTGTTGGGCCGGTACTGTTCGACGGCCAGCACTTTTTCCAGAGCCGGCGGCGAAACTGAGACGGTTGGACTGACCATGACCTGGCAATCTGTAAACCGTTGAGCGGCACTGCTACTGAGTTCACGCAGTCTGCGACGGCGCTGTAGATATTCAGTAGCACTGATCGAGCCGCCATCACGGATTCGAGATGACACAACAGGATCGAGGGTTTCACGCCAAGGGACCAGGGTCGATGAAAGCAGTTCATCGATCTCTGCCGAGACGACGCTGCCGACTTTGAGCAGTTCGATGGCAGCCGTAGCCTCGGGTAGCGGCGTTTCTATGATACGTACACCGGCATCCGCCAGTTCAGTCAATGCTACCTGGACTGCCTCTGCGATGCCCTCATCGCAGTCTGACCACAATGCCGCCTCTCCAGTGCCGATGCAAAAATCACTGACGCTGCATTGAGATACCTCCCGCGAAAGGCGCGGGCCGTAACTGCGCTGGTGGGGATCTATTGCTGCAAAGGCGGTCACCGCATCAGCAACATCCCGGGTTAGGGTTCCCGCAGTATCCAGAGTTGGACTCAACGGGAAGATGCCATTGATTGGCCATCGCCCGTAGCTGGTTTTAAGACCCACGTTGCCTGTCATGCTGGCAGGTATACGAACGGAGCCGGCGGTATCGGTACCCAGAGCCAGTAATGCCGAACCCTCACACAGGCTTACCCCCGCGCCACTGCTGGAGCCTCCGGGTACACGGTGTGTTTGCGCGTCCCACGGGTTGCGTGGCGTTCCCCAGTGTGTGTTAACACCCAGTCCGCCGAAGGCAAATTCAACCGTGTGGGTTTTTCCAGTAAATACCGCATGTTGGGCCCGCAGTGTTCCAATAACAGCACCTTCGGCTTGCCACCGTGGGGGCAGCACGGTGGGTGAGCCGGCAAAGATATCCATCTGACTCACGGCATAAAGATCCTTGACCGACACCGGAATCCCTTGCAGTGTTCCCAGATCCTTGGCTTGGGCAAATGCAGTGTCTGCTTTGCGCGCTTGTTCGCGGGCGAGTTCGGGCTGCCATTCCCGATAGGCGTCAAGTGATGGATCGCGTTTCTCGATACAGGCTTCAACCAAAGCGGTCGCGCGCACGGTTCCGTCGCGCAAGGCCCGGGCAATGGCTGTCAGACTCATTTGGGCTGGGTCAAAATTCATTAACGGGACTCTCCAGAAAGGGGGTCGTCGCAGTGTACGCCATCTGAATCAAAAGCGATTGTGTGCGCAGGGTGTCCGGTCCGGGCGATAAAATCCAGCAGGTCGCCGCTTGTCATGGTGGTGGTCCGGGTATTGTCCAGTGGATGCAGGTAAATAGTCTCACAGGCTAAAAGGGCGTTATCAATAACGAACGTGACCGATCGCTGCCGGTCATTGATCAG
>JAAZYQ010000075.1 GCA_014239575.1 Gammaproteobacteria bacterium
GAGAAAGTGAAGGCACCGTTCACCCAGCTTTTCACACCGACTTCGGTTAACACCGGGTAGCGGGTGAATGCCATCTCCAGTTCATCAGAGATGCGGTCAATATCTTCCTGGATCAATTCAACGCCGTAGTCCCAGGGCGCTCCATCCATATTCCAATGCTTGTGGTTAATCTCGTAGATGCCAACCAGCATGCCCTTTTGATATTGGCGCATGTAGGTGAAACCTTCCAGATCCACCATCATCGGCAGTTCATGGTCAAGTGCCGCCACTTGTGGGATATCGTCGGTCAGCAGGTAGTGATGCTCCAAAGGGGAGAGCGGCAGATCCAGGCCGGCCATGCGCCCGACCTGTTTGGCCCAGAGTCCCCCGGCATTGACCACGTGCTCGGCATGAATCGAGCCCTGGTCAGTGATCACATCCCAACTGCCATCGCTACGCGGACGCAGTTCTTCAACTTTGGTGTGTTCGATGACAGTGGCACCTCGCTTTTTGGCAGCGCCCGCATAGGCCTGCACAGTGCCGGTTGTATCGACGTACCCCTCGCGGTCACACCACAACCCACCAATCACACCGGTGGTATCCATGATCGGACACTTGTCCTTGATTTCCCCGGGCGTCATCAGGTAACAGTCTTCAATGCCGATGGTCTGGAAGATGCGGTAGGCCGATTGCAGCCATTCCCACCGCGCCGGTGCCGAGGCGACGGATATACCCCCGGTCATGCTAAGACCAATGTCCTGTCCGGACTCGGCCTGAATCTGGGATAAAAGATCGATGGTGTAAGCCTGCAAGGCCGCCATATTGGGGTCGGCATTCAGCGCATGGATACCGCCAGCTGCATGCCATGAGGAGCCGGCGGTCAGAACTGAGCGTTCCAGCAGGCAGACATCAGACCAGCCGAACTTGGCCAGGTGATACAGCACAGAGCTGCCGACCACTCCACCGCCGATCACGACCGCTCGATAATGTTCACTCATCTTGTTGATCCTCGATCGGGACCATTGTTCCCGGTTAGGTCTTTTGGACGCTTAGCACCTCAAGATCCTTATTCATCTGGTCGATCACCTGCACCAGGTCGTGTTGTTCTGCTTCGGTCAACGGCGCCAGTGGGTTTCGTGGTGGCCCGGCAGGCAGGCCACGAAGTGCCGTTGCGTGTTTGATGCATTGGCCAAATTTTCCGCCCTGCTCAAGCAGAGCCATCAATGGCAGCATCGCTGCCATGATTTTGCGACCCTTTTCGAAATCCTTTTGTATAGCGCAGGCTTCATAAAGCGCACTATGCGCTTCGGGTGCGAAGTTTCCGCCTGCGCATACCCAACTGCGCGCGCCCCAGACAAAAAACTCAAGCGCCTGATCATCGGCGCCGCAGGACAGTTGAATATGGGGATAGTCGTTGGCCAAAAGGTGCAGCCGGTTGATGTCACCGGAGCTTTCCTTGATAGCGCAGAAATTCTTTGATGCGCTGACCTGGCGAAGGTAGTCCTCACCCATGTTGCTGCCGGTGCGGCCAGGATAGTTGTAAAGCATGATCGGCAGGTCTGCGGCTTTATCGATTGCCAATGCGTGTGCGGCGTTCTCACTTTCCGTGGGAAGTACATACGGCGGCGAGTTCACCAGTAGAGCATCTGCTCCCACCTGTTTGGCGGTTTGGGCCAGTTCGATAGCGTCCTCGGTACGGATCGCACCCACCCCGACCATGAGCGGTACTCGACCGTTGATGACCTGGTGGGCTGTTTGCATCAGGCCGGTACGCTCGGCCATGGTCTGCGCATAGTACTCGCCAGTCGTCCCTGCGACGACGATACCGTCAACACCGGCATCGATTAGAAATTCAAGAACCTCGGCAAAACCATTTTCGTCGACTGAGCCGTCATCATGAAAGGGGGTAATGACGGGTGTATAGATTCCTTCAAACTGCATCAGCGGTTCTCCTATCTGGTTACCGGTATTCGTTTACGGGTTCGAGTGCCTCAAGAATCGGCTCGACACCGAGTCCGGGGGCATCCGATGCTGTCATGGTGCCCTCGTGAACCGTGGGTGCGCCGGTGGCGATCTCGATCGTGGCGTATTCATGAAAGGCTGACGACTGGAACTGAAACGCCGGCGGCGTAGAGTGGGCGAGGTGAGCTATTGCAGCGGTGGCGATCTCGCCGCCCCAGCTATCCTCCACATTCATCGGCAGCCCCAAAGATACACAAAGATCTCGTGCCTGGCGGGCGCGGGTCAGCCCGCCAAATCGACTGATCTTGAGGTTAATCATGTCCATGGCGTGATCCTGGCTGGCCCGCAACAGAGCCGCCAGGCTGTCGATGCATTCATCAAGAACAAAAGGCAGATCGGTGTGTGCCCGTACCGCAAGGCACTCCTCGTAGGAAAGACAGGGCTGCTCGAAAGTCAGGCGGATACCGGTTTGTGTTGCCAGATCCGAAATCGCACTGGCAACCTGCAAAGCTTCGTGTTGTTTCCATCCGGTGTTGGCGTCGGCATTTAAGACCTCGCCCGCTTCCATTTCCTGCGCGACCCGGTGAATCCTAATGATATCGGTTGCGGGATCCTCACCGACTTTGACCTGAAACTGGTGATACCCCTGGGCACGATATTCGGGGATACGCTCTGCCATCGCACCCGGGTCAGCACGGGTAACCACTTTATAGAGGGTGACTTTCTCTTGGCGCAGTCCGCCCAGCAAGGTATACAGTGGAAGGCCTGATACTTTTCCCAAAATGTCCCAGCACGCCATATCTATAGCTGACTTGACGTAAGGGTGGCCTTTAAGCAGGGCATCCATGGTGTCGTTGATGCACTCAATCTGGGTCGGATCCTCACCAATCAAGCTCGGTGCGAGTTGCGAGATGCCTGCACGCACACCCTGCGCATAGGCAGGCAGGTAGGTTGGGCCCAGTGGACAGCACTCACCGACTCCGGTGATACCCTGGTTGGTTTCGACAAGTACTACCGTGGTATCAAAGGCTGTATGGGATTGTGTCGACCAGCTGTAACTGCCTTCTTTCATCGGCAGGTCAGCTTTAAAAACTCGGATACAGGTGATTCTCATGGATAATTGCTGGGTTGATCTTAATATTGGCAACGGATTTAAGTGTATAAGTTTGCGGCCCAGGCTGTCAGGCCGGGCGGTATGAATGGATGGTGTGCTACTTAGCCGATGCCATTGTCGCGGAACCAGCCAGGAAATAGACACGGTATGTCGACTCCAAGCCAGAGTATGTCGCCCATCGTTCTGTTGGCCAGCTTGTGCCTTGCGCAGATACTGGCGATGGCGGGTTTTGCCAATTTTGCGGTATTGCTCAATGATTTTGGCGTTTTGTGGAATCTCAGCAGCACCCAGGCTGGTTGGATCAGTGGCATCTATTTCGCGGGCTATGTCGCCGCGGTGCCGATTCTGGTGGGACTGACGGATGCTATTGATGCACGGCGTATCTATCTTTTTGGCGTTGCGACTGGTGTCGTCAGTTCCGTGGGATTCGGATTATTTGCCGATGGTTTTGCCAGTGCGATGGGTTTTCGTTTTTTGGCTGGCATCTCTCTGGCAGGCACCTATATGCCCGGTCTGCAGATTCTGAACGACCGCCTGAGCGAGCCTCATCGGCAAAGGGCCTTACCCTGGTATCTGAGTGTTTTCAGTCTGGGCACGGCGGCATCTTTTTATGCCACTGGTTTGTTCAGCGCGCAATTTGACTGGCAGACAGTATTTCTACTGGCCGGCGGAGCGCAGGCAGTGTGCCTATTGTTGATTATTGCCCTGATCAGGCCTAAGCCGCCAGGCGGATCAGTTAAGGTGGATCGACACCCGCTGGATTTTCGACCCGTGTTTCGCAACCGTCCGGCGCTTGCTTATATCTGGGCATACACCGGACACACTTATGAACTTTTTGCTTACCGTGCTTGGATTGTGGCGTTTCTTCTTTTTGCCGCAAGTGCTTCGGATTTTGTGATCAGCCGGGAGAGCGTTTCGGGTGTTGCTGCGCTGTTGAGTCTGTTGGGCATGCCTGCAAGCTTGATCGGCGCCCATGTGGCGTTGCGCCGTGAGCGCCGACAAACCATTTCTGTGGTCATGGTTCTTTCAATACTGGCGGGCTCGTTGCTTGGTTTCACTGGTGCTTTGCCGTTCGGGTATGTCCTGGTGTTGGCTGGGCTTTATTCTATTTTGATCATGAGTGATTCGGCCGCGATCACCGGTGGCGTAGTTGCCGCAGCCCGTGAGGGCGAGCGGGGTGCAACGCTGGCCATGCATTCGGTTATGGGGTTCTCCGGCGGGTTTTTAGGCCCTCTGGTTGTAGGGCTGGTGTTGGATTTGACAGCAGGGTCGGGATCGATCGTCGGATGGGGTTTTGCCTTCATGGCCATGGCCGCCGGCTCGTTGACCGCCATAGTCGGACTACGTTGGCTGCTTGCCGGTAAGATGGGTTGATGTTGGCAGGATCAATATCGGTGGTTACACGAAATCTGGTTTGCATGCCGAGGATTTTGGTGTTTGGCGGTGGCGCCCGTTGAGGCAAATGGATATTGCTGTGATCGGAGGTGGACTGCTGGGTTCGGCCTTTGCTTATGGGCTGAGCAAACTCAGTGGTAGTGTTGGGCTGATCGATGAGGGCGATAATGCTATCCGTACTGCGCGGGGAAACTTTGGCTTGGTGTGGGTTCAGGGAAAAGGCCAAGGTATGCCGGAATATGCCCGCTGGTCGCGCAAATCTGCCAATGACTGGCTTGCATTCAGTGACGAGCTCAACGACAGGACTGGGACCACAACGGGCTATCACCGGCCTGGCGGGTTCTCTATTGCGGTGGACGAGGTGGAATTCATAGCCAACCTTAAAGTGTTGGAGCAGTTGCGGCACGAGGCCGGCGACGATGGCTATGATTACGAGGTGGTCGAGAACCCGGCACTCGCTCAGTCGCTTCCCGGAATCGGGCCCGAGGTGCCAGGCGCTACCTATTGTCCGCACGATGGCCACGTCAATCCCTTGCGGTTGCTGCGTGCGCTACAGGAGGGCTTCGATCTTAATGGCGGAACCTATTTGTCGCGATCGCACATCGACCGTATTCGCCCACTGGACTCAGGGGGCTTCGAGCTTTTCAGTGGCGACCGGCTCGTCGTTGGTTGCGAAAGGCTGGTGATTGCCGCGGGGCACGGTTCAAGTGATCTGGGAGAACAGCTGGGGCTCTCGGTGCCTGTATTTCCGGTGCAGGGGCAGATCGTCGTGACCGAAAGAAGTCCAAATATTTTGGGCTACCCAACGAACTATGTCCGTCAAACGGACGAGGGCAATTTCATGCTGGGCCCGTCAGCGCGGGATGCAGGCTTTGACTTGGATACCCAAACATCAACGCTTCAGGACATTGCCCGCCAATGTAGTCGCGCGTTTCCTTACTTGCGGGATCTACGCATCCAGCGCACTTGGGCCGCATTACGGATCATGACGCCCGATGGCTTTCCGGTTTACACGCAATCCTCGGAGTTTCCCGGCGCGTTTTCTTTTTCCTGTCATAGCGGCGTTACTCTGGCGGCGGTACATGCGCACGAAGTCCCACAGTGGGTGCTCAATGGTGAGATACCGACTGCTTATCAATGCTTTGGTTTAGAGCGTTTTGATATTTCATCGTCGCCATAACATCGCTGACCCGGTGAGTTTTTGGTTCGAGGACCGTGAGGTGCTCGCCAACCGGGGGGACAGCGTTGCCGGCGCTCTGTTAACAGTCGGTATATCCCAACTCAGGCGCGCGCCGGTGAGTGGTGCGGCGCGAGCGCCTTTTTGCATGATCGGCAACTGTTACGAATGTCTGGTCGAGATTGAAGGGCAGGGCGCTGTACAAGCGTGCCTGATTGAGGTGGCTGAAGGGATGCAGGTACGTATGATGCCGGACACCCATGCCGAGCCCGGCTGAAGGGAGTTGAGCATGCCAGATGATATGGTGATCGGTGCGGGGGCCTATGGCATGCTGGTTGCTCTGGAACTCGCGCGCTTGGGTCGCCAAGTCCAAGTGCTGGAAGCGGGGTCAGTGGCCTGCGGTGCGTCGGGTGGGCCAGGACGTCGTGGCGTCCGGGCCAATGGACGCGATCTTCGGGAGTTGCCTTTAATGCGGCAGGCTTACCGGCGCTGGCCTGTACTCGAAGAGGAGTTGGGCGGCCAGGGTTTTTATCAGCGCACCGGTCATCTCCTACTGCTAGAACGAGATGATGATCTTGCCTCTGCCGATGCGCGGGTGCAGATGCAACGCAGCCAGGGAATCGATTGCCGTCTTGTTGCGGGCGCGGAGCTGGCCGAGATTCAGACGGGGCTTTCACAAGACATAAAAGCAGGTATCTACTGTGCTAAGGATGGTGTTTGTGATCATGGCGGTTTTACCCGGGCTGTTGCCGATCGCGCAAGGAAGTTGGGGGTCGTTGTCCAGGAGGATACCGAGATCAGTCATTTTGAAACCCATGGCGATAGTGTGACTGCTGTGATTACCGCAAAGGGTGAATCAATTGCCTTCAGCGGTAACCTGTTTGTTCTTGCCAACAGTGGAGCTCATGATCTGGTGAAGACGGCGTTTAATCTGCAACTTCCGGTTTGGAACGCTTGCCTGCAGGTGATGATCACGGAACCGTTCGGCCGGATTCATGTGGACACTCTGCTGGGGCATGTGCATCGTATGGTTTCGATCAAGGCGGAGCCGGACAACCGTCTGATGATATCTGGCGGCTGGCACGGCGCCTGGGATGTTACGGGGCAGCGCGGCAGTGTTCTGCCGTCGGCGGTAGAAGGTAATCTTGCACAGGCTATCGCAGTGTTCCCTGAACTTCAGGGCGTCGAGGTTGCAAAGACCGATGCAGACCATCTTGAGGCGATGAGCGTTGATGATATTCCGATAATTGATCGAGTACCGGGAATCGCCAATGGCTACGTTGCGACCGGATGGTCGGGGCATGGCTGGGCAATCGCGCCAGTCGTTGCGACTTTGATCGTAAAGTGGGCTTTGAGCGGCGAGCGAAGTGAATTACTTGCGCCATTTACCCTGAAACGGTTTGGCATCAACTGATCAAGATAGATGTTTGTCAATGAATAGACATTTTGCAGCAGCTATGAACAATTTTAATCACAAGTGCTGGCGTGAGTCCCATCGGAGTATGGGATGAGCGATATTAGATCCACTTGTGAGGTAGTCATCGTCGGAGCCGGCCCTGCTGGCCTGGCCGCGGCCTGTGCACTTGCCGGCAAAGGCGTTGATGTTGTCGTGCTTGATGAGCAGCAGACACCGGGTGGCCAGGTCTTCCGGGGAATAGAGAAAGTCAATGCGACGCGGCCATCAGATTTGAATCCGCTGGGCGCCAGCTACGGCTCTGGAATAAAGTTAGCCAGGCGTTTCAGACAGAGTGGAGCGTATTACCGCCCTGGCACTTCGGTCTGGGAGATCACCTCGGATCAGGAGCCCGAACTGGCACTGGGTCTATTAGAAAATGGCAACGCGCAGATGCTTTACCCGCGCCATATTATCCTGGCCACTGGCGCGATGGAGCGCCCAACACCCTTTTTGGGCTGGACTTTGCCTGGGGTAATGACCATAGGGGCAGCGCAGACCTTGCTTAAGTCATCCGGCTTATTGCCGGAAAAAGACGTGGTGCTCGCCGGCACCGGTCCACTGCTTTATCTCTATGCAAATCAGTTGATTGGTATGGGCATAACGCCCCAGGCGATTCTGGATACCCGGCCGAGTGCATCCTGGGGCACGTACTTATCCGGGTTGAACGCGCTGTTGGCTTGCCCGGGGGCCATGATCCAGGGCATCCGCTGGATGCACGGCGTAAAAAGGCAGGTCGAGGTAACCTCCCACGTGACTGACCTAAGAGCTGAAGGTGACGATCAGTTGCGATCCGTTAGTTACCGGTCGGGAGGGTGCTCGCACGATGTGGCAACGGCACTGCTGCTAGTCCATGATGGGGTGATCCCCAATACCTGGCTGTCGATGTCAGCAGGCATTACACACCGTTTTGATTCTCTCCAAGGATGTTGGGTGCCGGACATCCGGGGCGTTGGTATAACTAGCCGCGAATCCATATCCATGGTGGGCGATGTCGTGGGTATTGCAGGCGCCGAGGTGGCCATGTTGCAGGGTGAGCGGGTCGCCCATGAAGTCCTCGGGCAATTGAGCGGCATCGGCAGTACACAGCATTTGTCTGAGCCCGCGGTGTTGAAACGCCAGCGCCGCTTGCGACGTTTTCTGGATCGATACTTTCCACCGACTTCGCAGTTTCAGTTGCCTCTTGATGACGATACCATCGTCTGTCGCTGCGAAGAGGTTACCGCGGGGGAGATCCGCAGCGTAGCGGCACGTGGCTGTATGGGACCCAATCAGGCCAAAGCATTTACCCGTTGTGGCATGGGCCCCTGCATGGGTCGTAAGTGCGCCGCTACTGTCAGCCAGTTGATGGCGCAGGTGCATGACATGTCGGTGGGCGACATCGGTCACTACCGAATCCGGCCGCCCATACGACCCATCACAGTTGGCCAGCTTGCCGATATGCCAATCCGGCGTGAGTCGAGCGATCCAGCACAGGCCGGTGCAACCATTTACGACACCCTTGCACCGGGGAAAAATCCCAATCGCTGATTCCAAGGACTGTTAGCCCGACGCCGAATAGCAAATCAACGAGTAAAGCGGGAAGCATGCTTGTCCGTTTTAGGCTGTAGTCACAGTCGTATCGAGTGATTCAGCGATTCATATTGGTTTGCTGTCGGTGTTTGTCATTCTGATAGGGATTATCAATCAAACGATCAAACTAAAGCATTTTACAAATCATTCCACCTTGGCTGATATTGGGGTCGGCAATAAAGCGATGCGCTCCAGTTCTGCTGGAAGAACTTGTTTTTTGCGACACCAATATTGGATTCACCAAAGGGGAGAAAATATGTATAACTTTAATAAGCCCATATTATCTATCAGTGCAGGAGCAGCTATGCTCTGCGCGGGGGCTATACAGCCAGCGGTTGCCGAGGTTGGCTTTGGTAAGCCGGGTGAGGCTGTCAACCTGGTAGTTGGGTATCAGCCTTATTACACCGAATCATGGTCCGGGGTTGTGATCAATGGCCAGAATTCCTGGAAGAAGTATCTGCCGGCCGGGTCCGATGTGAAATTTGAAATTGGACTGCAAGGCTCGGTCATCGTTGGCAAGATGTTGGGTGAGAAGAATCATCTTGGCTACATGGGCGATATGCCTGCGATCGTATCGACCACTAAGAAGGATAAAGTCGACATTCGTATGATCGCTGTGTTGGGAACGTCGCGTCAGCAGTGCAACGTATTCCTGGTCAAAAATGATGCACCGGAATTCGCAAATGGTTTCGATGCCGTTAAGTGGATGGACGGTAAGTTAGTTGCTGCCCCCCATGGCGCATGTACTGACCGTTTTGCCCGTTGGGCATTCGAGCAGGCTGGTATCAAGCCCAAAAAATACCTCAACATGAACATCGAGGTTATCACCTCCAGCTTCAAGAACAACAAACTGGATGCAGCCGTTATCTGGGAGCCTACCGCTTCGAAGATTCAGTTGGAGGGTATTGCGCGGCGCGCAGCATCTGGCGAAAGCTTTGATGGCGTAGAAGGCGGTGATGCAGGCTTTTTGGCGATGCTCTACGAGATCATTCGTGACCGGCCCGATGTACAGCGTGGCTGGCTCGAAGCTGAGTTAGACGCCCAGTTGTTCTTAAAAGATCTGGGTAATGCC